>DASWST010000047.1:0-77888 GCA_036402515.1 Pseudonocardia sp.
GTCACCACCGGTTGGCCGCCGTGCGCGCGCACCTGTTGGAGCTGGCCGGCGACCGGATGGCCGCCCTCGAGGCCTACCAGCTGGCCGCCCGCCGTACCGCGAGCCTGCCGGAGCAGCGCTACCTGACCGCTCGCGCCGCCCACCTGCGGCTAAGCCGCCTGCGCTAAGCCGCCTGCGCTAAGCCGCCGGCCCAAGTCGCCGGCCTAAGTCGCCGGCCTAAGTCGCCTGCCCAAACCGCCGCCCTAAGCCGCTGGCCTAAGCCGCCGGCCTAAGTCGCCGCCCTAAGCGGCAGGCGGCTGGCCATGATCCGCGCTTCGGTGTTGAAAGGGATGTTTTTCGCTCGTCACAGATGTCTCGAAACAAGAGAGGACGTTTTTCGTCCCTTGGGCCACCGAATCATGGATCACACCCGCTGGGGGCCGCGCGAACCCACTGAGGAGGCCAGCCTCCGTCAGGGCTGAACCTGTCCGAATCACGGATCACCCCTTGTTGCTGAGGGCGCCAGCATGCAGGCTGTCGCTTGATCACGCTGTCCGCCGTGAGCGCTCGCGGCGGCCGGGGGACGGGGAATGCACCGGCGCGGGTTGAGGCCGGGCAGAAATGTGACGGATGAGGCTGATGCGACGCGTTGTGGCGGGTGCGGGGACGTGGCGCCGTCCGTACCGGGCAACTTGTTTCGTGTCAGTTGGATGTCAGCACCGTTGCGCAACCGTGACCCTGAATCGATGAAGCCGCCTTGTTGATAAGCCGCGGCGGGAAGTACGTTGTGCGCCACAACATATTCGGCGGGAGGCTCGAGGGAGCGCCGTCGTCGAGGCACAGCGGAGGACTCACATGCGCAGTACCGGCGTAGCCCTGCTCGCGGCCGGCGCGGGGCTGATGCTCGCGCTCACCGCATGTGGCGCGAACAGCTCGAGTGGCGGCGGTGGCGGTGGTGGCGCCAGCAGCCCGCCACCCGCCGCCGCGGGGGCGAAGGTGGGCGTGATCCTGCCGGACACTTCCACCTCGGCCCGTTACGAAGGGTTCGACCGCCCGCTGCTGGACAAGGCGCTGCGCGCCGAGGGGCTGGACCCGGACATCCAGAACGCCCAGGGTGACGTGCAGAAGTTCTCCACCCTGGCCGACGGCATGATCACTAACGGGGTCAAGGTGCTGATCCTGGACGCGCCGAACACCGACGTCGGCGCCGCGGTGGAGAAGAAGGCACAGGCCGCCGGCATCCCGACCATCGACTACGACCGGCTCAACCTGGGTGGCTCGGCCGACTACTACGTGTCGTTCGACAACACCCGGGTCGGCGCGTTGCAGGGTCAGGGCCTGGCGCAGGGCCTGGGCAGCAAGCAGGGCGCGCAGGTGATCGAGATCGAGGGCGCGGCCACGGACAACAACGCCACCCTGTTCTACAACGGCCAGCAGAGCGTGCTGAAGCCCAAGTACGACTCCGGTGCCTTGAAGCTGGTCGCCAGCCAGCGCATCCCCAACTGGGACAACCAGCAGGGCGGCATCACCTTCGAGCAGTTCCTCACCGGCAACGGCGGCAAGGTGGACGGCGTGGTCGCGGCCAACGACGGGCTGGCCGGCGCGGTGATCACCGTGCTGAAGAAGACCGGACTGAGCGGCAAGGCAATCGTCACCGGACAGGACGCTACCCCGGACGGCCTGCAGGCCATCCTGCGCGGCGAGCAGTACATGACGGTGTTCAAGCCGATCGCCGACGAGGCCAACGGCGCGGCGAAGCTGGCCGGCGCGCTGGCCAAGGGGGACAAGGCGGGGGCCGACGCGCTGGCCACCGCGACCACCCAGGACACCAAGAACAACCGAGCGGTCAAGTCGGTGCTACTCACCCCGATCCTGATCACCAAAGACAACGTCAAGCAGGTCGTCGACCAGGGCGGGGTGAAGGCGTCCGACATCTGCGTGGCGGACACCCAGGCCGCCTGCGACCAGCTCGGCATCAAGCAGCAGTAGCGGTACTTGGCCGGGGAGCCTGTGACCAGTCCGGGCCCCCGGTCATCCACGCTCTAGGCTGGGACTGATGTGACAGGTGAGAGGGAGGAAGCGTGACCAAGCCGATCCTGGAGCTCACGGCGGTGAACAAGAGCTTCGGCCCGGTGCACGTGCTGCACGACGTGGATCTGGCGGTTCGCCCCGGCGAGGTCACCGCTCTCGTTGGCGACAACGGTGCCGGTAAATCCACGCTGGTGAAGTGCATCGCGGGGATCTACGCGGCCGACTCGGGGGAGATGCGCTTCGCCGGCGAGCTGGTGAAGGTGCACGGCCCGAGGGACGCCGCCGCGCTGGGTATCGAGGTCGTCTACCAGGACCTCGCGCTGGCGGACAACCTGGACATCGTGCAGAACATGTTCCTAGGCAGGGAACGCGGCAAGCCATGGGCGCTGGACGAGGCGAGCATGGAGCAGGCCGCCAGAGAAACACTGGCGACGCTCTCCGTTCGCACCGTGAAGTCGGTGCGCACCCTGGTGTCCTCGCTGTCCGGCGGGCAGCGGCAAACCGTCGCGATCGCCAAGGCGGTGCTCTGGAACAGCAAGGTGGTGCTGCTGGACGAGCCCACCGCCGCGCTCGGCGTCGCGCAGACCCGCCAGGTGCTGGACCTGGTCCGCCGGCTCGCCGAGCAGGGCCTCGGTGTGGTGCTGATCAGCCACAACATGACCGACGTGTTCGAGGTTTCGGATCGCATCGCCACGCTGTACCTCGGTCGATTGGTGGCCGACCTGCCCACCAAGGACGTCACCCACAGCCAGGTGGTCGAGCTGATCACCGCCGGCCGGTCCGGCGATCTCGGCCTGGCTCGCCCCGACACGGTCACCATCTAGGGAGTGGAGGCGGACATGACTGAAACTTCTCCGGCCGGCGCGCCCCCCACCCCGGGCCTGCCGCCGCCCCGCGCCGAAGCGGTAACCGACTTCGGCATCGACACCACCGCCCGATCCACCCCCGAGGCGCTGCGCGACTACCTGGCCCGGGTCCGCGGCGGCGAGCTCGGCTCGTTGCCCGCGCTGTTCGGCCTGATCGTGCTGCTGGTGCTGTTCTCGGTGGCCTCAGACAGCTTCCTCACCCTGGGCAACATCGCGAACCTGCTGGCCCAGGGCGCCGGTGTGACGATCATCGCGATGGGCCTGGTCTTTGTCCTGCTGCTCGGCGAGATCGATCTGTCCGCCGGTACCGCGTCCGGGGTCACCGCCGCGGTGCTGGCGCTGCACCTGGTCAGCGGGGGCAACCTGCTGGGCGGCATGGGCATCGGAGTGTTCCTGGCGTTCTGCGTGCTGCTGCTCGCGGCCGCCGCGCTGGCCGTCCAGCTGAAGATCTGGGCCGCCGTCATACCACCGGTGATCGCGCTGCTCATCGTGCTCATCGGGTTCGGCCCGAACCCCTGGGTGGAGATGCTGCTGGCGATCTGTGTGGGCACCTCGATCGGCCTGCTCACCGGGTTTGCCGTGTCCCGGATCGGTATCCCCTCGTTCGTGGTCACGCTGGCCCTGTTCCTGGCCTGGCAAGGGGTGATCCTGCAGCTGATCGGCAGTGGCGGCACCCTGGCCCTGCAGAACGACACGCTGTTCGCGGTGGCCAACGGGAACTTGCCGGTACTGGCCAGCTGGGTGCTGTTCCTGATCGCCGCCGGCGGCTACGCGGCGGTGGTGCTGGGTCGGCACTTCGCCCGGCTGCGCAACGGGCTGGTCACCCAGCCCACCCCGCTGGTGCTCACCAAGGTCGCCGTGGTCGTGGTGCTGGCCGCGATAGGCACGTTCCTGCTCACCCTGAACCGGTCGCAGAGCTCGCTGATCGTGATCAGCGGGGTGCCCTACGTGGTGCCGATCATCCTGGCGCTGCTCGCGGTCGGCACCTATGTGCTGGACCGCACCGCCTACGGCCGGCACATCTACGCGGTCGGCGGCAACATCGAGGCCGCCCGCCGCGCCGGCATCAACGTGCCCCGGATCCGGGCCAGCGTGTTCGTGGTGTCGGCGTCGCTGGCCGCGATCGGCGCCATCGTGTACTCCTCCAAGGTCGGCTCGGTGGACCCGAACGCCGGCAACGGCACGGTGCTGCTCTACGCGGTGGGCGCGGCGGTGATCGGCGGTACCTCGCTGTTCGGCGGCAAGGGCCGGATGAGCAACGCGGTGATCGGTGGCACGGTGATCGCGCTGGTGCAGAACGGCCTCGGGCTGCTCAGGCAGCCGGCGTCGGTGGTGTTGGTGGTCACCGGGGTCGTGCTGCTGCTGGCCGCCGCCGTGGATGCGCTGTCCCGCCGGAGAGCCGCTGCCAGGTGAGCGAACGAACCATGGCCGCCGGGGTAGCGCGCGGCGGGCGGGCCCGATGCGTCGTGCAGTGTGAGTAGCACGATCACCGAGGGCGCCCGCCCGGACGACGCGCGGCGACACAACCGGGGTGCGGTGCTACGGCGACTGCACCTCGACGGTCCGTGCACCCGTGCGGTCCTGGCCACCGAGCTGGGGCTCAACCGCAGCACGATCAAGGCCGTGGTGGACGGGCTGGCCGACTCCGGGCTGGTCAGCGAGCGGCTGCCGTCCCGGCGCAGTGGGGCCGGCCGGCCGTCGCTGCTAGTGGTGCCCAGCCCGCAGGCGGCGTTGGTGCTCGCCGTGGACATCCGGGTGGACCGGGTGGCGATGGCGCTGTTCGGGTTGGGCGGGGAGATCCTGGGCCGGCTCAGCTGGCGGCTGCGCCCTGGGGCCGCCGTGCCCCGCGATGTGATCACCGGCGTGCTGGAGTCGGCCGTGGTACTGGCCAGCGAGCTGTCGCTGCCGGTGGTCGCCGCCGGGGTCTCGGTGCCTGGCGTGGTGCGGCACTCCGACGGACTGGTGCGGGACGCGCCACACCTGGGCTGGGTGGACGTGCCACTGGGCGAGCAGCTCACCGCCGGGCTGCGGATGCCGGTCACCGTGGCCAATGACGCCGAGTTGGGCGCGTTGGCCGAACAGACCCGGGGGGTGGCTCGCGGGGTCGCCGACATGATGTTCGTGGCCGGCGACGTCGGCGTGGGCGGCGGGGTGATCCTGGGCGGCCGGGCCATCCGGGGCGCCAGCGGGTACCTGGGGGAGCTCGGACACATGGTGGTGCGCCCGGACGGGCGGGAGTGCCACTGCGGCTGCCGGGGCTGCTGGGAGACCGAGGTGGGCGCGAACGCGCTGTGCCGGGCGCTCAACCTGCCGCTGAACATCGGCCGGGGCGAGCTCTACGCCGAACTGCGGGAACTGGGCGCCGACCCGGCCAACGCGCTTGACCGGCTGGCCGACTACACCTCCTGGCTGGGGCTCGGCCTGGTCAACGTGGTCAACCTGCTCGCCCCTCGGCTGGTGGTGCTCGGTGACCTGTTCGCCGCGCTGCCCGAGCCGGTGTTGGAAGTGGTGGGCACCCGGGTGCGGGAGCGCAGCATCGTGAGCCGGGCCGTCGAGTACACCGAGGTGGCCCGGTCAACGTTGAGCCGGGACGCGCACCTGGTCGGCGCCGCCGAGGCGGCGTTCAGCCCGATACTGGAGGCGGCCGTCAGCTGATCGGCCCGGCGGCTCGCGACCAGGCCGGCCACCGTCGGATCAGAGCTCGGTGCTCTCCCCGACCGGCAGCCTGCGGTACTCCTTGCCGGTCCGCTTCGATGCCGCGCCCAGCACGTTGTCCACCACCATCAGGCCGATCTCGTTGAGCAGCCCGTCATGGATGGAGAACCCCTGGCGGGCGCCCACCTGCTCGGTATAGGCGAGCACCTCGAGCGACTTCAGCCACGGCGCGTTGGACGGCACCAGCAGCGTGTCCACCGGCTCCTCCGGCACGGTGAACGCGTCACCGGGGTGGAAGACCCGGCCGCCGACCAGATACCCGACGTTGGTCACCGGGTCCAGATGGGTGGGCGCGTGCCACTCGCCGTAGACATGCACGTCCAGCGAGCCAATCCTGAGCACATCGCCGTGCGCGGCCGGGTGCACCCGCCCGGCCAGCTCCTCGATCCCGGCCAGCTGCGCGACCACCGCCGCCGGCGCCCACACCGCCAGCTCCGGGTTCGCCGTGGCGGCCGCCGCCAGGGTCTCCGGGGCGAAATGGTCGAAGTGCTCATGGGTGATCAGCACGGCGTCCGCCCCGCGCGCGGCGGCCGGATCGGTCAGCGTGCCCGGGTCCAGCACGACCGTGGTCCCGGCCTCCTCGAGCGCCACGCAGGCGTGTCCGAACTTGGTCAATCGCATGCAGATCACGCTACCTGTGCCGCTCCGGGCGGGGCGGCTTGCGCCACTTCGTCGGTCCGGCCGGCTACCGTAGTTGACTATGGCGGGACGGTCGACCACGGGCAGACGCACGACGACAACCCGGGGCCGACCGGCAACCCGGGGTGGCTCCGCCGCGCGGCGTACCCCGCCTCGGCGCCCGCCCCGCAAGGACATCATCACGGTGATCGGCATGGGCTTCGGCCTGCTGCGTCGCGCGGTCGGGCGCACCCGTGAGCTGGACGCGGCACACCGGCGGGACGGGCTCGGCATTGTGCTGCTGGTGCTCGCCGTGGTCAGTGCCGCCGGGATCTGGTGGGGCGCCGGCGGGCCAGTCGGCGCGGCGGTCACCCTCGGCGTGACCACGGTGATCGGTGGGGCGTCGGCTCCGCTGCCGGTGCTGCTGCTGGGCATCGGGGTCTACCTGATGTGCACCCCGTCCCGCCCGGAGATCCGCCCGCGGGTGGTGCTCGGCGGGCTGCTGCTGGCGCTCGGCGTGCTCGGGATGGCGCACGTGCTGCGCGGCGCGCCCATCGACCTGCCCGGTTGGCGTGTCGCGGGCGGTGCGCTCGGCTATGTCGCAGGCGCCCCGTTGATCGTCGGGCTGACCGGCCAGGTGGCCGCCCCGGTGCTCGGCCTGGTCGCGCTGTACGGGTTGCTGCTGATCACCGGCACCCCGGTGCGTGAGGTGCCGGCTCGGCTCCGGTCACTGTTCCAGGGCCCCCCGAAGGAGAGCGCGGAGCAGGCCGGGGAGGGTGCCGCCGCCGGCCCCGATCCCACCGACGAAGCCGCGCTGGAGGACGTGCGGCTGCGCCGTCCGTCCCGCCGCCGGCAGGCCGCCAGCCTGGCCGACGCGGTGGCCGACGCCTTCGACACCTCGGACCCCCCGGTTGTGGTGGAAGGCGAGGTGGTGCCCCCGCCGGCCCGCCCTCGGCGCCCACCCGCGGCGGTCAAGGCGGCCACCCCGGAGAAGCCGGCCAGCACGGAGGGCTCGGCCAAGCAGGTACTCCCCCGGGTGATCGACGGCGACTACAAGCTCCCGCCGCCGGACCTGTTGCCCAGCGGCGCCCCGCCGAAGACCCGCAGCGCGGCGAACGACGCCATGATCGAGTCGATCACCGGTGTGCTGGAGCAGTTCAACGTGGACGCGCAGGTCACCGGCTTCACCCGGGGCCCCACGGTGACCCGGTACGAGATCGAGCTGGGCCCGGCGGTGAAGGTCGAGAAGATCACCCAGCTGACCCGCAACCTCGCCTACGCGGTGGCCACCGACAACGTCCGGATCCTGGCGCCGATCCCGGGCAAGTCGGCGGTGGGCATCGAGGTACCCAACACCGACCGGGAGATGGTTCGGCTCGGCGACGTGCTGCGCTCCGGCAACGCGCGCAAGGAACAGCACCCGATGGTCATCGGGCTGGGCAAGGACATCGAGGGCCACTTCCTGTGCGCGAACCTGGCCAAGATGCCGCACCTGCTGGTGGCCGGCTCCACCGGTTCCGGTAAGTCCAGCTTCGTCAACTCGATGCTGGTCTCCCTGCTGTCCCGGGCCACTCCGGACGAGGTCCGGATGATCCTGATCGACCCCAAGATGGTCGAGCTGACCCCGTACGAGGGCATCCCGCACCTGATCACGCCCATCATCACCCAGCCGAAGAAGGCGGCCGCCGCGCTGGCCTGGCTGGTTGAGGAGATGGAACAGCGCTACCAGGACATGCAGGTCAACAAGGTCCGCCATGTCGACGACTTCAACCGGAAGGTGAAGTCCGGGGAGATCACCGCGCCGCTGGGCAGCGAGCGGGTGTACCGGCCCTACCCGTACATCCTGGCGATCGTGGACGAGCTGGCCGACCTGATGATGACCGCGCCGCGGGACGTGGAGGACGCGGTGGTGCGGATCACCCAGAAGGCCCGGGCCGCCGGCATCCACCTGGTGCTGGCCACCCAGCGTCCCTCGGTGGACGTGGTCACCGGTCTGATCAAGACCAACGTGCCGTCCCGGCTGGCGTTCGCCACCTCTTCGCTGATCGACAGCCGGGTCATCCTGGACCAGCCGGGCGCGGAGAAGTTGATCGGCATGGGAGACGGGCTCTACCTGCCGATGGGCGCCGGCAAGCCGGTCCGGATGCAGGGCGCGTTCGTCAGTGACGAGGAGATCTCCGCCGTAGTCAACTTCGCCAAGGACCAGGCGCAGCCGGAGTACACCGACGGGGTCACCGCGCAGAAGGCCGGCGAGCAGAAGGACGTCGACCCGGACATCGGCGACGACAGGGACGTGTTGTTGCAGGCCGCCGAGCTGGTGGTCACCTCGCAGTTCGGCTCGACGTCGATGCTGCAGCGCAAGCTGCGGGTCGGCTTCGCCAAGGCCGGGCGGCTGATGGACCTGCTGGAATCGCGCGGCGTGGTCGGCCCGTCGGAGGGCTCCAAGGCCCGCGACGTGCTGGTCAAGCCGGATGAGCTGGACGGGCTGCTGTGGTCCATTCGGGGTGGTGGGCCGACCGATGACGGCGAGGACGACAGCGAACCGGACTGAGCGGTCGCCGCTGACCGGGTTACAGCTCCAGCAGCATGCGCACGTTGCCCAGCGTGTTCGGCCGCACGTAGGCCAGGTCCAGGAACTCCGCGACACCGGCGTCGTAGGACCGGCGCATCTGCTCGTAGATCTCTTGCGAGACCGGGGTGCCGTCGATCTCCACGAACCCGTGGCGGCCGAAGAAGGTCTTCTCGAACGTGAGCACGAACACCCGGCTGACATCGATCTCCCGGGCGGTCCGCAGCAGCGCGTCGACCAGCAGGTGGCCGATGCCCCGGCCGGTCAACGTGGGGTCCACCGCGATGGTGCGGATCTCGGCCAGATCCCGCCAGAGCACGTGCAGCGCGCCACAGCCGACCACCTGACCGTCCAGCTCGACCACCCAGAACTCCTGGACGTCCTCGTACAGCGTGATCAGGTCTTTGGCCAGCAACACGCGCCCGGCGTACTTGTCCACCAGCGCCTTGATCCCCTGTACATCACCGGTGCGGGCACGGCGCGCGACCATGGCTGTCACGTCTGGTCAGCCTAGGGCGCGGCCACTGGCCCGATCGTGTCGGCCGCATCACTCGCTGGCACCAGCGGCGGCAAGAAGATCAAATCGCGCCGGATACCCTGGTGGTGTGCCATCGGGACCTACCGCGCCGAGCGGATCAGCCACACCCCGCGCGGCCCTGGTAACCCTGGGGTGCGCGCGCAATGACTTGGACTCCGAGGAGCTGGCCGGACGGCTCTCCGCGCAGGGCTGGTCACTCGTCGACGCGGACGCCGAGGGGGACCAGGCGCCGGACGTCATCGTGGTGAACACCTGCGGGTTTGTCGAGCAGGCCAAGAAGGACTCCATCGACACCGTGCTGGCCGCCTCGGACACGGCGGCGGCCACCGGGGCCAAGGTGGTCGCGGTCGGCTGCCTGGCCGAGCGGTACGGCGTCGAACTGGCCGCCGGGCTGCCCGAGGCGGACGCGGTGCTGGGTTTCGACCACTACGCCAACCTGGGCGACCGGCTGACCGACGTGGTCGCCGGCCGCCAGGTCGAGTCGCACAAGCCGGTGGATCGGCGCACCCTGCTGCCGATCAGCCCGGTGCAACGCCCGGCGGCGGCCGGGGAGATCGCGGTCCCCGGGCACGGCTGGGTACCGGACGTCACCCGCCGCCGGCTGGACGACCGGCCGGTAGCTCCGTTGAAGCTGGCTTCCGGGTGTGACCGGCGCTGCGCGTTCTGCGCCATCCCCTCGTTCCGCGGCGCGTTCGTGTCCCGGCCGCCGGCGGAGATCCTGGGGGAGGCCGCCTGGCTGGCCGAACAGGGCGTCCGGGAACTCGTGCTGGTGAGCGAGAACTCCACGTCCTACGGCAAGGACCTGGGTGACCTGCGCTCGCTGGAGCGGTTGCTGCCGCAGTTGGCGTCGGTGCCGGGCATCAGCAGGGTCCGGGTGAGCTACCTGCAGCCGGCGGAGACCCGGCCGGGGCTGGTCGAGGTGATCGCCGGCACGGACGGCGTGGCGCCCTACTTCGACCTGTCCTTTCAGCACGCCAGCGAGCCGGTGCTGCGCCGGATGCGCCGGTTCGGCTCGGTCGAGTCGTTCCTGGAGCTGTGCGCCCGGATCCGCGCGCTGGCCCCCGAGGCGGGCATCCGCAGCAACGTGATCGTGGGTTTCCCCGGCGAGACCGAGGCTGACCTGGCGGAGCTGGAGCGGTTCCTCACCGAGGCCCGCCTGGACGCCGTCGGGGTGTTCGGCTACTCCGACGAGGACGGCACCGAAGCCGCCGACTACCCGGACAAGGTGTCGGCCGGCGAGATCATCGAGCGCGTCGGCCAGGTGTCACGGCTGGCCGAGGAACTCACCAACCAGCGCGCCGAGGATCGCATCGGCACGACGGTCAGCGTGCTGGTCGAGGAGCTGGGTGACCCTTCGGCGACGTCCTTGGCCGGCGTCGGAGGGGGAGAGCCGGTCGGCGTCGGCCGGGCCGCGCACCAGGCCCCGGACGTGGACGGGGAGTGTGTGCTCACCGGGGGCGGCTGGACCCCGGGCGAGCTGGTCGACGCGGTGGTGCTGGATGCCGAGGGCGTGGACCTGGTGGTGGCTCGCGCGGGGCAGCCATGAGCCCAGAACCAGACTCGCCGCCCGCGCGTGCGCGGGCCTCCTCGCCGGCGGAGTCCTTATCGGTTCCGTCGTCGTCATCGGTTCCGGCGTCGTCGTCAACGTCCTCGTCATCGGTTCCGTTGTCATCGGTTCCGTCGGGATCCGCCGAGGTCCCTGAGCCGGAGACCGTCGCCGCGCGGGGCCCTGACCAGCCGTCGGAGGCCGTCGCGGTCTGCCCGGATGAGCCGCCTGCGCCGGACGAGTCCGAGGCGGAGGCGCTGCGCATCGAGGTGACCCCGCTGCCCGGATCGCCGCCGTTGCTCAACGCGGCGAACCTGCTCACCCTGTTACGGCTGGCCCTGGTGCCGGTGTTCATCGCCTTCCTGCTGACCCACGACGGCCAGCACACCGGCTGGCGGCTGGCCGCGACCGCCGTCTTCGCCGTCGCCGCGCTGACCGACCGGTTCGACGGACAGATCGCCCGCCGCCGGGGCCTGGTCACCAGGTTCGGCACGGTGGCCGACCCGATCGCGGACAAGGCCCTGATGGGTGCCGCGCTGATCGGCCTGAGTGCGCTCGGTGAACTATCCTGGTGGGTGACGATCGTGATTGCGGTCCGCGAGCTGGGCGTCACCGCGCTGCGGTTCTGGGTGCTGCGCCACGGTGTGATTGCCGCCTCCCGGGGAGGCAAGCTCAAGACTCTGGTGCAGAGCCTGGCCATCGGGCTGTACGTGCTGCCGCTCACCGCGCTCGGGCCGGACTCGGTGGTCGACTGGACGCGGTGGTGGCTGATGGCCCTGGCGGTGGCGCTGACGGTGATCACTGGGGCCGACTACGTGCTGCGCGCGCTGCGGTTGCGGGCCAGCGGGCTGGCCGCCGCGCGCACAGTCAGCCGGGCCGGATGAGCGCAAGCGGTGGGTGACGGCCCGCCCATGGTCACAAGTTCGCCGTGGGCGGACAGGTCGGGAGGGTCGTGACCGGCCATCCGGCTCAGGAATCGGTACCGTGAGGGCACCAGAACGTGAATCAACAGAACGTGAATCAACAGAACGTGAATCGACACAAACGGAGCTCGCCGACGCGGGCAAGGGAGGTTCGGCCGATGACCCTGCTGCTGCGAGAGGCCATCGGCGGGAGCCTGCGCCGTGCCCGCACGACTCGCCGTCGCACCTTGCGTGAGGTGTCGCACCAGGCGCGGGTGAGCCTGGGATACCTGTCCGAGGTGGAGCGCGGTCGCAAGGAAGCATCCAGCGAGCTGCTGGCCGCGATCTGCGGTGCGCTGGAGTTCCCACTGCCGGACCTGCTGGCCGAGGTGGCCGAGTCGATGCGCCCGGTGCCGCTGCAGCCGATGCAGCCGCTGGTGCCGATCGGTACCCGGCACACGGACCTGCGCAGGGCCACCGCCGCGCCGCAGTCGGTCAGCGCCGGCACGGCGGCCTCCCCGCTGGTGAGCGTCGCCGCCTGACCCGCGGTCGCCTCCCGGGCCTGGCTATCTTCCGCCGGCTTGTGCTGACCGCTGTCGGCCCGGACCTGGCCGCCTGGGAATCAGGGGTGCCCGGAGGGCGCCACTCAGGGGGATCCCCGATATCGTCAACTGTGGTGGAAGCGGCGCGCCGCTCCTGCCACCATGGATCTCGGGGCGCGGGTGGTCCGTGCCGCAGTATTGGTTCGAGGAACAGGCAGGCGGAGGAGATGGCCAACGGATTCGCGAAAGCCTGGAGGTACCTCGGGGCGTTGTTCTCGTCGAAGATTGACGAATACGCCGACCCCAAGGTGCAGATCCAGCAGGCCATCGAGGACGCTCAGCGACAGCATCAGGCGCTCTCCCAGCAGGCCGCCGCCGTGATCGGTAACCAGCGTCAGCTGGAGATGAAGCTCAACCGCCAGCTCGGCGAGATCGAGCGGCTGCAGTCTTCGGCTCGCCAGGCGCTGGTGCTCTCCGACCAGGCCCGCGCGCAGGGCGACGGGCAGAAGGCCCAGCAGTTCGAGCAGGCAGCCCAGGTCACCGCTACCCAGCTGGTCACCGCGGAGCAGTCCGTGGAGGACCTGAAGGTGCTGCACGACCAGTCGCTGGGCGCCGCCGAGCAGGCCAAGAAGGCCGTTGAGCGGAACTCGATGGTGCTCCAGCAGAAGATCGCCGAGCGGACCAAGCTGCTCAGCCAGCTGGAGCAGGCCAAGATGCAGGAGCAGGCGGCGAAGTCGCTGCAGTCGATGACTGAGATCGCCGCTCCTGGCAACACCCCGTCCCTGGACGAGGTGCGCGACAAGATCGAGAAGCGGTACGCCAACGCGCTGGGGGCCGCCGAGCTGGCCCAGAACTCCGTGCAGGGCCGGATGCTCGAGGTGCAGCAGGCCACCGTGGACATGGCCGGCTCCGCCCGCCTAGAGCAGCTCCGAGCCTCAATGGGCGGCGGCGCTCAGCAGCTCAACGCCGGTGCCCAGCAGCAGCTCGACGCCAACGCGCCCAGGCAGGTCACCTCCGGCAACACCACCTCCCAGGAGCAGGCCGCCACCCAGGCCCAGCAGCAGCCCAACCAGGGCTGACGCCGCGCCGCACAACGCCCGGATGCCCGGACCACCCCCGGTGGCCCGGGCATTCCGCCGCCCGCCCACGCCCCAACACGCTCGGGGGGCCTGGCCGGTGGCGCTCGGAGGGCCTGGCTGGGGCCGTTCGGCGGCGCCGGCCCGTGTCCCTCGCGGGTCGGGGGCAACGCCGGCCGGCGTCGGCGCATCGGCAGCCGGCCGGGCCGTGTCCCTCGCGGGCGCGGGCCGGGTGTCGGCCGGCGGCAAAGACCCGGTGTAGGCCGTGCAGAGGTTCCGGGCTCTGTGCCGGCTGCAGCCGGTCTGTGCGGGCGGAACTACGTGGTTCTACCCGTGCGCGCGGGTAGAACCTTCCAGTAGCCGTCAGGGGGGCGGGATGGGGCCGGGTTGGCAGCGTGGGCAGTAGTACGCGACGCGGGCGTAGACGCCGTCGCCCTGCTCGCCGGTCTGGATGCGTGTCCCGCACCGGCGGCACGGCTGCCGGGCGCGCAGGTACACCCAGTGCTGGCGGTCCCGGCCGAGCTCGCCGGTGGTGGACTGCTGGGGGCGCTCGGCATTGCGGCGCAGCAAGGTGCGGGCGGTGGCGACCGCCCGAGTGGGATCGGGCAGGGCGCTCACCGGCGTCCACGGCGACACGCCGAGCAGGAAGCACACCTCGGTCTTGTACAGGTTGCCCACGCCGGCCATCACCCGCTGGTCCAGCAGGGCGAGGCCGACCTCGGCCGCAGGGTCGGCGGTCAGCCGGCGCACCGCCTCGGCCTGGTGTGTGTCCGACCAGGCCGGGTCCAACAGATCCGGTCCGAGGTGCCCGACCAGTCGCTGCTCGTCGTCGGTGGCCAGCAGCTCGAGGTCGTGGAGCCGGAAGCCGACCGCTACCCGCTCCTCGGTGGCCAGCACCGCGCGAGCATGGTGCGCGGCGGCGCGCCACCGGTCTCCGGGCCGATAGAGATGCCAGCTGCCGTCCATCCTGAGGTGACTGTGCAGGCTCAGCCCTGCGTCGAAACGAGTGAAAAGGTGTTTGCCGACACTACGCACGGCGAGCACGGTACGGCCGGTTAGATCATGGCTTATCCAGCGCGGATGCCGCAGCTCGCCTCGGCGCAGCCGATGACCGGCCAGCGCCGCGTCCAGCCGGCGCGCGGTGAGATACACGGTGTCGCCCTCGGGCATGGTGCACGATCGTGCCAGCGGGCTGAGGGGAGTGCAGATGGTGCGGCCGGTAGCGGCGTTCGATCGGTTGGGTGAGGAGAACGCCTTCGCGGTGCTGGCGCGGGCGAGTGAGCTCAGCGCGCAGGGCCACGATGTGATCAACCTGGGCATCGGGCAGCCGGATTTCCGCACCCCGGAGCACATCGTGGAGGCGGCGGTGCGGGCGCTGCGGGACGGCAAGCACGGCTACACCGACTCCACCGGCATCCTGGAGCTGCGGGAGGCGGTGTCGGCGCACGTCGCCGGACGCACCGGGGTCACCGTCCCGGCGGACCGGGTGATGATCATGCCGGGCGGCAAGGTGACCATGTTTGCCGCGATCATGATGTTCGGTGAGCCGGGGGTGGACATTTTGTATCCGGACCCCGGGTTCCCGATCTACAAATCCATGATCGACTTTACCGGGGCTCGGGCCATTCCGGTGCCGATCCGCGAGGAGAACAACTTCGCGTTCTCGGCCGAGGAGCTGCTCTCGCTGATCACTCCGGAGACCAGGCTGGTCATTCTGAACTCGCCGGCTAACCCGACGGCCGGGGTGGCTCCCCGGGGCGAGATCAACCGGTTGGTCGCGGGTCTGCTCGAGCACCCCTACGCGGCGGTGCTGTCCGACGAGATCTACGACCGCATCCTGTACGACGACGCCGAGCATGTCTCGCTGCTGAGCTTTCCGGAGATCCGCAACCGGGTGATCCTGCTCAACGGTTGGTCGAAGACCTACGCGATGACCGGCTGGCGGCTGGGCTGGTCGATCTGGCCGACCGCGCTGATCGACCGGGTGCGCAAGCTCGCGGTAAACGGCTGGAGCTGCGTGAACGCGCCGACCCAGTACGCCGGGATTGCCGCGCTCGAGGGACCGCAGGACTCGGTGACCCGGATGGTGGAGGAGTTCGACCGGCGCCGGCGGGCGACGGTGGACGTGCTCAACGGCCTCCCCGGGGTGTCCTGCGTGCTGCCCACCGGCGCGTTCTACACCTTCCCCAACATCGCCGGCACCGGCTGGTCGGCCAAGCCGCTCGCGTCGGCCCTGCTGGAGCGGACCGGAGTGGCGCTGATCGGCGGCCCGGACTTCGGCGAGCTGGGCGAGGGGTACCTGCGGGTCTCCTACGCCAACTCGGAGGAGAACATCCGGCGCGGGCTGGAGCGGGTCGGCGGCTTTCTCGCCGAGCACCGCGCGGCCGCCCACTGAGCGGGTCCCAAGCGGCGCTGTCGGCGGTGGGTTGCTTCGAAGTGCGGATCGCGGCGCGGGTGGGCTCAGGGGGCGGTGAGCCGGACGGTGGGGAAGTAGGTGCGATAGCGCTGGGCGTCCCGAGTGAGCAACCGCAGCCCGAGCACGGCGGCGTGAGCCCCTATGAAGAAGTCGGGCAGCGTGGAGGTGCGGGCGCCACCACGAGCGCGATAGGTGCGGAAGGCACGGGCAGCCAGGAACGCGGCCGCCCACGGAAGGTTCGCTCGGACGAAGCGGTCTGGGGTGAGGACGGCATCCAGCGCTTCGATCCGGGAGAAACCGAACGAGACCTCGCTGTAGACGATCTGATTGATCAATACGGGGCCGCTGTCGAGCGCTGCGCCCAGCTGCTCGCCGGACCACGCGGCCCACCGCTCGTCGTTCGTCAGCAGATCGAGTAGGACGTTCGAGTCGACCAGGGTGCCGCCGCCGTCAGCCACCTCGGGTGAGCGCCATGATCTCGTCGGTGCTCAACTCAACGTCGCCCTTTCCCAGCATCGCCTCGACGATCCGCCGCCCGCGCCCGGCCGGACCAGACGCCGGCACGATTCGCGCCACGCCGCCGTCCACCACGACGTCTACCTCGTCGCCAGGCTCCAGGCCGAGCTCGCGCCGAACCTGCTGGGGAATCGTGATCTGACCCTTGCTGGTGATCCTCACGCAGTAAGAGTAGCAGCGGTATTACTGCTCCCTGCTCGGCTGGCGCGCCGCGTCGGACCCCGCTCAAGCGCGCAGCCGGAGCCCCTTGGGGGTGGCCCGGAAGCCCGCCTCGGTGAGCACGTCGGCCAGGTGGCTGCCCAGCGAACCGACCCCGTCCGCCCGCTCCACCGCCAGCGACCCCAGCCAACCCTCGCGCACCGCGCCGGCCAGCGCGTGCGCCGCCGCGCGCAGCACGTCTTCCTGGTCGGTGAAGCTCAGCAGCGACCGGCCGCCCCGCTCCACGTACAGCGCCGGCGAACCGCTCACCAGCACCACCAGCGCGCCCGCTTTGCGCCCCGGCCGGTGCTTGGACTCGCCGGCCGTGGCCGGCCAGGACAGCGCGGCGCCCCATGGCTGCGCCGGATCAGCGGCGGCCAGCACCAGGGCGTTCGGCGCGCCCGGGCTGTCGGCGTCCCGGGCCAGCGCGCGCAGCTGGTCGATGGCTCCGGGCACGGCGAACTGGGCGGCCCCCAACCCCTCCACCACGTAACCGCGCCGGCACCGCCCGGACTCCTCCATGGCCCGCAGCACCCGGTAGATCCCGGCGAACCCGCCTTCCACCCGTTCGGTGCCCAGCGCGCCCCTGGTCAGCACGCCGTGCCGCTCCAGGAACGCCTCGGCGCGGGCGTGCGCCGCCCGGGTGGCGTCGGACTCCCGGGGAACGGCGAGCGACCAGCGGCCGGCCACGGTGGGCGGGCCGGTCCGGGTGGGCAGCGCCGGGCGGCCAGCCCGCAACCGGGCGTAGCGGCCGCGCGGGGCGGCGCGGCGGGGCTTGTGCGCGGCCCCCTTGCCGGCGGTGAGCGCGCGCACCGGGCCGAGGGTGTCGTTGGACAGCAGCCCGGCCCACACCAGATCCCACATCGCGGTGACCAGCGTGGCGTCGTCCACGGCGGGCTCGCCCGCCTCGATCAACCGGGTGGCCACCGCGTCGGCCAGCTGACGGAAGAACAGCGCCCCGCCGCCGGCCAGGGTGGCCAGCACGGCCTGGTGCGGCGGGCTGGTCGGCGGCTCCGGGTCGACGTCGGGCAGCAGTAGGTCGGCGACGTCGGCAGGGGCGAGCGCCAACCAGCCGTCCCCGCCGGCCAGCGTGCCGCACCCGGTCCAGGTGACCTCGCCGGCGGCGGTCAGCTCGTCCAGCAGCGCCGGGTTGTAGCCGGGCAGCCGGGCGGGCAGCACCAGCGACTCCAGCGCGCTGGCCGGAATCGGCGCGCCGGCCAGCTGCTCGACCACCGACAGCACGTCCTCCGCGCCGGGGGCCCGCCGGATCCGCGCGCCGATACCGTGCCAGGACGGCAGGAAGCGGCCCAGCGCGGCCGGCTCCACCGGTTCCACCTCGGCGCGCAGCCGGGCCAGCGACGCCCGCCGCAGCCGGCGCAGCACATCGGCGTCGCAGTACTCCAGCCCGCCCGGACCCGCTCCGTGTTGCTCGCGGACCGGCCGCAGCTCACCGCGGACCAGCCGCCCGGTGCCGACCAGCCGGTCCAGCACGCCGCGTACCACCGCCACGCCCAGCCCGAAGCGTGCGGCCGGCTCGCCGGCGTCGAACGGCCCGTGCGTGCGGGCGTAGCGGACCAGTAGCTCGGCCAGCGGGTCGGCCACCGGCTCGGTGAACACCTCGGGCACCCCGACCGGCAGCGCCGCGCCCAACGCGTCGCGCACCCGGCCGGCGTCCTCGATGGATAGCCAGCGCTGCTCGCCGGCGATGCGCACCCGGATCACCCGGCGGGTCGCCTCCAGCTCGGCCAGCCAGTCCTCCCGCACGCCGCGGGCCGCCGCTTCCTCGGTGCTCAGGTCGCCCAGGAAGCGCAGCAGGTCGGCGGCGCCCTCGGCGTCGCGGGCGTGCCGGCCGGAGGCGAGGCGCTGCAGCTCGGCCTCCACCTCGGTGAGCACCTCGGGGTCCAGCAGCTCGCGCAGCGCTTCCGAGCCGAGCAGCTCGGCCAGCAGCGTGGCGTCCAGCGACAACGCCGCCGCGCGCCGCTCGGCCAGCGGGGCGTCCAGCTCGTAGAGGAACATGCCGACGTAGCCGAACAGCAGGCCGCGGGCGAACGGGGACGGCGACGGGGTGGTCACCTCGACCACGTGCACCTTGCGGGCGGCCACGTCGCGCATCAGCTCGCGCAGCCCGGGCAGGTCGTACACGTCCTGCACGCACTCCCGCATGGCCTCCAGCGACACCGGGAACTGGTCATACTTGCTGGCCACGGAGAGCAGCTGGGCGGAGCGCTGGCGCTGTTGCCACAGCGGGGTGCGCCGGCGCGGATCCCGACGCGGCAATAGCAGCGAGCGGGCCGCGCACTCCCGGAACCGGGCGGCGAACAACGCCGAGTTGCCCAGCTCGTCGACCACGATCCGCTCCACCTCGTCCGGGTCGAGCAGCACGTCGTCGGCGGACGGGAGCACCTCGGCGCCCGAGTCGTCCAGCCCTGTGTAGTCGCCCACAGCGGGCAGCCGCAGCACGATCCCGTCATCGGCGCTGGCGGCGCTGACCTCGACACCGCGCCGCTCCCGCATCCGGGCCGCGATGGCCAGCGCCCAGGGGCCGTTGACCTGGGCGCCGAACGGGGAGTGCACCACCATCCGCCAGTCGCCCAGCTCGTCCCGGAACCGCTCCACCAGCACCGTCCGGTCGCTGGGCACGTGCCGGGTGGCCTGGCGCTGTTCGTCCAGGTAGCTGAGCAGGTTGTCCACCGCCCACTCGTCCAGGCCGGCCGCGGTGGCCCGCTCCCGGGCAGCCTCGGTGCCCAGCCCGGACATCTCCCGGACGAACGCGCCCACCGCCCGGCCCAGCTCCAGCGGGCGGCCGATGGCGTCGCCCTTCCAGAACGGCATCCGGGCCGGCTGGCCGGGCGCGGGGGTGACGATCACCCGGTCGTGGGTGATGTCCTCCACCCGCCAGGACGACGTGCCGAGCAGGAACGTGTCGCCCACCCGCGACTCGTAGACCATCTCCTCGTCCAGCTCACCGACCCGGGAACCGGCGCCGTCCGCGCCGCCCGGCGTCATCACGGTGAACAGCCCCCGGTCCGGGATGGTGCCGCCGGAGGTGACCGCCAGCCGCTGGGCCCCCGGGCGACCGCGCAGCTCGTCGGTGACCCGGTCCCAGGTGATTCGGGCGCGCAGCTCGCCGAAGTCCTCGCTGGGGTAGCGGCCGGCCAGCATGTCCAACGTGGCGTGCAGCGCCGAATCCGGGAGCGCGGCGAACGGGGCCGCCCGGCGCACGACGGCGGCCAGCTCGTCCACCCGCCACGGCTCCATCGCGACCATCGCCACCACCTGCTGGGCCAACACGTCCAGCGGGTTGCGCGGGTAGCGCAGCGACTCGATGGACCCGGACGCCATCCGCTCGGCGACCACCGCGCAGGAGACCAGGTCGCCCCGGTACTTGGGGAACACCACACCCCGGGACACCGCACCCACCTGGTGCCCGGCCCGGCCCACCCGCTGCAGCCCGGACGCCACGCTGGGCGGCGCCTCCACCTGCACCACCAGGTCCACCGCGCCCATGTCGATGCCCAGCTCGAGGCTGGAGGTGGCCACCACGCAGGGCAGCTGGCCGGCCTTGAGCTCCTCCTCCACGGCGGTGCGCTGTTCGCGGGACATCGAGCCGTGGTGCGCCTTGGCCACCACCGGCTCGGCACCGGTGGACAGTCCGGACTCGCCGATCGCCTCGGCCGGGAACCGATCGCCGGGCAGCAGCTCGGTCCGCTCGGCGGCCAGTTCGTTCAGCTTCGCGGTGAGCCGCTCGGCGAGCCTTCTAGAGTTGGCGAACACGATCGTGGACCGGTGTGCCTGGACCAGCTCCAGGATCCGGCGCTCCACCGCCGGCCAGATGGACGGCCGGTGTGCCGAACCGGCCGCCGAGCCCACGATCTCTTCGTCCGAGCTGCCGATCTCTGGTCGCACGTCCAACGCGGCCAGGTCGGGCACCGGGACCTGGACGGTGACCTCGATGATCTTCGTAATGGGCGGGCGGATCACCTCCACCGGGCGGTTGCCGCCTAGGAACGCGCTCACCTCGTCGACCGGGCGGACCGTGGCGGACAGCCCGATGCGTTGCGCGGGGCCGTCGAGGAGCAGCTCGTCCAGCCGCTCCAGGGACAGCGCCAGGTGCGCGCCGCGCTTGGTGCCGGCCACCGCGTGCACCTCGTCCACGATCACCGTGCGCACCCCGCGCAGCGACTCCCTAGCCGAAGAGGTGAGCAGCAGGAACAGCGACTCCGGCGTGGTGACCAGCACGTCCGGCGGGGTGCGGGCGAAGCGGCGGCGATCGTCGGCCGGGGTATCGCCGGTGCGCATCCCCACGGTGATCTCCGGCTCAGGCAGGCCGAGCCGGTGCGCGGCCTGCCGGATGCCGGCCAGCGGGGACCGCAGGTTGCGCTCCACGTCGACCGCCAGCGCCTTGAGCGGGGACACGTAGAGCACCCGGCAGCGCTGGGTCGGCTCGGCCGGCGGCGGCTCGGCGGCCAACCGATCCAGCGCCCAGAGGAACGCCGCGAGCGTCTTGCCCGAGCCGGTGGGCGCGACTACCAGGGCGTGCCGGCCGGCCCGCGCGGCTGCCCAGGCGCCGGACTGCGCGGGGGTGGGCGCGGCGAACGCCCCGGAGAACCAACTCCGGGTCGCGGGGGAAAAGCCAGCCAGCGCGTCCACCACACCATCATGACGCGCCGCCCCGACAGTTCTGGCCGCGCGGGTCAGCGGGCATGCGGTAGGAATCGCGCATGCGTTCGCGTGAGCGGCCCGCCGACAAGCTGTATGTCCTGCCCGCCGAGCCAGAACTGTCGCTGGGCAACTGAGGTGGCCCGGCGGGTGAACCTACCGTCCGAGGTGGACGGCCAGTGCGTGTTCTGCGGCATCGCTCGGGGCAGCCAGCCGGCCAGCATCGTGGCGGACGAGGGCGAGGTCCTGGCGTTCTGCGATGTCCAGCCGGTGGCGCCGGGCCACCTGCTGGTGGTGCCGAGGGAGCACGTGGAGGGGCTGGCTGACCTGTCGGACGCGGACGGAAAGGACATGTTCGCGCTGGCCCAGCGGTTGGCCCGGGCGGTGCGCCGTGCTGTGCGCTGCGACGGGGTGAACCTGTTCCTGGCCGACGGGGCGGCCGCCGGGCAGGAGATCCCGCACGTGCACCTGCACGTGGTGCCCAGGACCGCGCGGGACGGCGTGTTTCGGATCAGCGCGAACTGGTCGCTGCCGGCGCGGGCCGACCTGGACGCCACCGCCGCCCGGATCCGCTCGATTCTGATCTGATGCGGCGGACGCTGACCCGGCGCGCTCAGTCCTGCCCGACCGAGAAGCCTTCCTCCACGTCCCTGCTGGCGTAGGAGCGGAATGCGATGTGCGTGTCGGTCTGCCGTACCCCGGGCACCTTGCTCAGCCCGCCCGCGATGACGTCGGCCAGGTGCTCGTGCTCGCGCACCTTCACCACCGCGATGAGATCGACATTGCCGGCACAGGAGTAGACCTCGGCCACCCCGTCCAGATCAGCGATCGCCTGCGCGGTCTCCGGGATGGAATCGGCTGCGGCGTGGACCAGGACGAACGCGGTGATCACGGCGATGGCTCCTTCGCTGGCGCGGGCTGGACCGATCGTAGTGTCAGTCCCCGGACGGGTTGAGGCGCGGCGGCGCGGCCGCGTCGCTCAGTCCTCGCCGGCATAACCAGCCGGGGCGGCTCGCGCGGTGGCCAGCCAGCCGGTCCAGCCACCGGCCCCGTGCGCCGGCTCGGTCCACGGCGTGGGGCAGTGCACCAGCCGGGTGCCCGGGCGATCCAGCCAGCGCAACAGCACGCCGGCCTCCTCGGCGGGGGCGCCGCGCAGCGGGCCGGGCCCGGGGCGGACCGTCTCCGCGCTCGCTTGCAGTGCCGCCACCACCGGCATCGGCGGCACCCCGCGCCGGGCCACCCCGGCCGCCGCCAGCCGGCCGTGCCGCAGCACCGCCAGCTCCCAGCCGCCGGCGCCGTCCGGTCGGGCGGCCACCAGCTCGGGCAGCGCGGCCAGCCCCTCCAGCCGCTGGGCCCGGCGCAGCGCGACCAGCAGGTCGGCCAGCCGGTCCCGCCGGGTGGCCGCCGACTCGAACCGCTGCGCCGAGCCGAGCCGTTCCACCTCCTCGGCCAGCTCCCGGAGCGGATGGTCGGAGTGCCCGGCGAGCAGGTCGGTCACGGCGCGCGCGGCCGGGGCGTACTCGGCCACGCTCTGCCGCCCGGCGCACGGCGCGCCGCAGTGGCCCAGCTCGAACAGCGCGCAGGGGGTGCCGGACGGGTTGCGCGCCGCGATCCGCTGGGTGCACCGGCGCACCGGTACCGCGTCCTGCACCGACTCCATCGCCGCCACCGCGTCCCGGCGCGACCGGAACGGGCCGAACGCCCCGTCCCTCGGCTCACGCACCACGGACAGCCGGGGGAACGGCTCGTCGGTCAGCAGCAGCCACCAGGCCAGGTACGGGGTGCGGGACCGGCGGTTGAACCTTGGCCGGTGCGCGCCGAGCAGCCGCAACTCGCGGACCTGGGCCTCCAGTGCGTGCGCGCACTCCACCGCGTCCACCCGGCTGGCCAGCGAGACCATGTCCCTGACCCGGCGGCGGCGCTCGGCGGCGGTGAAGTAGGAGCGCACCCGGCGACGCAGATCCCCGCTGGTGCCCACGTACAGCACCTCGTCCCGGGCGCCGCGGAACAGGTAGACCCCGGGCGCGTTGGGCAGGTGCTCGGCCAGCCCGCGCTTGCGCCGCTGCTCATCGGTGGGCCGGGTCCCCGCCGCGCTGGCGGCCAGCGTGAGCAGCTCCTCGAGGCTCTGCACGCCCAGGTTGCCGACCCGTTCCAGCAGCCCGTGCAGCACCTCCACGGTGGCCCGCGCGTCGTCCAGCGCGCGGTGCGTGGGGCGGGTCGAGGTATCGAACATCTCGGCCAACGCGGACAGCCGCACCGACGGGGTCTCCTGCGCGGGTAGTACCGCCCTGGCCAGCCGGGCCGTGCACAGCACCGGCGGGCGCGGCCAGCGCAGCCCGAGCCGCTCGCAGGCGGCCCGCAGGAACCCGGTGTCGAACGGCGAGTTGTGCGCGACCAGCACCGCGCCGGCCAGGAACTCCAGCACGCTGGGAAGCACGGTGCCGATCCGGGGCGCCCCGCTGACCATGGCCTGGGTGATCCCGGTCAGAGACACCACGGCGGGCGGGATCCCGGTGCCCGGGTCGACCAGGGTGGCCAGCTCGCCGAGCCGCTCGCCGCCGCGCACCTTGACCGCGCCCACCTCGGTGATGGAGTCGGTGGCCGCGCTGCCCCCGGTGGTCTCCAGGTCGAGCACGACGAAGGTGACCTCGCGCAGCGGCGTGCCGAGCTCGTCGAATGACAGCTGTGGCATTTGCCGGACGCTAGCCGGGGGCACCGACGTTTACCAGGAGACAGGTTGCGAGGTGATCAAAGCTGGTGGCTGGACCGCTCGTAGCGGTGAGTAGCCGACTAACCTGGGACGATGGCGGAGCAGGCGTGGACCGAGCTGCCCGAGCCGGTACGGGCTCGGTTGGCCGAGGTCGCGTCGGTCGCGGTGGGCGAGCTGCCCGCCGCGGAGGTGCCGCCCGGGCTGCGCCGGTTGGCCAAGTTCACCCCGAGTAAGCGGGCCCGGCTCGGCGCCCGCGCGCTGGTGGGCGAGCTGAAGGATTCCGCCGCGTTCCGGGCCGCCGTCCTTGCCTGGTGGGATGAGCACCGTCCCGGCGAGCTGACCGGCCCGGACGCCGATCCGGTCGGGGCCGCCGCCGGCGCACTGCTGATGGCCGCTCCGGACCTTGCCGAGCGGCTCGCGGCGGTGGCCGAGCGGGTCGACGTGGTGACGTTGCGTGCCCAGCGGGACGCCGCGCTCGCTCGGGTCGACAAGCTCACCGCCGAGCTGGACCGGCTGCGCAGCGAGCTCTCCGAGGCCGGGGCCGGGGTGCGCGAGGCGGACCTGACCCGGGACCTGGAGCTGGACCGGCTGCGTCGGCGGTTCCGCGAGCAGGGCTCCCGGTTGCGGGAGGCGCAGGACGCGACCCGGGCGGCGCACCGGGAGTTGGCCGAGCTGCGCGAGCGCGCCGCCGCCGAGCTCACCGAGGCGCTGGCCGCCAGGGATCGGGCGCTGGAGCGGGCCGAGGCGGAACGGGCCAGGGCGGCCAGGGCCAGCGACGAGGTCAGCGGAGCCCGGCAGGCCGCCCGGGAGGCCAGGCAGGCCGACGAGGTGCGGCTGGAGCTGCTGGTGAACACGCTGGCCGGCGCGGTGGACGGGCTGCGCAGGGAGCTTGCGCTGGGCGGCGGCGGCCCGCGACCGGCCGACCTGGTCGGCGGAACACGGGCGCCCCGCCACGGTGGCGCCCGGATCGCGGACGCCGGCGGGCTGGATCGCCTGCTCGCGCTGCCCTCGGTGCATCTGATCGTGGACGGCTACAACGTGAGCAAGACCGGGTACCCGGAGCTGACCCTGTTCGACCAGCGCAACCGGCTGACCGGCGGGTTGGGCGCGCTCGCGGCAAGGACCGGCGCCGAGGTCACCGTGGTGTTCGACGGGGCCGCGGTGGCGTCCGGGCCACTGCGCCACCCGCGCGGGGTGCGGGTGCTGTTCAGCGAACCCGGGGTGCTGGCCGACGACGTGATCAGGGACCTGGTCGCCGCCGAGCCCGCCGGCCGCCCGGTCCTGGTGGCCACCTCGGACCGGGCGCTGGCCGACTCGGTCCGCCGGCGCGGAGCGCACCCGCTGGCCTCCGCCGTGCTGCTCGAGCTGCTCACCCGAGGCTGACCGTCCCCTCCGTCGGCACCCGCCGACCGGCGTCCAGACCGAGGCTGCTCATGATCACCCGGTCGCGCAGCCGCACCGGAAACCGGCGGAGCGCAGCCCCACCGGGTCCCGGCGGAGCAAGGGCAGCACGTAGCGGGCTTGGCTGCCCAGCGGTAGCGCGCCTTCGGTTTGGCTCGTCCGGCGAGGTAGGACGCGAACTCGCCCATGCGCTGATCAGGCAGGACAGGGCTGAGCGGGACCGGTAGTCCGGGCCTCACGGGCACGACGGTGTGCCGAGGCGCACCGCGGCTTCTGGTTACCGAACTGCACCGCAGGCAGGTCGAACCATGATCGAAGCTGCCTGCTGTGCAGCTCGTGCACAGTCGGCCGGCGCGAGTACCGCGGCGCGAGTACCGCGGCGCGAGTACCGCGGCGCGGGTGCCGCGGCGCGGGTGCCGCGGCACGGGTGGGTGCGGGGCGGCGGTGCGGTGCGCGCCGCGGCGCGGGACCGCCTCGGGGGAGGGGTCGGTCACGGTGCGCCAGGAGCGGGCGTTTTGGTTGATCGCCTGTTCGGGGGACGCGGCGCCAGAAACTGTCAGAGCGTCGTCCTACCGTGCGCTGTCGATCCAAGACGGGCTGATGGGAGACGGACAATGATCATCGACTGTGATCGGTGCGTGGTGCGGGGAGACGCGTGCCGGGACTGTGTTGTGGGGGTGTTCCTCGGTGTGCCCGGGAGTGTCGGAGAGGATATGGATCAGGAGAACCTGCCGTCCGGCGCTAGATCAGTACAGCTCGACGCACCGGAATGCAGAGCTCTCAATGTGCTCGCTGACCAGGGGTTGGTGCCGAGATTGCGGCTTGTGTCCGCCGAGCCTCGGCGGGTGTCACTCACCTCGCCGATCGAAGACGGTTTTAGTGACGTTGGGTGATAATTGCACGTTCTGATGCGCTAGCCGGTGACCTCCAGTGACGATTGAGGGCTGATCGTGACCGCGCCACGCCGATAGCCAGGCCTCCTGGACGCCATTGCTCCCTCTTCGTAATCTCGCCGAGACCTTGCGGGGCGTCAGCCACTCGCTCCCCGATTGGCGCCGCGGGGTCACCGCCGCAACGGTTGCCGCGCGAGTCGAGTTGGGCCCCCCGAAGGCCTGACTCCGCCCCCGACTCCGCGCGCCCTACCCGGCGGTTTCACGGGAAGGGAGACCGGCGTCGTGGCGTCGAGCGGGTATTTGCGCGCTCTTGTTGGCGCGCTCTCCGCGACCGCGATGGCAGTAACCGCCTGTGTCGTGCTGACGACCCCGGCTTACGGGGATCCGCCGGCGCCGGCCCCTCCCCCCGGCAATGCTTCCGACGCGGCCAAACAACTGGAGGTTGCCCAGCACGACGCGGAGGCGCTCACCGAGCAGTGGCACGCCGCCCAGGACGAGATGCAGGCCAGGCAGGACGACGCCGACCGGGCGCGGGCCGCGGTGGTCCCGGCGCGGTTGGCGGCGGCACGGGCGCGGGACGCCGAGGAGGAGTTCCGGGTCCAGGTCGACCGGGTCGCCACCGAGGCGATGGAGGGTGGCCGGCTGGACGAGCTCAACGCGCTGGTGCTCAGCGACTCGCCGAGCGACTTCCTCGACCAGATGACCACGCTGGAATCCTTCACCGCCGATCAGAAGGCGGTGTTGGACAAGGCACAGGCGTTGGTCGCGGCGACCAAGCGGGCGCAGGACGAGGCAGC
The DNA here is from genome assembly GCA_036402515.1 of Pseudonocardia sp. GTDB lineage: Bacteria > Actinomycetota > Actinomycetes > Mycobacteriales > Pseudonocardiaceae > Pseudonocardia. The sequence continues at coordinate 26,973 of DASWST010000047.1, forward strand.
CAACGCGGTGGTCGTCGCCCAGCAGGCGACCGCGCAGGCCCGCGCGGCGTTCCAGCAGATCGACGTCCGGAAGAAGGCTGCCGACGTTCGCATCGACGAGGCGCAGAAGTTGCTCGAGCGGCTCAGCCCCTCGGAACGTGCCGCGCGAATCGCCCGCGACGGCCTACCGATGGGCGTCACGCTGGGCGGCGGCAAGGGCGCCCAGGCGCTCAGGGTCGCGATGAGCCGGATGGACATGCCGTACGTCTGGGGTGCGACCGGGCCCAAGTCGTTCGACTGCTCCGGCTTGGTCTATTGGGCCTTCAAGCGGGTCGGCATCACCATGCCGCGGTCCAGCTCGGCGCAGGCCCAGGTGGGCCGGCCGGTATCCAGGGCCAACCTGCAACCAGGAGACCTGATCTTCTTCTATCACCCGGTCAGCCACGTCGGGTTCTACGCCGGCGACGGCAAGGTGCTCAACGCGGTGCAGACCGGTGACGTGGTCCGCTACACCGATCTGTCCCGGATGAAGAGCTACGCCAGCGCGCGGCGGCTGTAAGCGCCGCCGCCGCTTCCCAGTCCTGTCCGCTCCCCGCGGTGGGCGGCGGCCGGTAACCCGAACCGGCCGCCGCCGCATGACTCGCCGATCGGGCGCGCCTACTCGGCCTGCCCAGTCCGGACGCGGCGCCCCGACCGACCCGGCACCTCGCGCCGACGCGCGCCAGGCCCCGGCACCCAACCCCCGGCACACAACCCCCAGCGCTGACGCCCGTGCACTCACGCCCCGGGCCAGCGCGGACCGGCCCCGGCGTGCTTCTCGGCGGCCGCGCTGGTTAGCCTGCGGGCGATGCCCACGCTGCTGGTGACCAACGACTTCCCGCCTCGGGCCGGGGGAATTCAGGGATACCTGGCCGAGCTGGCCGGCCGGTTGCCGGACGGCCAGATCGTGGTCTATGCACCGAGCTGGCCGGGCGCCGCCGAGTTTGACGCGGCCGCGCCGTACCCGGTGCACCGCCACCCCGGGTCGCTGATGCTGCCCGAGCCTTCGGTGGCCCGCCGGGCGGCGCAGCTGGCCCGCCACCACGGGTGCGACACGGTGTGGTTCGGCGCCGCCGCCCCGCTGGCGCTGCTCGGGCCCGGGCTGCGGCGTAGCGCTGGGGTGCACCGGGTGGTGGCCAGCACGCACGGGCACGAGGTCGGCTGGTCGATGCTGCCCGGGGCCCGGCAGGCGCTGCGGCACATCGGCGGGCACAGCGACGTGGTCACCGTGGTGTCCCGCTACACCCGCCGCCGGTTCGCCTCGGCGTTCGGGCCGATGGCCGCGCTGGAGTGGCTGCCACCGGGCATCGACACCGATCGCTACCGCCCCGACCCGGCGGCGAGGGCGACGCTGCGCGCCCGGTACCGCCTCGGCGACCGCCCGGTGATCAGCTGCGTGTCCCGGCTGGTCGCTCGCAAGGGGCAGGACGTGTTGATCGCCGCGCTGCCCGAGATCCGCCGTCGAGTGCCAGGCGCGGCGTTGTTCCTGGTCGGCGACGGCCCGCACGCCGACCGGCTGCGTCGGCTGGCCGCCCAGCACGGCGTCGCCCAGCACGTGGTGTTCACCGGCCCGGTGCGCTGGGAAGAGCTGCCCGCGCACCACGCGGTGGGCGACGTGTTCGCGCTGCCCTGCCGCACCCGGGGCCGGGGACTGGACGTGGAGGGCCTGGGCATCGTGCTGCTGGAGGCCGCCGCGACCGGACTGCCGGTGCTGGCCGGGAACTCCGGTGGCGCCCCCGAGACGGTGCGCCGGGGCGAGACCGGTCAGGTGGTGTCCGGCCGAGACCCGCACGCCGTGGCCGCCGCGCTGGTCGAGCTGCTCGCCGACCCGGACACGTCACGGGCGATGGGCGCGGCCGGGCGGGACTGGATGCGGCGGGACTGGCGGTGGTCACGGTCGGCCGACCGGCTCGCCGGTTTCCTCGGCGCCGGCCCCGCGCCGGCATACCCCCGGTCGCCGTCCCTGCTCTAGCACGCGCGGGTCTCGGGCCGCCGGCTACCGGCGCGCCGACCCCAAGCCCACGCGCCGCCCCGCGCGCGGGTACGCCAAGCCGAGTCGGTGTGCTGAGAGCGCCGACTCGGGTGCTGGGAGCGCCACCCCGCGCGCAGCTACACCGAGCCGACTCGGTGTGCTGGGAGCGCCACCCCGCGCGGGATTTGGGTCCGGGCGCGCGGGTCCGGGGCGGGGTTACCGGTGGGCGCTGTCCTTGGTGTAGAGCGCGGCGATGTCGTCGGCGAAGGTCTTGTTGACCACGTTGCGCTTCAGCTTCAGGGTCGGGGTCAGCTCCCCGCCCGCCTCGGTGAAGTCCACCGGGAGCACCCGGAACTTCTTGATCGCCTCAGCGTTCGAGACCGCCTTGTTGGCCTCGGCGACCGCGGCCTCGATAGCGGCGAGCAGGTCCGGGTCCTCGAGGAGGTCGGCGGGGTCGGCCGGGTTCTCCGGCGCCGGCTTGCCGTGCGCCTCCCGCCACCCGGGCAGCGCGTCCGGGTCCAGGGTGATCAGCGCGGCGATGAACGGCTGGCCGTCCCCGACCACCATGCACTGGCTGATCAGTGGATCGGCCCGCAGCCGGTCCTCCAGGATGGCCGGCGCCACGTTCTTGCCGCCGGCGGTGACGATCAGCTCCTTCTTCCGGCCGGTGATCCGCAGGTAGCCGGCGTCGTCCAGCTCGCCGAGGTCGCCGGTGTGGAACCAGCCGTCGCTCATCGCCTCCCTGGTGGCGTCCGGGTTGTGCCAGTAGCCGCGGAACACCAGGTCGCCGCGCAGCAGGATCTCCCCGTCGTCGGCGATCCGCACCCCGTTGCCGGCAAACGGCCGCCCCACCGTGCCGATCCGCTGCGCGTCCGGGGTGTTCACGGTCAGTCCGCCGGTGGTCTCGGTCAGCCCGTAGCCCTCGTACACCGGCACCCCGATGCCGCGGAAGAAGTGCCCCAGCCGCTCGCCCAGCGGCGCCCCACCGGAGACCGCCGCGAAGCACCGGCCGCCCAGCGCGCCGCGCAGCTTGGCGTAGACCAGCCGGTCGAACAGCGCATGCCGGGCGCGCAGCAGCAGGCCGGGGGAGGGCTGCGCCCGGCTCCACTCCTCGGCGGTGGCCGCGGCGGCGTCGAACACCTTGCCCTTGCCGGAGGCGTGCGCGCGCTGCTGCGCGGCGGTGAACACCTTCTCGAACACCCGGGGCACGGACAGCACGAAGGTGGGTTTGAAGGCGGCCAGGTCGGCGAGCAGGTTGGAGGTGTCCGAGATGTGCCCGACCGTGGTCCGGGTGTACACCCCGCCGCACTGGATGACCTTGGCCAGCACGTGGGCCAGCGGCAGGAACAGCAGCAGCGAGTTCTGCTCGCTCATCATGGTGTCGAACACCTGGCCGGCGGTCTTCAGCTCGGCCAGCAGGTTGCGGTGGGTCAGCTCGCAGCCCTTGGGGCGCCCGGTGGTGCCCGAGGTGTAGATCAGCGTGGCCAGGTCGTCCGCGTGCACCTTGGCGCGCCGCTCGGTGAACTCCTCGGCGGGTACCGAGGCGCCCTGGGCGACCAGGTGATCGACCGCCGGGGTCACCGAGGGGTCGGTCGGTTCGATCTGCCAGACCTCCCGCAGGTCGGCGAGCTGCTCACGCATCGCATCCACGGCCGCGCGGTGCTTGTCGGACTCGACCACCACGGCGACCGCGCCCGAGTCGGAAAGGATCCAGTTGATCTGCTCGACCGACGAGGTCTGGTAGATCGGCACGGTGGTGGCGCCGACCGAGGCGATCGCGTAGTCGATCACCGTCCACTCGAACCTGGTGCGGGACAGCACGGCTACCCGGTCGTCCTTGGCCACCCCGGACGCGATCAGGCCCTTGGCCACATCGGTGACCTGCTCGGCGAACTCCTTGGCGGTCACGTCCACCCAGCCGCCGTCGGTCTTGCGGCGGAAGCTGACCGTGTCCGGGTACTGCTCGGCGTTCACGAACACCGCGTCGGACAGGCTCTCCCGGTCGGTCACCTCGTCGACCGCCGGCACGATGTACTCGCGCATTCGAACCCCTCCCGACCTCGTCCGACACCATTGCCGCGGCGCCAACCTATAACGGTTACCGGCCCGTAGGGGAGAGATGTGATCGTCGAGTTGGCGGTGTCCGACCCGCGCGCGACAGCCGGCGAGTGCCGCGGCTACGGTCGGGCGGGTGAGCACTCGACGCGACAGCGAGCGAGCCCCGTCGTTGGCCCGGCGGCAAACCCGCACCTCGCGACCCGTGAGTGGTAAGCGTGGCTATCGCAACGCCTACCGCTCACGGGCGATGACCTGGGGAAACGAACGATGAGCAGCGTGGACGTGGTGGACGAGACGTTCCTCGCGGTGCCGCCCGCGCGGGTCGCGGCCGAGTTCGCCGACCCGGCGGCCTGGTCCCGGTTCTGGCCGGACCTGCGACTGAACGTGATGACCAACCGGGGCGAGAAGGGCTACCGGTGGACCGTGCACGGGGCGCTGGTGGGCAGCATGGAGGTGTGGCTGGAGCCGGTGCTGGACGGCACCCTGCTGCACTACTACCTGCGCGCGGATCCCCCTGACCAGGCGGGTCGGCCGGTCGCGCTGCCGTTCCGGCGGGCCGCGGCGGAGATCTCCCGCCGGCAGCGGGCGGCCAAGGCGATCGCCCTGGGGCTGAAGGACCTGCTGGAAGCCGGCCGGCCACCGGGCGAGCCGCCGCCCCCGGCGCCGACCCCGCCGACCCCGCCGTCCGCGCCGTCCGCACCGCCACCCCCGGAACCCCCGTCCACGGCGGAGGCCAGCCCACCGGCGGGTAATGGGAGCGAGCAAGCTCACCCCGCGCCCGGGACGGCCCCCAGCGCGGAGAGCCGGGCGAACACGTAAGTTGACGTTGATGCGGGTTCACGTGGTCGCCGATGTGCACGGCAACAGTGCCGCGCTGGCCCGCGCGGGCGACGGGGCGGACGCCCTGATCGTGCTCGGTGACCTGATCGACTTCGTGAACTACGACGATCACAGCGCCGGGATCCTGGGACGGATCTTCGGCGCCGAGGCGGTCGGGCAGTTCGCCAAGCTGCGGGTCAACGGCCGCCCCGGCGAGCTGGGCCGGTACGCCGACTCGCTGTGGACGGAGTTGGCAGATCCCCAGGCCACCCTGGAAGGCGCCGTCCGGGAGCAGTACGAGCAGCTGTTCGCCGCCATGGCCACGCCCTGCTACCTGACCCCGGGCAATGTGGACCTGCCGCACCTCTGGCCGGAGTTCCTCACCGCCGGGATGCACATGCTGGACGGGGAGGTCACCGAGATCAGCGGGCTGCGCTTCGGCTTCGTCGGTGGGCTGCCGCTGCCGCCGGAGATCAATCCGGCCCGACACGGCGCCTGGCGGCCGTATGTGCGGCCGGCCGCCGAGTACGACGCGGCGTGTGCCGGGCTGACCGGCGTGGACGTGCTGTGCAGCCACGTGCCGCCGCTGGTGCCCGAGCTGGCCTACGACGTGGTGACCCGGCGTGCCGAGGTGGCCAGCCGGGCGCTGCTCGAGGTGATCGAGCGGGACTCGCCCAGGGCCGCGCTGTTCGGGCACGTTCACCAGCCGATGTCCCCCCGCGCACGGGTGCGCCGCACCGAGTGCGTGAACGTCGGGCACTTCCGCCGCACCGAGCGCCCCTACGCGCTCACCTGGTGAGCCGAACCCAGGGCCGAGGCCGGAGCGGAAGCCGGACGCCGCGGCAGCGGACTGGCGTGCGCAGGTAGCCTCTGCGGCCATGGCCGACTCCACCACGCAGTCCATCACCATCGACGCCCAGCCTGAGGCGATCATGTCGGTGATCGCGGACTTTCCCGCGTACCCGGAATGGGCGAACGCGGTCAAATCCGCCGAGGTGGTGGCCGACGGGCCGGACGGCCGGGCGTCGCAGGTTGCGTTCACTTTGGACGCCGGGATGTTCAAGGATGCCTACACGCTGGCCTATGACTGGGCGCAGGACGGGCTCTCGGTGAGCTGGGATCTGGTCAAGGGCCAGATCCAGAAGGCCCAGCAGGGCTCCTACGCGCTGGCTCCGGCCGGGACGGCCACCACGGTCACCTATACGCTGAGCGTCGAGCTGAACATCCCGATGATCGGAATGCTGCGCCGGAAGGCCGAGAAGATCATCATTGACACCGCGCTGAAGGAGCTGAAGCGCCGGGTCGAGGGCTGAGCCGTCGAGGGCTGAGCCGACGAGGTAGCCGGCCGAGGTATCCTCGCCGGGCCGATCGTCGGGTGGCTGGCCCGGATCAAGGTGGCACTTCGTCGAAGCGGGGTAGGGCGCGTTGCGGATCCTGCTGTTCACCGGGAAGGGCGGCGTGGGTAAGACCACGCTGGCCGCGGCTACCGCTGCCCGCCTGGCGCGGTCCGGGCGCAAGGCGCTGGTGATCTCGACCGACCCGGCGCACTCGCTGGGTGACGCGCTGGACGCGGACCTGGGCGGGGAGCCGCTGGAGGTCGATCCCGGGCTGTTCGCCGCCCACCTGGACAGCCGGGCGCTGGTCGAGGGGGCATGGAACGAGCTGCGCGGACACCTGCGCACCGTGCTGGCCGGCGCCGGGGTGGACGAACTGGTCGCCGATGAGCTGACCTGGCTACCCGGGGTGGACGAGTTGCTCGCGCTGGGCGAGGTCCGCCGGCTCGCGCACACCGGGCCGTGGGAGGTGGTGATCGTGGACTGCGGGCCGACGGCGGAGACGCTGCGGCTGCTCGGGCTGCCCGAGGCGATCGGCGCCTACCTGGAGCGGCTGTACCCGGCGCACCGGCGGGCGGTGCGCGGCCTGCTGGCCGGGATCGCCGGGGCCAACCCGCCGAGGCCGGGCGCGCCGCGCAACGCGGTCCGGAACTGGGACGACGCGGCCGTCGCGCTGGGTCGGTTGGCCGAACAGGTGGCCGCGCTGCGCGCCATGCTCGCCGACCACGACGGCACCAGCATCCGGCTGGTGCTCACCCCGGAGCGGCTGGTGGCCGCCGAGAGCCGGCGCACCATGACCGCGCTTGCGCTGCACGGGCTGCGGGTGGACGGGATCATCGCCAACCGGGTGGTGCCGCCGATCGCACCCTCGGTGCGCGGTCCGGCCGCCCGCTGGGTGCGCGCCCGCCGAGCCGAACAGCAGGAGGTGCTCGGTGAGCTGGGCGCACTGTGGGGCAGCAACGGGCACGACGCGGCGGAGCGGCGCCGGCCGGTGCGCGCGGTGCCGTACACCGCCGCCGAGCCGATCGGGGTGACCGCGCTGGTCGAGCTGGCCGACGCGCTGTACGGCGACGAGGAACCGCTGGCCGGGGCGGCCGCACCGCCGCTGCTGTCGGTCCGGCGCACCGAAGGCGACGGCACCGACCCGGATTCGGAGTTCGAGCTTGCGCTGCGGCTGCCCGGGCTGGATCGGAAAACCCCGCTGGAGCTCACCCGGATCGACGACGACCTGGCGGTCACCGTCGGCGGCATCCGTCGGTTGGTGGCGCTGCCGTCGGTGCTGTCCCGCTGCGAGGTGTTGGGCGCCCGGGTGGGCGCCGACGAGCTGATCGTGGTGTTTCGGCCAGACCCGGCGGTCTGGATGACCCGGTGAGCGAGCGTGGCTGCCCGGGCCACGCGAACCTGGCCGAGGAGTTCCGAAGCTACGCCGAGGGTGCGCTGGACCTGCTGGAACCCTGGGTGGACCGGATTCGGGAGCAGCCCGGAGACGAGCCGGTGGCGGGTCCGACGGCGTGCGCGGCCTGCCCGGTCTGCGCGCTGATCACCGTGCTGCGCGGCGGCCACTCGGAGCTCGCCGCGCGGCTGGCCGAGCACACCGCCGGCCTGCTCGCCGTGCTGCGGGCCGCGCTCGAGGAGGGCATCGGCGCCCCCACGGCCGGCCAGGCATCCGCCCGACCCGCCTCGGCCCGGCCCCAGCCGCCGACGCCCCAGCCGCCGACGACCCAGCCGCCGACGACCCAACCTCTGACGGCCCAGCCGCCGGCGGCCGGTCAGGCGCACATCGGCCGCACCGCTCACCCGTGGACCGCCCAGCCACACCAGTCCCAGCCACACCAGTCCCAGCCTTGGCCGACCTCGCCGCCGCCGTCGGCCCCGGCGCACAGCGCCCCTCGACACCGACCGGCCGTCCGAGGCTCGGTCCGCGGCGGGCGGGTGGTGCAGCACATCGAGATCACCAGGGAGAGCCGGGGTAGGCCGTCGCCCGAACCGTCGCCCGAGACGTGCTAACCATCGGCGTCGACGTCGGAGGGACCAGCGTTCGGGCCGGCGTGGTGGACGCCGACGGGGCGGTGCTGGATACCGCGAGGGCGGCCACCCCCGGACAGGATCAGGCGCTGGAGTCGGCCATCGTCGGAGTGGTGGAGAAGCTGGCTGCGCGGCACCCGGTCGGGGCGGTGGGGTTGGCGCTGGCCGGATTCATCACCCCGGACCGCCGGGTGGTCCGGTTCGCTCCGCACCTGCCGTGGCGGGGCGCGCCGGTCGCCGACCGGTTGGCTGCCCGCTGCGCGCTGCCGGTGGTCATCGAGCACGACGCCAACGCGGCCGCGCTGGCCGAGCGGCGCTTCGGCGCGGGGTCGGGCAGCGGAGCCAGCTCCTCGGTGTTCGTGGCCCTGGGCACCGGGATCGGCGCCGCGCTGCTGATCGACGGGAAGCTCTACCGGGGTGCGCACGGGGTGGCCCCGGAGCTGGGGCACCTGCGGGTGGTGCCGGACGGCCGGGCCTGCCCGTGCGGCAAGCGCGGCTGCTGGGAGCGGTACTGCAGCGGGACCGCGCTGGTCACCACGCTGGTGGAGTTGCTCGCCGCCGACCCGTCCGCCTCGCCCACGCTGGCCAGGATGGCCGCCGTGGAGGCCCGGGGGATCACCGGCCGGCATGTCGCCACGGCCGCCAGGGACGGTGATCCGCTGGCCTGCCGGGCGATGGCCGAGCTGGCCCGCTGGCTGGGCGAGGGCCTGGCGCTGGTGGCCGACGTGTACGACCCCGAGCTGGTGATCATCGGCGGCGGGGTGTCCGGCTCCGCGCCGCTGTTCATGGACGAGGCGCGGGACCACTACGCCCGGGTGGTCACCGGAGGCCACCACCGCCCGTTGGCCCGGATCCGGACCGCCCAGTTGGGCGACGAGGGCGGGGTGATCGGGGCCGCCGCCCTGGCCCGTGACCGCTGCCGGAAGGACTGACCGGCGAGCAATTCGTCGAACCGTGGCCGGGCGATGGCTCGCAGCGGTGCGATGAGGGCCACGCGTGAAGCGGCCCACACCGGCGTACCGACCCGGCCCGGGCGCGCTTGAATCGCGACAGTCGGGTTGCGCGCCTTACCAGGAGAAGCTCATGTCGCGGATGTCGCCACCGCTGTGCGAGCGCTGCTGGCAAGCAGTGCGACCCGCCGAGGAGTTCATTCGACTCGGCCACATAGTGGACGTCCGGGCTGACGGCGAGCCGGTCTACCTGTGGTCCTACCTGCACGCCTACGACCCCGTCACCGGCGGGTGCGACGTGCCGGCGGCCGAGGCGGCCTGAGCTCGAGCAGGAATCAACGCCTTGCTCGACCAGCCGCGCCGGAGGAAGCCGTTTCCGCGACCGGGAGACACCTGGATCGCCGACGGGGGAGAATCCTCGGGTGCGGGCACCGGAGCTGCGGCTGAGGGTCACCTCTCCAGGGTTGCTCGCGCTGCCGTGGGACCGGCCGCTGCGTGACTGGGACGCCACCGAGGTGCCGCTGCGGGACATTCCGGTCGGGCCCAGCCGGCACCTGGTCCGGTTCGTGGAGACCGATGGCCAGCTGTGGGCGCTCAAGCAGCTGCCGGAGCGGATCGCGGCCAAGGAGTACGCGGTGCTGCGCCAGCTGGAGACGATGGGCCTGCCCGCGGTCCGGGCGGCCGGCCTGGTGATCCAGCCCGAGGCCGACCCCGACGAGTTCGGCCGGAACGAGGACACGGCGATCCTGGTCACCCACTACCTGTCGCAGTCCTGGCAGTTCCGCCGACTGTTCATGCGGCTGCCGCCGAACCGGCCGAAGCACCGGGCGCGGCTGCTGGATGCGATGGCCAGCCTGCTGGTGGAGCTGCACCGGCACGGCGTGTTCTGGGGCGACTGCTCGCTGGCGAACACCCTGTTCTCCCGGGACGGCCAGGTGCTGCAGGCGTGGTTGGTGGACGCCGAGACCAGTGAGGTGCACCCCCAGCTGAGCGACGGCCAGCGCCAGTACGACCTGGACATCATGGTGGAGAACGTGGCCGGCGGGATGATGGACATGGTCGCCCGGATGACCGAGCAGGCCGCGCTGGCCGGCGAGGAGCCGGAGGACGCCGACCCGGACCTGGACGAAACGCTGGTCGAGGAGGCGCGCGGGGTCGCCACCCGGTACGCCGAGCTGTGGGACGCGCTGCACGCCGAGCCGACGTTCAACTTCGCCGACCGCTACCGGATCGAGGGACAGCTGCGACAGCTGGAGGACCTCGGCTTCGTGGTGGACGAGATCGAGCTGCGCCCGGTGGAGGAGGAGGCCGATCAGCTGCGGCTGCGGGTCGCGGTCGGCGACCGCCGGTTCCACGCCGAGCACCTGCACAAGGTCGCCGGGCTGGACGTGGGCGAGGGGCAGGCCAGCATCCTGCTCGGTGACCTGCGGGCGTACCACGCCATGCTGCTCCGGGAGACCGGGCGGGAGGTGTCGGAGTCGGAGGCCGCGATCAGCTGGCTGAACCGCGTCGTGCTCCCCGGTATGCGGCGCGCACACGAGGCGGTGGGTGGGGTCGGCGGCCAGATCCAGGCCTACTGCGACCTGCTGGAGGTGCGCTGGATCCTCAGCGAGCGGGCCGGGCGGGACGTGGGTGACGCGGTGGCGCTGGAGGCGCTGGCCCGAGGTGGCCCCACCGATTCGGCCGCCCGGCTGGCCGTCGTCGACGCCGCCACCGGGCAGCTCCCCAAGCTGAGCGGCGAGGTGCTCGCCCAACTGGACGAGACCAACCGCCCGTCCGCCTGACCGAGGGCAAGGTTCCTGTCCGAGGACACGGGGCTGGTCACGTCACAGAGTGCCTGAGTGGCGGGCGGGCTGTGTGAGCGGCGCCGCCAGCACGGCCAGCTAGAGGACGGCTCCGTCGTCGTCCTCGTCGTCGGACCCCGCTGACGGCCAGGACCGCAGCACCAACCAGCCCAGGCCCAGCGCCAGCGAGACCAGCCCCAGCGGCAGGGACAGCTCGGCGTTGCGGCCCAGCAGGCTCGGCAGCGCGAGCAGCACGACGCCGAACCCGAGCAGGGCGATGCCGATCGCGGCGGTCACCCCGATGCGCGGCATCGGCGGCGGGTCCGGCGGAACGAAGTGCTCGTCAGGGGCAGGCGGCGGGGCCGCTGCCGGCGGGCGGCTGACCGGCGGCGGGCTCGCCGGCGCGGGTATGGATGGCGAGGCCGCCCGGGGTGGTGGAGGCGCGGCGGGCGGTGCGCCCGGCGGCCCGGCCGAGGACGCGGTCGGCCCGGTGGCCGGCGGCGCACTCGGCGGGGCGCTGGGCACCGCCCGATCCACCTCGTTGCCGTCGGGAGGGTGCGGAACCGTCTCCGGCCAGCAAGGCACTGTTCCCTCGGCGACCCATCCGGCGACGATCTCCTCGAAGGTGACCACGTGTCGGGTGGAGTCGGCGGCGCGACCGTCGTCCTCAGGTTCCGCCTGATTCACAGCCCCATGGTGACACGAACGACCCCCGGAAGGGGAGAGGTCCGCGTTGTCGGTAACCCGTACGGCTCCGTAGGCTGGGTACGCGGTCCGGCGGGGAGAGGCGGCGTCCACGTGCTGTATTGGTTGCTCAAGTTCGTGCTGCTCGGACCATTGTTGCGGCTCTGGTGCCGGCCCACGATCGAGGGTAGGGAGAACATCCCGGAGCACGGAGGGGCGCTGCTGGCCAGCAATCACCTGGCTGTCGCCGATTCTTTTTTCCTGCCGCTGCTGGTGCGGCGGCGGATCACCTTCATGGCCAAGCGCGAGTACTTCACCCAGCCCGGCCTGGTCGGGTGGCTGAAGCGGGAGTTCTTCTACGGGATCGGCCAGGTGCCAGTTGACCGGGGTAGCGGCTCGGCCGCCCGCGCCGCGCTGGACACCGGCATCCGGCTGCTGCGCGAGCAGCACCTGGTCGGTATCTACCCGGAGGGCACCCGGTCACCGGACGGCAGGCTGTTCAAGGGCAAGACCGGGGTGGCCCGAATGGCACTGGAGGCCGAGGTCCCGGTGATCCCGGTGGTGATGATCGGTACGGACAAGGTGAACCCGATCGGTTCCCGGATCTGGCGGCCGCACAAGGTGCGGATCAAGCTCGGCCAACCGCTGGACTTCTCCCGCTACTACGGCATGGCCAACGACCGGTTCATCCAGCGGTCGATGACCGATGAGATCATGTACGCGCTGATGGAGCTGTCCGGGGCGGAGTACGTGGACATGTACGCCGCCAAGGCCAAGGAAGACGCCGCCGCCCAGGCGGCGCGATCCCGGCCGCTGGCCAGCGTGCCAGGGACCAAGGCCAGCTGACGGGGCATCTGATCTACCGTGCGCTTCTTTTACGACTGTGAGTTCATCGAGGACGGCAAGACCATCGAGCTGATCTCCATCGGCGTGGTCGACACCGAAGGCCGCGAGTTCTACGCGGTCTCCACCGAGTTCGACGACCGCCGCGCCGGACCCTGGGTGCGGGCCAACGTGCTGCCCAAGCTGCCGTCCCCCGGTGACCGGGCCTGGCGGTCCCGGGCGCGAATCAAGGAGGACCTTTTGGACTTCCTGACCGCGCCGGGCGAGGAGATCGAGTTGTGGGCCTGGATCGCCGCCTACGACCACGTGGTGCTCTGCCAGCTGTGGGGGGCGATGCCGGCCCTGCCGCGCCCGCTGCCCCGGTTCACTCGGGAGCTGCGCCAGCGCTGGGAGGACGCCGGACGGCCGCCGCTGCCGGCCCCGCCGCAGGACGCGCACGACGCATTGGCCGACGCTCGGCACAACGTGGCCCGCTGGCACACCATCGAGGCACACCTTTCGGGCCAGGGTGGCTTGGTCCACCGATCCAGCACATGAGAGTCTTCCGGCCGTGCGTATTGGAGTGCTGACCGGCGGCGGCGACTGCCCCGGTCTCAACGCGGTGATCCGGGCGATCGTCCGCAAGGGCGTACCCGAGTACAAGTACGAGTTCGTGGGCTTCCGAGACGGCTGGCGCGGGCCGCTGGAAGGCCTGACCAAGACCCTGGACATCCCGGCGGTGCGCGGCATCCTGCCCCGGGGCGGCACCATCCTGGGTTCCTCCCGGACCAACCCCTTCAAGATCGACAACGGGGTTGAGCGGATTCAACGAACCCTGATGAACCTCGGCGTGGACGCGCTCATCGCGATCGGCGGCGAGGACACCCTGGGCGTGGCCAGCAAGCTGTACGAGCAGGGCGTGCACGTGGTGGGCGTGCCCAAGACCATCGACAACGACCTCGCCGGTACCGACTACACGTTCGGGTTCGACACCGCCGTCGGCATCGCCACCGAGGCGATCGACCGGCTGCACACCACCGCCGAGTCGCACCACCGCGCGTTGATCGTCGAGGTGATGGGCCGGCACGCCGGGTGGATCGCGCTGCACTCCGGGATGGCCGGCGGGGCCAACGTGATCCTGATCCCCGAGGTGCCGTTCGACATCGCCAAGGTGTGCGACTGGGTGGAGAGCCGATTCCGCACCCAGTACTCGCCGATCATCGTGGTGGCCGAGGGCGCCACCCCGCTGGACGGCACCATGGCGCTGGTCGCCGGCGAGAAGGATGCGTTCGGCCACCCCCGGCTGGGCGGCATCGGCGAGGCGCTGGCCCGGGAGATCGAGGAGCGCACCGGCAAGGAGGCCCGCACCACCGTGCTCGGCCACGTGCAGCGGGGTGGTACGCCGAGCAGCCGGGACCGCTGGCTGGCCACCCGGTTCGGGCTGCACGCCATCGACGCGGTGCACGACGCCGAGTGGGGGGCCATGGTGGCGCTGCGCGGCACCGACATCGTCCGGGTGCCGCTGGCCGAGGCCACCCAGACGTTGAAGACGGTGGACCCGGCGCTGTACTCCGAGGCCGAGGTGTTCTTCGGCTGAGGTGTTCTTCGGCTGAGGCCACAGGCGGTATGCGCCGCCGTCCCGACGAGTGAAAGCGTTAGGCTGGCTGACCGTGAACTGGACAGTTGACGTGCCGGTTGAGGACCTTCCGGAACTTCCGCCGTTGCCTCCCTCGCTGCGCGCGCGGCTGGACGACGCCCTGGGCCGCCCGGCGGCGCAACAGCCGGAGTGGCCGGACGGGGAAGCCGTCCGGCAGGTGCGCACCGTGCTGGAGAGCGTGCCGCCGGTGACCGTGCCGGAGGAGGTCGACAAGCTGCGCGGGCAACTGGCCCAGGTGGCCAGGGGAGAGGCGTTCCTGCTGCAGGGCGGGGACTGCGCGGAAACCTTCGCGGACAACACCGAGCCGCACATCCGGGGCAACATCCGGACCTTGCTGCAGATGGCGGTGGTGCTCACCTACGCGGCGAGCATGCCGGTGGTCAAGCTGGGCCGGATCGCCGGGCAGTACGCCAAGCCGCGCTCCGCGCCGCTGGACGCGCGGGGCCTGCCCTCCTACCGCGGCGACATCGTCAACTCGATCAGGCCCACCCCCGAGGCCAGGGTGCCCGACCCGAGCCGGATGATCAGGGCCTACGCCAACGCCAGCGCGGCGATGAACCTGGTCCGCGCGCTGACCGCGGCGGGGATGGCCGGGCTGAACTCGGTGCACGACTGGAACAAGGACTTCATCCGCAACTCAGGCACCGCCGAGCGGTACGAGGCGCTGGCCACCGAGATCGACCGGGGCCTGCGGTTCATGGCGGCGTGCGGGGTGGACGACCCGAGCCTGCACAGCGTGGACTACTACGCCAGCCACGAGGCGCTGTTGCTGGACTACGAGCGGGCCATGCTCCGGTTGGACGTGCGGGAGCCGAACGCGCCGAAGCTCTACGACCTGTCCGCGCACTTCCTGTGGATCGGCGAACGGACCCGTCAGCTGGACGGGGCGCACATCGCGTTCGCCGAGATCCTGGCCAACCCGATCGGCCTCAAGATCGGCCCGAGCACCACCCCGGAGCAGGCCGTGGAGTACGTCGAGCGGCTCGACCCGGAAGGCGTGCCCGGGCGGTTGACGCTGGTCAGCCGGATGGGCAGCACGAAGGTGCGGGACGTGCTGCCGCCCATCGTGGAGAAGGTCACCGCCTCCGGGCACAAGGTCATCTGGCAGTGCGACCCGATGCACGGCAACACCGTGGAGTCCACCACCGGGTACAAGACCCGCCACTTCGACCGGATCGTGGACGAGGTTCAGGGCTTCTTCGAGGTGCACCACGGGCTGGGTACCCATCCGGGCGGGCTGCACGTGGAGATCACCGGGGAGAACGTCACCGAGTGCCTGGGCGGCGCGCAGGAGATCTCCGACGCCGACCTGCACGGCCGCTACGAGACCGCCTGCGACCCCCGGCTGAACACCCAGCAGTCCCTGGAGCTGGCCTTCCTGGTCGCGGAGATGCTGCGCGGCTGACCGACTCTGAGCGCGGGTCGCGCGCTATCCGCCGGGGCCGTTGGGTGGTGGCGGGCCCGGGCCGTCGCCGCGCAGGGCCCGTTCGAGTTGTTGCTGCAGCAGCTGGGCCAGGGATTCGCCGGGGTTGCGCTGCCGCCGGGGCGCGGCGGCGGGTCCGCTGCTCAAGACCAGGGTGACCGGGCTGGACACCGGCAGCGAGGTGCCCGCGGCGGGTGAGGTGCCGATCACCGTGCCGCGTGGCGCGGTGGGGTGCGCGGCGTAGTCGGCGTCGTCCTCGCGGGGCGCCAGGCCGGCGTCCCGCAGCATCCGCTCCGCATCCGGAACCGCGGTGCCCGGCGGCACGGCGGGTACCCGGGGCCGCCCGGTGGACACCGCGAGGGTGACCGTGCTGCCCTTGCGCACCCGGCTGGACGGCCCGGGCACCGCCTCGTACACGGTGCCGGCCGGCGCGGTGTCGTTCGGCGCGGTGCGCACCGAAGCCACCAGCCCGGCCTCACCGATCAGCCGCTCCGCGCTGGCCTGGTCCAAGCCGATCACCGCCGGCGTGCTGCTCCACTGGCCCACCCCGGCGCCCCAGGCCAACGCGCCGATCAACACCGCGAGCAGCAGCACCGCCGCGATCCAGATGGCCAGGATGCGCCTCCCTCGGCGGCGCTGAGCGACGTAGTCGGGCAGGTCGGCATCCGAGGTCCAGGCCGACGCCGCGGCCGTCTCAGCGCCCGCCCAGGCCTCCGCGGGGCCATGCTGGAACCGGGAGGCCGAGGTCGCCGAGGTCGCCGAGGTCGCCGAGGTCATCGCCCTGGTCGGCCGGTGGCCGGGCGGCGATTGGTAGGGCGGCGATTGGTTGGGCGGCGATTGGTTGGGCACGGTCGAAGCGCCCTCGGCGGCGTGCGCGGGCCCAGCCGAGAGCCCGCCGGGCAGCTGGGCGAAGCTCTGCGAGGCCGCGCCCACCGGGGCCGCGTGCCGGCCCCCGAGCGTCTGGCTGGGGGCGGTGCGCGGCACCGGTGGCCCGCCGGGCACCGGGACCGGCACCCTCGGGATGCCGAGCGAGGCGCGCACCCCCCGGACCGCGTGTAGCAGCACCTCGGCACTCGGCGGGCGGGCCTCCGGGTCCCGGCGGGTCGCGCTGATCACCAACGCGTCCAGATCCGGTGGCACCCCCGGCACCCGGGTGGACGGCGGCGGCACATCCTGGTTGACGTGCTGGTAGGCCACCGACAAGGCGTGCTCGCCGTCGTACGGGGGGACCCCGGTGAGCAGCTCGTAGAGCACCACCCCGGCGGAGTACACGTCGCTGCGGGCGTCCACCGCGTGGCCGGTGACCTGCTCGGGGGACAGGTAGGCCACCGTTCCCATGATCATGCCGGCGGTGGTGCTGGCGCCGGCCTGGGCGGCGGCGGTGACCAGGCCGAAGTCGGCCACCTTGACCGCACCGGCGGTGCTGATCAGCACGTTCTCCGGTTTGACGTCGCGGTGGGTCATCCCCTGAGCGTGCGCGGCGGCCAGCGCGCTGAGCACCGGCTCGAGCACGGCGAGGGCCTCGGGCACCGGCAGCGCGCCGCGCTCGCCCAGCACGTCCCGCAGGGTGCCGCCCCGGATCAGCTCCATGACCAGGAAGACCACCGGGTCCGGCGGCTCGCCGTGCTCGCCCTGGTCGTACACGTCCACCACGCCCGGGTGATCTATTCGGGCAATCGCCCTGGCCTCCCGCTCGAACCGACCCCGGAAACTCGGGTCGGCGGCCAGCCGGGAGTCCATCACCTTGATCGCGACTTCCCGTTCCAACCGCAGGTCGGTACCCCGGTAGACCCGGGACATCCCGCCGATCGCGAGCAGTTCACCTACCCGGTATCGCTCTTCGAGCAGGACCCCGGTCAGCTCGGGCTCGGTTGGCACCACGACGGCAAGGGTACGAAAGCCGACCAGTGGGCGATCGGGGGGTGGGGTAGTTCCAGCGCCCCCCAACCCTGCCGGAATGGGGGGGTGCTGTGGCATGGTGTGCCGCGTGAGTGAGCGACCCGTCGCGCCCGCCATTGCGGCCGATGATGTGAAGGCACTGTCCATCCCTGAGGTTTCCCAGCGGCTCGGCATCCCGGTGAGCCGGGTGCACCAGCTGGTGCGCGATGGCCATTTGCTGGCCATCCGACGCGACGGGGCAATTGGCATCCCAGAGGACTTCCTCGTCGACGAGACCGTGGTGAAGGGCCTAACCGGGACCATCACCGTGCTGCGTGACGGCGGGTATGCCGACGAGGAGATCGTCCGCTGGCTGTTCGAGGACGACCCGTCGCTGCCCGGCACGCCGATCAGTGCGCTGCGCTCCAACCGGGGCCGCGAGGTGAAACGGCGCGCCCAGGCCATGGCCATCTAGTAGCTGCCCGCTCAGCGCCGTTCCACTTGCCTGAGGGCTCCGCTCGACTGAGGGCTCCGCTCCGGAGTCAGGCCGCGGTTCGGCGCGTCCGTCAGGCTTGCGGTTCGGCGCCAGCCAACTCGCGAGGGGCCGGGGTGGGCACCCGCTCGGGCCGCTTGGTGCGCAGCCGCAGCGGGTCCTCCCGGCGCAGCGAGATCGCCGCGACCAGCGCTCCGGCCATCACGACCAGCAGGTAGCCGAACGCGTACAGGGCCGCCTCGCCGGACGGGAAGTAGGAGATCACCAGGAAGCACGACACGAAGATGACGATCTGCATCTGCCGGGCGGACCAGGCGATTCCGGCCAGCAGGGCCATCCCCCAGGCGTAGTACCAGGGCAGCGTGGCGGGGGAGAGCAGCGCCACCAGCAGCAGCACGATGCCCGCTCGGCGCACCGCATCGCCGCCACCGTCCCTGGCCGCCCGCCATTGCCGCACGCCGATGACCAGCAGGGCGACCCCGCCGATGATCCGGGTGACCGTGATGAACGGGGTCTTGGGCAGCCCGCCGATCGGCCAGCTGAAGATGTTGAAGATCAGCTCGCCGGACCCGGTGGACAGCGACAGCCAGTTGACGATCGACGAGGGCGCGCTGAGCGCGGGCAGCCAACCCAGCCCCACCTTGGCGGCCACCGTGCAGGCGGTGAACACCACCAGGAACACCCCGAAGCCCGCGGCGCCGGCCTTGAGAATCCTGGTCCGCTGCGGACCGGTGAGCCGGGCGGCCCAGACCAGCACCAGGAACGGCAGCGCCACCCCGGCGGTGGCCTTGACCGCCATGGCCATGGTGACCAGCGCGATCCCGGCCGCGTGTTGGCGGTTGAGCACCAGCAGGCTGCCCATCGCGAGCAGGCCGACCAGCAGCAGGTCGTTGTGCGGGCCGCCGACCAGGTGGATCACCATGACCGGGTTGGCCACCGCGATCCACAGCGCCACCGGGAGCCGCCCGCCCAGGTGGCGGACCAGCCCGGGCAGGGCGGCCACGAACAGCACCAGGCCGACCACCATCACCGCGCGCATGAGCAATACGCCGGCGATCATGTTCGTGCCGGTGACCGAGACGACGCCCTTGGCGATCAGGATGAACAGCGGGCCGTAGGGGGTCGGGGTGTCCTGCCAGAACCAGTGCACGTTGTCCAGCACCGGGCCCGGCGGCAGCACATCCGGGCCGCCGCTGTACGGGTCGAACCCGAGTAGCGGCATGGTGCCCTGCGCCAGGTAGCTGAACACGTCCCGGGTGAACAGCGGCGGGGCGACCAGCAACGGCAGCATCCACAGCGCGGCGTTGGTCAGCACCGCGCGTCCGCCGGCCCGCCGCGCCAGCACCTCCCGGCCGACCAGCACCCAGGCCCAGACCACCAGCGTGAGGCCGAGGTAGACCACCACGACCGCGAGGTCGTAGCCGTGGCCGAACCGCCACGCGGCCAGCGGGGTGCCCCCCAGGATCGGGTCGTGCACCAGCACGCCGCCGGCACCCAACCCACCGAAGGCCAGCAACACGCTGCCCAGGAAGCCGATCAGCAGCGGCTTGGGCCTGGGGTTGCCCAGCCGGCGCCACCAGCCCCGCGTGGTCGGGGATGGCGGCGCGCTGAGCGCGGACTCGAGCAGGTCGGTGGTCGAGTCCACCACCTCACCGGGCGCACCGGGGGCAGCGCGGAGCGCCGCCTCGGGTGCCTCGGCGGGGGTGGTCGACAGCTGCGGCTGAGACGTCATCTTGGAACCTATGCTCGCATGGCCTTGATCGGCCCTCGGTGTCAGGGGCGCCGATCAGATTCCGGCGGCGTCGCGGTGATGCGCAGCGCGGCCAGCCGCCCGGAGATCAGCACCGGTGGCACGCCCACGCCCGGCGTGGTCCCGCACCCGGCGAGCACCACGTTGGACCATCCGCGCACCAGGTTGGCCGGACGGAACGGGCCGGTCTGGGCGAATGTGTGCGCCGCGGAGAACGGGGTGCCCGCCGCCAGCCCGTCCCGCGCCCAGTCCGCCGGGGTGACCAGCCGGGATACCTGCATCGGGGAGCTCAACTCGGGAATGCCCCGCTGGGCGAGCACCCCGCGCAGCTCCTCGGCGTAGGCCGGTCCGATGCGGTCCCAGTCCAGTTGGGCGCGCTCGGTGTTCGGGCAGGGTGCGAGCAGGTAGTAGAGCTGATGGCCGGGCGGTGCCAGCGTCGGGTCGGTGGCGGTCGGCCGGGTGAGCAGCAACGAAGGGTCACTCATCAGCTCGCCCCGGTGCAGGATCTGCCGGAAGGTGTGTGACCAGGCCGCGCCGAAGGACAGCGTGTGGTGGGCCAGCCCGTTCTCTTTCGGGCTGTCCGCCGGCGCCGGGCCACCGGCGTGCAGGACCACCGCGGAGGGGGCCCAGCGCACCGCGAGCGGCCGCCCGGGAGCGCGCCCGAGCAGCTGGTAGGCCGCCGGGAGGTCGGCGGTCAGCACCACCGCGTCGGCGGCCAGCAGGGCGGGCCCACCGGCCGGGTCCAGGTAGCGGACCCCCACCGCGCGGCCGCCCCGCCGGGCCAGCCCGGTCACCCGGCTGCGGTACCGGATGGTGCCCCCGGCCGCCGTCGCGGCATCGGCCAGCGCGGTGGGCAGCGCGCGCATCCCGCCGCGCGGGAAGTACACCCCGGCCACGGTGTCCATGTAGGCGATCACGCCGTAGGCGGCCAGTGCCCGGTCCGGGGCGACCCCGGCGTAGAGCGACTGGAAGGAGAACAACCGGCGCAGCCGCTCATCCTTGACGAACCGGCCGACCCGAGGACCCAGCCGGCCGAACCCGCCCAGCGCGGCCAGCCGGGCCAGGTCCGGAGTCAGCAGGCTCAGTGGGGAGTCCAGGTTCGCGCCGATGAAGGTGTTGATCTCGGCCTGGTACAGCGCGGTCAGCCAGCGGCGCAAACGGCGGTAGCCGGCCGCGTCCGCCGGGCCGATCCGCTCGGCGATCTCCGTCTCCATCCGGTCCGGGTCGGTGTGCACCCCGATGGTGGAGCCGTCGGCGAACCGGGCCTGATACGCCGGGTCCAGTTGGATCAGCTCCAGCCGGTCCCCGAGTTTCTCGCCGACCGCGGCCAGGGTCGACTCCACCAGGTCCGGCATGGTCAACACGGTCGGGCCGGTGTCCACCTGGTAGCGGCCGGCCGGCCCGTCCAGGTCCACCCGGCCGGCCCGCCCGCCCGGGTGCTCGGCCCGCTCCAGCACGGTCACCTTGCGTCCGGCGCCGATCAGGTGCAGCGCGGCGGACAGCCCGGCCAACCCGGCGCCGACCACCACGACATGGTCGGTGCGCCCGGATACGGTGCGCATGCCTGCCCCCTTGGTCCTGCGTCCGCTGCCCAGTCAGGCCCGGCGGCGGGTGGCCGCGTGGGCCAGCTCGGGCAGCCGGGTGGCGGCCGGCTCGGCCACCTCGGCCTGGGCCAGCGCGGCCAGCGCGGACTCGGTCAGCTCCTCGATCCGCCGCTCCAGCTGCTCGGCGGTGCCCAGCTGGCGCAGCACCTGGCGAACCCGGTCCACCCCGGCGGCGTCCAACTCCGGGTCGCCCAGCGCCTCGGTGAGCGCGGTGAGCGCCGCCTGGTCCCCCCGCTCCCGGGCGGTCCGCATGGCCAGTGCCATGAGCAGGGTGCGCTTGCCTTCCCGCAGGTCGTCGCCGGCCGGTTTGCCGGTCACTTCCGGGTCGCCGAACACCCCGAGCAGGTCGTCCCGGAGCTGGAACGCGATGCCGATGTCCGCACCGAACTGGCGATACGCCTGGACCAGCCGCTCCGACCCTCCGGCCAGCGCGGCGCCCAACAGCAGCGGCCGCTCGACGGTGTAGGCGGCGGTCTTGAACCGATTCACCCGCATCGCCGTTTCCGCCGTGTCATCCCCGCTGACCTGGCCGAACAGGTCCAGGAACTGGCCGCCGACCAGCTCGGTGCGCATCGCCGCCCAGATCGGCCGCACCCGGCGCATGGCCGGGGCGGGCAGCTCGGCGGCGTGCAGCATGTCGTCGGCCCAGGCCAGCGCGAGGTCGCCGAGCAGCACGGCGGCGGCCATGCCGTAGCGGTCCTGGGTGCCCA
Organism: Pseudonocardia sp.; assembly: GCA_036402515.1. Lineage (GTDB taxonomy): Bacteria > Actinomycetota > Actinomycetes > Mycobacteriales > Pseudonocardiaceae > Pseudonocardia. The sequence goes on from DASWST010000047.1 coordinate 48,954, forward strand.
GCCAGCCCCCGGCGCGGTGCCGCGCGGCGAACGAGACGTGCACGGTGGGCCGGCCCCGCCGGGTGTCCGAAGCGTCGATCAAGTCGTCGTGCACCAGCGCGCTGGCCTGCACCAACTCCAGCGCGCTCACCGCCAGCAGGACCTGACTCGCCAGCTCGTCGTCCGGGTGGCCGCCCGCGCCGCGCCAGCCCCACCAGGCGAACGTGGGGCGCACCCGCTTCCCGCCGAGCAGCACGAACTCGCGCAGCTCGTCGGCGGCCTCGGCGAACCGAGGGTGCACCGCCGCCGCGTCGGCCCTGCGCTCGGCCAGATACTCGGTCAGCGCGGCCTGCACGTGTTCCACCAGCTGTTCGTCCAGTGGGTGTGGGCGGGAATCGGTGAGCGCGCGGGCCGTCACGGTGTGTGTCCTCCTGGGAACGGGGTCGTGGGGGGTCACGGACCCCGCCCGGCGCTGCGGGCTGGTGGGTTGCGATGTGCCTTGGCCAGCAGCACCACGGCGACCGCGGTGGCGGCCACCACCGCGGCGACCAGTAGCGTCCAGCGGCCCACCGAGGGACTGGACGGGTCCGGCGAGCTCACCACCGCGTTGAAATGGCTGACCTGCCCCGGGGTGAACACCCAGCTCACCGTGCCGGCGTCGGCCGAGCCGTCGGTGCTCACCAGCTCGCCGGGAAAGGCGACCTTGAGCTGTACGTCGGCCCGGTCCACCGGCACCGCACTGAGATCCACCTGGCCGGCCAGCACCACCAGCCCACCGGTGCGACGCAGCTCGAAGCGGTACCGCCCATTGGCCTTCGGCGCCACCGTGACCAGCGAGTTCACCTGGTCGAACCGCAGCCCGCTGAACTGCAACCGGGAGCCCTGGTAGCCGGCGTTCTGGTAGGGCACCACGGCCACCTGGCCGACCAGCGGCCCGGGCACCTCGATCAGCGGCGGCGGACCGTCGGCGGTGGCGATCACGATCTCGCCGGCCACCGTGTCGTCGCCTTGGATGGCCAGCGCGGTCCGGACCTGGGTGCAGCCGCCGAGCAGCGCCGTCACGCCCAGCAGAAACAGCGCGAGCGCGGCTCCGGCGTAGCGGCGGCGCGGCGGCCGGGCGGGCGGAAGTCGCACCCCGACATCGTGCCAGTTGCCGTTCGTCAGCCGCGGTTGGCCGGATCTGGGCCACCCAGCTCCCCGTACGGCGGGCCCGCTGACCCCTCCATCCAGCCAGGTGGCGGCGCCGGCAGCGGCAGCGACCGGCCGAGCACGGCAAACGGGCGGGAGTCCCCGACAAACCGGTGTTCGCGCAGCACGTCGACAAACCCCAGCCGCCGGTAGAGCCGCCAGGCGCGGGCCGGGTGCACCGGGTCCAGCTCCGGGGTGGACAACAGCACCGAGCGTCGGTCGCAGCCGTCCAGCAGGGCGCGCAGGAGGTGTTCGCCCAGGCCGGCGCCCTGCGTGCGGGGCAACACGTGTAGTTCGGTGAGCTCGAAATAGTCGGCCAGCCAGTGCAGCCCGCGCGGGTCCGTGCTGAGCAGGCCCCGACGCACCTCCTCGTGCCACCACTGCCCGCGCGCGCCGATGTAGCCGTACCCGAGCCCGACCAGGCTGTTCCGCTCGTCCAGCGCGCCCACGCCGCGCCAGCCGGGGCGCCGGGTGTGCTCGCGCCACAGCGGAGCGCGCTGCCGGATGGCCGAGCGCGGGTAGCCCATCGCGGTGACGTAGACGCCCAGCGCGTCGGACAACCTGTCGATCAGCCCCATCGCGGTGAAGCTGACCACCCGCAGCCGAGGCGGTGCGGCGGTCACCGGCCGGCCGCCTGAGCGCGCGCCTGGTGCGCCGAGCTCCGCTCGGGTCGAGTCAGCGGCGTGGCGGCGGGCGCGACGGGCATAGACACATGACATCACAAATGCGGCCCTAGATGACCTGGCGATGACGACTTGACGCACGAGCCGAGACGCGCTGTACTGGACTGCATCGAACATGTGTTCGAGGATTCGAGCAGGTTTCGGGTATCGCGGGGGTGAGGCAGCTGTGGGTGTGCTGAGCCGGTTCGGTTCGCGCCAGCCCACGCCGGTGCAGGTGCGCTGGCAGGACGGCGAGCCGGTCGAGTTCCAGCGGCGCCCGGTGCGGCGCGGCCCTCGGTTCCTGGTGACCGACGTGCGGGAGCGCTGGATCGAGGAGTCGCCATGGCCGTTTCCGTCACCCATGCCGGTGGGCGGGGATCGGCTGCGCTGCTGGCGGGTGCTGGCTCGCTCGTCGGCGGATCTGGAGCGGCCGGCGCAGGAGTTCGTGCTGCGGATGCGCGCCGGTCCGGGCGTGTGGGATCTCATTCGCGTGGAGTAGCTGGGTCGAGTAGTCGGGTCGAGTAGCTGGGAGGTGCGGGATGACAGCGACGTTGCCGTTCAGGGGTTCGATGGTGGCCAGCCCGCCACCCTCGCCGGCCGCGATCGGTCTGCTGCGGCAGGCCGAGGAGGGGCTGGCCGAGGCGGAGCGGCTCGCGGACCCGTCGCGGCGGTTCGCGACGGCACACCTGGCCGCGTTGCGCGCTGGCGCGGCGGTACTCGCGGTGCGGGCCCAGCCGGCGCGGCCCAAGCGTGGCGGGCGCAGCGTCTGGCAGCTGCTCACCGCGGTGGCGCCCGAATTGGCCGAATGGGCGGCATTCTTCGCGGCGGGGTCGGCCACCCGGGCCGCCGCCGAGGCGGGAATCACCCGGCTGGTGACCGAGCGGGCGGCCGATGACCTGGTCCGCCAGGTGGGTCAGTTCGTCGACGTCAGCCGCTCGCTGGTGGGCCGCCGCTGACCACGGCCTGTTGGCGGGCATTGGGCCAGGCGTCATGCCGGTCGGCGCTGCGCAGGATGCGCCCGAGCAGCCCGTCGAACACCGAGGACACTTCGCGGGCGCCGGGAGTGTCCCAGTGCTGGATGGGCACGCATGCGCCCTGAGCTTGCTGGATGGCCGAGCGGTCCGGTACCAGGCCGGTGAGGACCAGCGGGCCGAAGAGCTCGCGCAGCTCGGCCACCCGGAAGGCGTGCTCGGCCGACCGGGAGCGGACCCGGTTGATCAGCACGCCGAGTGGCTGCAGGCGGGGGTTGTGTTCGACCCGTTCGTTCTGCACCGCCTCGAACGCGCGCTGCACGCCGGCCACCGCGAAGATCGTCGGATCGGTGACCAGCACCGCACGGTCGGCGGCCACCAGGGCCGAACGGGTGAGTTGCCCCAGTGAGGGCGGGCAGTCGATGAGGACCAGGCCGTAGTCGGGGTCATCGTCCGCGCCCGGCGCGTCCGGATCCTCCCTGGGTAACAGCCGATCCAACGCCCGGTCGAGCCGCCCGAGCTGCTTGAGGCTCGGCTCGGGGTTGTTGTGCCGCTCGTTGACCTCGGAGCCGACCAGTACGTCCAGATCCTCGCCCCAGGCGCTGCCACCGATGGCGCGGCGCACCACCGACCGGCGGGGTTCATCGAGCACGTCGGCGATGGTTGCCGTGGTCGGCTCGGGCTCCAGGGCGGTGCTCGCGTTGGCCTGCGGGTCCAGGTCGACGACCAGGGTGCGCAGGCCGCGCTGCAACGCGGCGCCGGCCAACCCCAGCACCACTGTCGTCTTGCCCACGCCGCCTTTGAGGCTAAGCACGGCGATCACCTGCACGTTGTCAACCTACCGTGCTCCCACCCCGGCAAGTCCGCTGCATGCCCTGCCCGGAGTCCGCTCGGAGTCGGCTCGGAGTCGGCCCGGAGTGAGGCGGGAGGTCGGCCTGGGGTCAGGCGGGAGGCCGGCGGTGACCTCACCTGACCCGCACGAGGGCGGTGACCGGGCGCTGTCACGAGCGCCACCTAGCTGGCTGGATGATCGGCGGTGCACGCCCTAAGCTGCCGCCGTGCAGCCGCTGCGCCGGATAATGGTCGGATGAGGGTGGCGGACGCCGGGTGCTCCGGCCAACCAGCGGAGGTGGGCCTCTCGAGCTCCGCCGTCCGTCGAGCGCTGCGCGCCGAGGTCTCCCTGGCCAGGGAACGGCGCGGTGAGCTGCCGGTTCGGGTGCTCGACGTGGGTGGTGGCAGCGGGACCTGGGCGGTACCGATGGCCGCCGCGGGTTGCCAGGTCACCGTCGTGGACACCAGCCCCAACGCGCTGGCCGCGCTGCGCGGTCGGGCCAGGGATGCCGGCGTCGCGGATCGAGTCACCGCCACCCAGGCCGACGTACTGTCACTCGCCGACGCGATCCCGCCGGCCGGTGCCGACCTGGTGCTCGGGCACGGCCTGCTCGAGGTGGTCGATGACGTGGCGGCCGCCGTCGGCCAGCTCGCCGCCGCGGTGGTGCCCGGTGGCGCGGTGTCCGTGCTGGTGGCCGGGCGGTACGGGGCGGCGCTCGCGCTGGCACACGCCGGCCGGTTGCAGCAGGCCAGCGCGGTGCTCACCGACCCAGGCGGCCGCTCCGGCCCGACCGACCCACTGCAGCGCCGACTGGACCTGGCCGGCTTGCGCGGGTTGCTCGAGTCGGCGGCCCGGCTGTCCATCGAACTGATTCAGGGCGACGGGGTGTTCGAAGGCTGGCTGCCGGCCGCGGTGCTCGAGACGGACGCCAACGGCCAAGGCGCCGTCGCCGAGCTAGCCGGCCTAGTCGCGGCCACCCCCGAGCTGCTCGTGCTGGCGGCCCGGCTGCACGTACTGGCCCGCCGACCCGAAACCCCCGCCCCCAGCTGACCGCCGTGCCCGGCTGGCCGGGGTGTCGGGCTGGCCGAGTTGTGGGGCGCCGGTAGCCGGAGCCGCAGGTTATGAGTCAAGCCAGTGCCGCGGGGCAAGCCGGCGGGGCCAGCGGACACCCGGCACGACCGCTGTGCAGTGATCAACACATCGTAGTTTCGGTTTGATCATGGGTTGAGCCCAAACCACGATGAGTTGATCAAGGTTCGAGTGACGCGCAGCTCCCGTGGCTCGGCACAGCGCGCGTGGCTCGGCACAGCGCGCGTGGCTCGGCACAGCGCGTTGGGCGGCTGTGTGAGCACGGCGTGGGCTGTGTGAGCGGGTGGAGCGGCTGTGTGAGCACGGCGTGGGCTGTGTGAGCGGTGGAGCGGCTGTGTGAGCACGGCGTGGGCTGTGTGAGCGGGTGGAGCGGCTGTGTGAGCACGGTGTCGCAGCGGCACGGTTTGTGCGGGTCGAGAGTGCGTCCGCTCGAGCTCGGCCGGACCGTGGGTGCCCGGCGAGGCTTCGAAGATCGACCCAGTAACCGGGCTTAAACCCGAATGGCTGTCACCCAATCCGGCGACATTTTGACACCCAACCCATCCGCCACGCCGCCACCCAAGGGGCTGACCACTACCGACGCCGCCACGGGCCGATGGGCCTGCTGCCGCCGAGGGCGCCCCCGAAAGGACGCTGAGCTGGGTCAGAAGCACTCTCGGCGGCGATGCGGTACCGCTGACCCAGCCATGGTGACCCGGCGCGGGGTCACTCGTTGAGGCCGTTGAGGGCAGCCCGGGATGAGCTGACTTGACCGCCATGGCGTATCTTCCGAACCTCTTTGGCGGTCCGGGTAGTCGCAACTTGCCGAGGCTCGTATCCTCGTCAGTAACGCCCACTCCTGGGCGCTCGTTGGGTGCTGGTGGCACGGTATGGACCCAACGCCAGACCCTGTGCCGGAGGCGAAGACATGCCCCTCTCCGAGCACGAGCAGCGGCTGCTCGATCAGATTGAGCGCGCGCTCATCGCGGAGGACCCCAAGTTCGCGTCGACCGTGCGCGCGGGCCGGCTGCGACGGCCAACCCGGCGGCGTCGGCTGCAGGGCTTGAGTTTGTTTCTCCTTGGTCTGGTATTGCTCGTCGTCGGTGTAGCGGTCCGCTCCATCTGGCTGTCGAACGTCCCAGTCGTGAGTGTCGTCGGGTTCCTGGTCATGTTGGCCGGGGCGGTTCTGGCTGTCACCTCGATCGGCGCCGGCAAGAAGGCGCCGAACAAGGGTGCCGAGCCCGACCGCAACCGATTCGGCGGCAAGATGGAGGAGCGGTTCCGCCGGCGTTTCGAGCAGGAGTAGCTCCCTTTCGATCGCGCGGCGTTGGCATCAGGCGGCTTCCCATGGATGGGTAGCCGCCTGAACTCACTTCACCTCAGCTGCTGATCTGGGCGCCGGCGCCTTGCCGTCACCGTCCGCGCCGTCACCGTCCGCCACCACTGCCGAGAGGGCAGCGCCGAGCGAGGCCAGAACCTGGCGCGCAGCGGGAGTGGCGCGCTGCGTCTGAGCCCCTCGCGCACCGTGAAGACCGCCGAGACCAGTGGGCCGCCGGGTCCGGGGTCGTGTTGCTCGGCGTACCAGCCCCGCTCGAGCGCGCCGATGACGGTCTTCATGCCGCCGGTCGCGTCGGCGTCTAGCGGATGCACGCGGACCAGCTGGCGTGCGGTGCCGCGCAGCGTGCCCTGACCGGTCGGCTCGCTACCCCGGTCACGGAATTCCGCCAACACCTCACGCCAGGCCGCCGCCGCGCCCTCCGGGCCACCGCGGGCGGCCTGGGCCATCCGGCGCTGTCGGGCGATGCCGCGCAGGGCGACCGGGGTGCACGCGACCGCGGTGATCGCCAGGACCACCAGCCCAACCAGCAGCACCGCCCACAGCGCCACCAACAGGCCACCGAGGTCGACTTGGCGGTCCGCGCCGCCACCGCCGGGGGCGTCGGGCCCATTGTCGCCCACGCCGCCGGATCCCTCTGTCCCGTCCGAGCCGCCGGGCTGGTGATCGCCTCCGGTTCCGGAGCCGGACGATCCGCCGGGGCGCGCGCCGTCGCCCTGCCGGCCCGCGGCGCCCTGCTCGCTCTCGCCCGGCCCGGTGGGGGACTCCCCGCTGCCGGTCGGGCCCGCCTGATTGGCTCCGGGTGCTGGTGCCTGCCCGGGTGGCGGTTGCTGCCCGGGTGGTGGCGGCGGCGGTGCCGCGCCCGGCGTGGGACCTGACGGCGGCTGCGCGGCGGGCGGCGGCGGGTTGCCGGCCTGCCCCTGGTCGCCCGGTGTCTGGCCGTCCGGGCCCGGCTGGGGTTGGCCGGCCTGTACCGACGGCGGCACGTTGATGCCCACCTTGGGCGCGTTGCCCACGTAGTCGGGCTGCACGGAACGGCCGTCGGTCAGCGGGGTGGGGTCGAACGGCAGCCAGCCCACCCCGGGGAAGTAGGCCTCCACCCAGGCGTGCGCGTCGCCGGTCCCGACCGAGCGGTAGTCGCCGACCTGCTCGCCCCCACTGAACCCGATGGCCACCCTGGAGGGCACGCCCACGGTGCGCAGCATCACCGCCATCGCGGAGGCGAACTGCTCGCAGTATCCGGCCTTTCCCCTGGTCAGGAAGTCCACCAGGAGGTCGCCGGAGTTGCCGGGCCGGGTCTTGAGGCTGTACTTGAAGCCGAACGCCGGGTCCAGGAAGTAGCGGTTCAGCGCCACCGCCCGCTCGAAGGGGCTGTGTGCCTGCCGGGTCACCGCCTTGGCCAGCGCGGTGATCCGAGGATCCACTCCACCGGTGTTCAGGAAGGTGGGGCTCACGTCCTCGGCCGGTTCGGCCTGCTCCAGGGTGGCCACCGACGGATCGGGCAGCGCGGCCCGCTCGGTCCAGCTCGGTTCGCGCACCGGCAGGTCGGTGTATGCGGTCCCGCTGAGCACGTCGTAGTGCCAGCGCCCGGACACCACGCCGGCCACCCCCATCGGCTGGCCGTAGAGCGGCAGCCACTGGTCGAGTAGCCCGACGTTCTGGAAGCTCACCGTCGCGGTCGGGTTGTTGACCGGCACGGCCATCCCGGACGGCAGCGACTCGTCCACAGTGACCCCCCTGAGGCGGTCCGGTAGCTGCCAGCCCTGCTGCGGCACGTACCGGTTCAGGGTGAGCGACCGCAGGTACTGCGCGGACGGCAGCCCGCGTACCCGGAGCAGCTCGGTGGGGGAGTCGTTGTCCAGCTGACCCCGCAGCGAGGTGAACGGGTTGAGGCCGAACTGGCCGTCGGTGGCGCCGGAGTCGCCGTGCCCGCTCCCGGCGAATCGGCCGACCGTGCCGATCGGGGTGGCCAGCAGGCCGACGCCCAGCGCCGCGCCGAGCGCGGCGGTGGTCAGCAGGACGGTCAGCGTTGTGCCGTTGCCGGTCGGCACCAGCGCGCGCAGCCGGTTCATCGCCCGCTGTGCCGGACCGGAACCACTGGGGCGTCGGGCGGGTGGCTTGGTGGGAATGCCTCGTCGGGCTTGCCGGCGCCGATGCTCGGTGAACAGCACCAGTGCGAAGCCGATCGCGCCGGCGGCCAGCGACCAGTCCGGCAGCGCGCGCGGGGCCAGCGCGGTCGGCACGGTGTACGCACCGAGCAGCACCAGCCCGCAGGCCGCCGGCCCATGCCCGGCCGCCGCCAGGGCGTCCACCACCAGGGCCAGCACCCCGAAGCTGACGGCCACCAGCAGCGCCAGCGAGGACGAGGTGGGCACCGGCGGCACGCCGCCCTCGATCTGCCCGATCGCGGCGGACAGCCCGTCACCGAGCTCGGCCAGCGCACTGGGCCCGGGGAACACGTGGAGCAGCGCGTCGGTGCTGAACAGGCCGGTGAGCAGCAGCGCCAGCCCGAGGACCTGGACGGCCAGCACGGCCGCGGTCGGTGTCCGAAGCAGCCGCGCGAGCAGGCCCAGCAGCATCACCAGGCCGACCACCGCCAGCACGTACCAGAGCCAGCGCTGCCCCTGCAGCACCCCGCTGAGCGCGCTCGAGCCGAGCGCGACCGCGAGTCCCGCGGCGAGCGGCACCAGCCGGGCGCGGCGCGCCGAACCCGCCGGATCCCCGGGCGGAGTCCATCTACCCGGGGGCGGACCAGCCGAGCCGGCGCCGGCCGTGCGTGGGCCGGGCAGCGGGCTCCCGGCCCCGGGGAACGGCGGCGCGCCGTTCGCCGGGAAGCCGCCGGCACCGTTCGCCGGCCCCCGGCCCCAGCCGGCGGCCGACCGAGGAGTCGCCGGGGGCGACTTCATCGGCCGGTTCCCAGCCGCACCGGCAGGCGGCGGCAGAAGTCGTTCCACACCTTGTCCGGACCGCGCTCCGGTCGGCCCACCAGCACGCTCCACCCGGCGTCGGTGAGTGACCTGGACGCGGCGGCAACCCCGGTGACCGGGCGGGTCTCCTGCGCCGAGGTCCAGGCGGCCACGTCCAGCAGGACGGCGTGCCCGTGCCCACCTCGGGCGCCTTCGATCAGCGGCGCCACCGCCGCCGGGTCCACCGAGCCGAGCACCGCGAACAGTTCACCGCCCTCGCTCGGCGGCGGCACCAAACCGGGGTGGGTGGACGGGCGGAGGGTGGCCAGCACGTCGAGGAACTCCTCCGGGTCGCGCCCGGAGGCCAGCGTCACGCCGTTCTCCGCGACCAGGGTGACCCGCCGCCCGCCGTCCAGCAGGTGCCGGCAGACGCTGGCCACCAGCTCGATGGCGAATTCCAGGCTGGCCTGGGCGCCGGCGCCGCGATGGGCCTGGGCGCGCCGGTCCAGCAGCACGGTCACGCCGCCGTGCCATGGCCGTTCCTCCACCCGCACCATCAGCTCATCGCGCCGCGCGGTGGACTTCCAGTGCACCGTGCGCAGCGCATCGCCGGGCTGGTACTCCCGCACCATCGCATCGCGCTCACCCAGCCCTCGGCGCAGCCCGGTGGACCCGGAGTCACCCTCGCCCCGGCCGAAGCCGTCCGGGAACCCGGACAGCTCGGTGACCCGGGGCAGCACGGTCAGCTGGGTGCGACCGACCAGCTCGTGTTCGTACTCGGCCAACCCCAGGGCGTCGCTCACCCGGACGGTGAGCGGCCCGACCAGGTGCACCCCCCGGACCGTCGGGGTGATCGGGTAGGCCAGCTCCAGTGGCGGGTCGCCCCGTCGCGGCGCCGGGGTGACAAAGCGGGGCGAGCCGCCCAACGCGTCCGGCAACTCGTCGGTGAGCACCAACCCGCCGCCGAGCATGCGACGGCAGGTGTGCACGGTCAACCTGGCCGTGGCCGCCGAGCCGGCCGACAGCCGCACCGGTTCCAGGCTCCGCTCGGCCTCCACCACCAGCCTGGTCCGGGCCGCGACCAGGGAGGCCAGCAGCGCCAATACGATCACCAACACGCCGATGCGCAGCAGGTCGCGTTCGTTGAGCACCACCGAGCACACCGAGGCGGAGACCCCGGCGGCGATCAGGCACCGGCCCAGCGTGGTCAGCCCGCTGGGCACGTGGTGGTGTGGGTCAGCCACGGGGCGCGCCCGCGCCCGGCCCGTGCGGCACCGGAAGCCGACCCAGCAGCGCCCGAACCAGGTCGGCCGCGGTGCGCCGCGCGGTGATCGACTCAGGGGTGAGTACCAGCCGGTGGGCCAGCACCGGCCCGGCCACCACGTGCATGTCGTCCGGCACCACGAATTCGCGCCCGGACAGCGCGGCCTGTGCCCTGGCCGCGCGCACCAGGTGCAGGGTGGCCCGGGGGGAGGCGCCCAGGCGCACCTCGGGCATCCGGCGGGTGGCGGAGACCAGCTCGACCGCGTACCGGCGCAGCTCGGGCGCCACGTGCACGTCGCGCACGGTGGCCAGTACGGACTGCACCTCGGCGGTGTCGGACACCGGGGTGAGGTCGGCCAGCGGATCGTGCGCGGCGTGCTCGTCGACCATGGCCAGCTCGGCGGTCAGGTCGGGGTAGCCGATGCTGATCCGCGCGGTGAACCGGTCCCGTTGGGCCTCCGGCAACGCGTAGGTGCCCTCCATCTCCACCGGGTTCTGGGTGGCCACCACCAGGAACGGGTTGCCCAGCGGATAGGTCATGCCGTCCACCGTGACCTGCCGCTCCTCCATGCACTCCAGCAGCGCGGACTGGGTCTTGGGGGAGCCCCGGTTGATCTCGTCGCCGATCACCACGTTGGCGAAGATCGGCCCGGGGCGGAACTCGAACTGCGAGCTCTCCCGGTTGTAGATGGACACGCCGGTGATGTCGCTGGGCATCAGGTCGGGGGTGAACTGGATCCGGCTGACCGCGCAGTCGACGGATCGGGCGAGTGCCTTGGCCAGCGATGTCTTGCCGACTCCCGGCACGTCCTCGACCAGGAGGTGCCCCTCGGACAGCAGCGTCACCAACGCGATCCGGATCGCCTCCGGCTTTCCGGCGATCACCTTGTGCACGTTCTCGGTGATCCGCGCGGTGACGGTGGCCAGTTCCGGTAGCGACATGGGCACGGGTCGGCTGCTCGTCGTCGTCATTCGACCTCCCCCTTGTCGGACAGCCCGCGAGCAGTCTGTCAAACGGTGACCCGACGGTCATCGAGTCGGTACCCAGAGCGGTGACCGGGCGTCACGCTAGGGCCATCCCCACCGCGCCCCACGGCCACCCCCTGGAAGGCCGCCGCTGCCTTGATCGGCCGCGTTTGCCCTGGTCAACAGGGGCGGCTAGGCCTCGTACGGCTTCGTCTCCCGCATTGTCGGCGCTCCGGTAGGGCAATCGCCCCCACCTCCCCCCACGGGTTGTGACCAGGCAAAACCGTCGCCCGTCGGGCTGAGGGGGAGGTCCGGTGCGTTGACTGTGGTGGAAAGTGGGGTAAGGTGGTGATCGTTGGAGCCAAGGGGAGGCGATGCCGATGTTTCTCGGCACGCACACGCCCAGGCTCGACGACAAGGGCCGGCTGACGCTGCCGGCGAAGTACCGGGACGAGCTGCGAGGGGGGATGATGATCACTAAAGGCCAAGACCGGTGCCTGTACGTGTTCCCCCGCCCGGTGTTCGAGGAGCTCGCCCGCAAGGTGGCCGAGGCACCGTTCACCAACGAGGCGGTGCGCGCCTACCAGCGCTACCTGTTCGCCGGCACGGACGAGCAGAACCCGGACTCACAGGGCCGCATCCCGATCACCACTGAACTGCGCCGCTACGCCGGGCTGAGCAAGGACTGTGTGGTCATCGGCGCGGTGACCCGCCTGGAGATCTGGGACGCGGCGGCCTGGCAGAGCTATCAGGAACAACACGAAGACGACTACGCGCAGGCGCAGGAGGAGGTGCTGCCCGGCATGTTCTGACATGCCGAGCGGCGGGCGACACGAGCGCCCGGGCCCGGATGTCCCGAGGCCTCCACTCCGCTGCTGGTGGCCCTGGCACACCTTCCCCGGTGCCAGGTCCGCCGGGAGGGGAGCGGGGACCCCGGGGCATCCGGGCCCTCTGGCCATCGCACACGAACTGAGAGGGGGCCGGCGGATGCCAGAGTCAGATCCGGAGTCTCTGCCGGCCGCCCAGCACGTACCGGTACTGCTCGACCGGGTACTCGAGTTGCTCGGCCCGGCGCTGAGTGGCGGCCCGGCCGTGCTGGTCGACGCCACCCTGGGGCTGGGCGGGCACGCCGCGGCGCTGCTGGCCGCGCACCCCGAGCTCACCCTGATCGGGCTGGACCGCGACCCGGAGGCGCTGGAGCTGGCCGGCCGCCGGTTGGCCGACTACGCCGACCGCACCCACCTGGTACACGCCGTCTACGACGAGCTGCCCGCGGTGCTCGAGCGGCTCAACATCGATCAGGTGCACGGCGTGCTGCTCGACCTGGGGGTGTCCTCGCTGCAGCTGGACGCGGTGGACCGGGGCTTCTCCTACTCCAGGGACGCCGCGCTGGACATGCGGATGGACCCCAGCACCGGCCCGACCGCCGCCGACGTGGTGAACGGCTACTCGGTGGACGAGCTGGCCAGGGTGCTGCGCGACTACGGCGAGGAGCGGTTCGCCAAGCGGATCGCCGCCACCGTCGCGCGGCGGCGCGAGCGTGCCCCGCTGCGCACCAGTGAGGAGCTGGTCCAGCTGCTGTACGAGGCGGTGCCGGCGGCCTCCCGGCGCACCGGCGGGCACCCGGCCAAGCGCACTTTCCAGGCGTTGCGGATCGAGGTCAACGGCGAGTTGGACGCGCTGCGTGACGTGCTGCCGGCGGCGATGGACGCGATCGCGGTGGGCGGCCGGCTGGTGGTGCTGGCCTATCACTCCCTGGAGGACCGGATGGTGAAGCGGGCGCTCGCCGAGGGTGCCCGGTCCCGCACCCCGCCGGGCCTTCCGGTGGAGCTGCCCGGGCACGGCCCTCGGTGGCGACTACTCACCCGGGGCGCGGAGCAGGCCGACGAGGCGGAGATCGAACGCAACCCCCGCGCGGCCTCGGTCCGGCTGCGCGCCGGCGAACGAATCGCGGCGGCATGAGCCAGCGTCTGAGAAGCGAGGAAGAGCGATGAGCGCGCCCACCGTTGAGCGGACCCGGCCCGCCCGCCAGCCGAGTACCCGCACCCCGCGCCGGTCCACCGGGGCGCCCGCGCCGCGCGACGCCAACGGCGCGATCGGCCGGGCGTACGCCCGCCGAGCGGTCCGGGAGAAGCGGCTCAACGGCGACCCGGACGACGCTTCGTCGGGGCGCTCCCAGTTCGTCCTGCTGATCATGGTGCTGCTGGGTGTGGGGTTGGTCGCGTCGCTGTGGCTGTCCACCACGGCCGCGGCGGACTCCTATCGGCTGGACGCCGCCCGGCAAGCCACCCGGGACCTGTCCGAACGCAGTGAGTCGCTGCGTACCGAGATCGCCTCGATGCAGTCCGCCCCCGCGCTGGCGCAGGCCGCCTCGCGGATGGGCATGGTGCAGGTGCCCGACGTCGCTCGGCTGGTCGCACAGCCGGACGGCACGGTCGCGGTGGTAGGCGTGCCGAAGGCCGCCGTGGCGCCCGCTCCGCCGGCCCCCGTGGTGGTCCCGCCGGCCCCTGGGCAACCCGCGCCCGGGCAGCCCACGCTGGGGCAGCCCGGTGACCAGCAGATGGCCGGCCAGCAACCCTCCGGCCAGCAACCCTCCGGCCGGCAACCCGCTGACCAGCAACCCGCTGGCCAGCAACCCGCTGGCCAACAGCCCACCGACCAGCAACCCGCTGGCCAACAGCCCACCGATCAGCGGGACCCGAGCCAGCAGACGGTTGACCAGCGGGCCGCTGGGCAACAGACGGGCGAGCAGTCGGCACTGATCAGTCAGCAACAGGCAGACCAGGCCGCCGATGGTCAGCTGACCCCCGAGCAGCAGCCGTCGGCTCAGCGGGCGCAGCGAGCCGCCGCCGCTGGTCCGCCCGCGCCGGGTGCGCCCGCCACCGGGCACTGATGCGCACCGCGACCGCGCCTCGGACCCGCCCGAAATCCCGCTCGAGCCCCCCGGTCCGGCGCCCCCGCGGCCGCGCCTCGGGTCGGCTGGACCCGAATCGCCGCCTGGTGGCCGGCCGGCTGATCATGGTGGCGCTGCTGGTGCTGACCGGGGTGAAGCTGGTCAGCGTGCAGACCGTGCAATCTGGGCAGCTGCGCGCGGACGGCGACAAGCAGCGGGTCACCCGGCTGCCACTGCCTGCCGAGCGGGGCTCGATCCTGGACCGGGCCGGCACTCCGATCGCGTTCAGCGTGCAGGCCGAGGCGCTGGTTGCCAACCCCTACCTGATCTCCAGGAACCAGGGCGCGAACGCGATCACCCGTAAGACCGAGATCGCCATCGGGGTGGCCCAGCTGACCGGTGCGGACGCCAACCAGCTCTACGCCAGCCTGAACACCGACAAGCACTACGTGATCCTGGTGCCGCTGGTGGAGCCCGCGGTGGCGCGCTCGGTGACCGAGCAATTCCCGGAGATCGGCCAGGAGGACCGGGAATCACGGCAGTACCCCGGCGGGTCGCTGGCCGCCAACATCCTGGGCGCCGCGACCTGGAACATGGACCAGCACAAGTTGCACGGGGTGGTCGGGCTGGAGGCCGCCGAGGAGAGCCTGCTGGCCGGTACCGACGGCTACCGGGTGGTGGACACCGCCGAGGGCGGCAACACGGTCATCCCCGGCAGCGAGCGGGCGGAGAAGGCCGCGGTCCCCGGGTCCAGCCTGCAGCTCACCCTGGACTCCGACCTGCAGTACACCGTGCAGCAGCAGCTGGCCGCCTACGTGAGCCAGCACGGCGCCAAGGACGGCAGCGCGGTCGTGCTGGACGCGGCGACCGGCGAGGTGCGCGCGCTGGCCACGAACGCCACGTTCGACCCGCGCGACCTGGCCGCGGCCAGCAGCAACCAGCTCGGCAACCCCGCGGTGACCACCCCGTTCGAGCCCGGCTCGGTGAACAAGATCATCACCATGGCCGCCGCGCTGGACTCCGGGCTGGACAACCCGATGACCGTGCGGGACGTCCCGGACAGCATCAAGATCGCGGACCGGACCATCCACGACGCCTGGAACCACCCGACCCAGCGATTCACCCTGACCGGGATCCTGGCCCGCTCGTCGAACGTCGGCACGCTGATGACCGCGCAGCAGATCGGTCCCGACCGGTTCTGGACGATGCTCAACAAGATGGGCCTCGGCAAGCGCACCGGGGTCGGGCTGCCCGGGGAGAGCGCCGGGCGGGTACCGGCGAGGGACACCTGGTCCGGCTCCACGTTCGGCAACCTGCCGATCGGCCAGGGACTGTCGATGACCGTGCTCCAGCTCGCCGGCATGTACCAGTCGGTGGCCAACGACGGGCTGCGCGTGCCGCCCAGGATCATCCAGGCCACCATCGACCCGGATGGCACCAAGCACCCCGCACCGAGGCCGGAGCCGGTGCGGGTGGTTTCTGCACAGATCGCCCAGCAGCTACGTCAGATGCTGGTCGCGGTGACCCAGAACGGCAAGGGCGTGCAGCGCGGCACCGGGGTGGACGCGGCCGTGCCCGGCTACCAGATCGCCGGCAAGACCGGGACCGCGCAGCAGGTCAACCCGGCCTGTGGGTGTTACTCCGCGAGCAACTACTGGATCACCTTCGCCGGCATGTTCCCAGCCCAGTTCCCGCGCTATGTCGTGGCGATCATGCTGGACGCGCCGACGCACGGGCAGAACGCCTCCGCGCTGTTCCACCAGATCGCGTCCACCCTGGCCCAGCGGGATCAGATCCCGGTGGACCCCAACCCGCCGCCGATGCAGCCCCTCGTGCTGCCCTGACCCCGCGGCGGCTGACCGGCTCGCTCGGCGCCGGCTCGCTCGGCGCCGGCGGTCCTCGGTCGCCCGTTACCCAACTGCACACCACGCAGGTTTCAGCGCGCCTGGACCTGCCGGCGGTGCAGTTGGGTAACAAAAGGGTTGCCGTGCGCGCCCGGGGTGTGGGTGGGTGGTTCTGGGCGGGCTGGGCTGTGATAACGGCTGGTGGGTCGCCCAGCGGGCGGTGCGGCACGGTGGGCGGCCAGGCTCGGCACCCGCCCCAGTTCGGGGAGCCGGTGCCGCGCTATGGCCCGATCATGGCGCCGGTAGCCTTCCGCGACGTGCCCCCGACCCAGATTGCGGCCGACTCGCCGGTCGCTCCTCGGCCCACCCGGACAGCGCCCACCGCGCTGGCCGAGCTGGCCGCGTTGGTCGGTGTGCCGCTGCCCGCTGGCCGGGCCGACTCGACGGTGTCCGGAGTGACCCTGCGCGCGCACGACGTGCGACCCGGTGATCTTTTCGCCGCGCTTCCCGGGTCCCGTGCGCACGGTGCCGACTTCGCCGGCCAGGCACTGGCCGCGGGCGCGGCCGCGCTGCTCACCGATCCGGCCGGCGCCACCCGCCCAGCGGTGGCCGCGGCCGGGGTGCCCAGCTTTGTGGTCGAGGACCCCCGGGGGGTGCTCGGCGCGCTGGCGGCGCGGATCTACGGCGACCCAACCGCCCGCCTGGCCGTCCTCGGGGTCACCGGGACCAGCGGCAAGACCACCGTCGCCTTCCTGATCGAGGCCGGGCTGCGGGCCGCCGGGCACGTCACCGGGCTGCTCGGCACGGTGCGCACCGCGATCGCCGGCCAGCGCTGGGGGAGTGCGCTGACCACCCCGGAGGCACCCGAGCTGCAGGCCATGTTCGCGATCATGGTCGAGCGCGGGGTGACGCACGCGGCGATGGAGGTGTCCAGCCACGCGCTGGCGCTGCACCGGGTGGACGGCACCCGCTTCGCGGTCGGCGGGTTCACCAACCTCTCGCAGGACCACCTCGACTTCCACGGCGACATGGCGACCTACTTCGGGGTCAAGGCGATGTTGTTCGACGGGCGGGCGGCCACCGAGGTGGTCAACGCCGACGACGACTGGGGCCGGCGGTTGATCCGGCCGACAACCGTCACCGTGTCCGCGATGGGCCGGGTCGACGCCGGTTGGCGGGCCGAGGCGGTGCGGCCCACCGGCGATGGCGGGCAGCGCTTCGTCGCGGTCGACCCCGCCGGCACCCGCACCCCGGTCACACTGCCACTCCCCGGTGCCTACAACGTGGCCAACGCGCTGCTCGCGCTGGCCTGCCTGGACCAGGTCGGGGTGCCCGCCGCGACCGCCGCCGAAGGGATGGCCGGGCTGGTCGTGCCCGGCCGGCTGGAGCGGGTGGACGCCGGCCAGCCCTTCCTGGCGCTGGTGGACTACGCGCACAAGCCGGGCGCGGTGGCCGCGCTGCTGGACACCCTGCGCGACCGGCTGGCCGGCCCGGAGCACGCCGGCGGCCGGTTGATCGTGGTGCTCGGATGCGGCGGTGACCGGGACGCCGCCAAGCGGCCGCTGATGGGCGCCGAGGCGGCCCGCCGCGCGGAGCTGCTGGTGATCACCGACGACAACCCGCGCGGTGAGGACCCGGCGGTGATCCGGGCCGCGATGCGGGTTGGCGCGCTGGCCGCCCCGCCGCTGGGCGAGGTGCTCGAGGTGGGCGACCGGAGGGACGCGATCGCCGCCGCCGTGGCCCGCGCGGGGGACCGGGACGTGCTGGTGGTGGCCGGCAAGGGACACGAGACCGGGCAGGAGGCAGGCGGGGTGCGCCGACCGTTCTCCGACGTCGACGAGCTGGCCGCGGCCATCCACGCCCGGCGCGGCACGGCTCCCGGCACCAACCCCGGCACCAGGCCCGGTGGCGCTCCCGGTGGCGCGGAGGCCGGCCGATGATCCCGATGACGCTGGCCGAGGTGGCCGAGGCGGTCGGCGGGCGGCTGCACCGGGCGAATGGCGCGGAGCGGGTGACCGGGTCGGTGGAGTTCGACTCCCGCGCGGTCGGCCCGGGCGGGTTGTTCGTCGCGCTGCCCGGGGAACGGGTGGACGGGCACGACTTCGCCGCCTCGGCGCACGCCGCCGGCGCGGTCGGGGTGCTCGCCGGTCGGCCCGTCGACGTTCCCGCCGTGCTGGTCGGCGAGCCGGGCGCGGACTCCGAGCTCCAGTTCGCGGCGGTGCTCGGCGCGCTCAGCCGGCTCGCTGCCGAGGTCGTCAGCCGGCTGCCCGGGATCGAGATCGTCGGGCTGACCGGATCCTCCGGCAAAACCTCCACCAAGGACCTGGTGGCCGCGGTGCTCGCCCCGCTGGGCGACACGGTGGCCCCGCCCGGTTCTTTCAACAACGAGCTGGGCCACCCGTGGACCGTGCTGCGCGCCGACCGGCGGACCCGGAACCTGGTGTTGGAGCTGTCCGCCCGGGGCCGAGGGCATATCGCCGCGCTCTGCGCGGTAGCGCCGCCCCGGATCGGTGTGGTGCTCAACGTGGGCACCGCCCACCTGGGCGAGTTCGGCTCGCCGGAAGCGGTCGCGGTGGCCAAGGGCGAGCTGGTCGAGGCCCTCCCGGCGGCCCAGGCCGGCGGGGTGGCGGTGCTCAACGCCGACGACCCCAGGGTGGCCGCGATGGCCGCGCGCACCTCGGCCAGGGTGGTGACCTTCTCCTCGGTGTCCGGAGCGACCGCGGATGTGCGCGCCACCGACGTGCGGCTGGATGCGACCGGCCGGGCCAGCTTCCGGCTGGTCACCCCGCGCGGCGCGGCCCAGGTGGCGCTGCGGCTGGTCGGCGCGCACCAGGTGAGCAATGCGCTGGCAGCCGCCGCCGTGGGCCTCGAGCTGGGCGCCGAACCGGAGCAGTTGGCCGACGTGCTCGGCGCGGCGGCCCCCGCGTCGCGTTGGCGGATGGAGGTCACCGAGCGGCCCGACGGGGTGACCGTGATCAACGACGCGTACAACGCCAACCCCGAGTCGATGCGCGCCGGGCTGGAGGCGCTGGCCGCGATCAGCGGGTCCACCCGGCGGGCCTGGGCGGTGCTCGGCGGGATGGGCGAGTTGGGCGACACGGCCCCGGAGGCGCACGCCGGCGTCGGCCGGTTCGCCGCCCGGCTGGGGGTGCGCCACCTGGTGGCGGTCGGGGCGGCCGACTACCGCGCGGGCTACGGAGAGGGGTCGATGCTCGTGCCGGACGTGGCGGCGGCGCTGGAGGTGCTCCACGAGCGGCTGCGGCCGGGTGACGTGGTGCTGGTGAAGGCGTCCCGAGCCGCCGGGCTGGAGCGGATCGCGGCCGGCCTGCTGGCCGACACACCGGCCCCGGCCGAGCAGAGCCCGGAGGCGGACACGCCCCCGGCGCCCGCGAAGTCTCCGGCGGCCGACCCGTCCCCGGCGGCTGAGCAGACCACGGCCGGCGGGCCGGCGGAGGCCGCCCGGTGAGAGGCATCATGATCGCCGCCGGGGTGGCGCTCGCGGTGTCCATCCTGCTCACCCCGTACCTGATCCGGTTCTTCGCCCGGCAGGGGTTCGGGCAGGAGATCCGGGCCGAGGGGCCGGCCAGCCACCAGTCCAAGCGGGGCACCCCGACGATGGGCGGGGTGGCCATCCTGGCCTCCATCTGGATCGGTTACCTGGCCGCGCACCTGACCACCGGGGAGACCGGCGAGGGCCCGACCGCGTCCGCCTGGCTGGTGCTGCTGTTAACCACCGCGCTGGGCATCGTGGGCTTCCTGGACGACTTCATCAAGCTGCGCCGACAGCGCAACCTGGGGCTGAACAAGACCTCCAAGCTGGTCGGCCAGCTGGTCACCGCGGTGATCTTCGCGGTGCTCGCGCTGCGCTTCGCGAACGAGGCCGGGCTCAGCCCCGCCTCGGTGCGCCCGTCCTTCGTGCGCGACATCGTGGTGCTGTCCTTCGGCACGATCGGCTTTGTCCTGTTCTGCTACCTGCTGGTCACCGCGTGGTCGAACGCGGTGAACCTGACCGATGGACTGGACGGGCTGGCCGCCGGAACCTCGGCCATGGTGCTGGCCACGTACGTGATCATTTCGTTCTGGCAGTTCCGCTACACCTGCGCCGCGCTGGAGCCGCACCCCGGTTGCTACTGGGTGCGCGACCCGCTGGACGTGGCGCTGGTGGCGGCCGCCGCGATGGGCGGCTGCGTCGGGTTTCTCTGGTGGAACGCCGCGCCGGCCCGGATCTTCATGGGCGACACCGGCTCGCTGGCACTGGGCGGGCTGGTAGCCGGGCTGTCCATCGTGACCCGCACCGAACTGCTGCTGGTGATCATCGGTGGGGTGTTCGTGGTGGAGGCGCTGTCGGTGGCGCTGCAGATCGTGGTGTTCCGGGCGACCCGCCGACGGCTGTTCCGGATGGCCCCGTTCCACCATCACTTCGAGCTGGCCGGCTGGGCCGAAACCACGGTGATCATTCGCTTCTGGCTGCTCGCCTCGATCTGTTGCGCGCTGGGGCTGGGCATCTTCTACAGCGAATGGCTGGCCGCGGCGTCCGGGGGCTAGCGGTGTCCCCGCGGCGGACGGCGCTCACCGCGCTGCGCGGCCGGCCGGTGCTGGTGGCCGGCGCCGGGATATCCGGGCTGGCCTCGGCCGTCGCGCTGGCCGAGCTCGGTGCCCAGGTCACCGTCGCCGACGAGGCCGCCGACCGGCTGGTCGCGCTGCCCGACGGGGTCCGCGGCGAACTCGGGCTGACCGAGCCGCCGCCGGGCACCGCCCTGGTGGTGACCAGCCCTGGCTGGCGTCCGGACGCGCCGCTGCTGGTGGCCGCCGCGCGGGCCGGCATCGAGGTGATCGGCGAGCCCGAGCTGGCCTGGCGATGGACCACCGCCGGCGGACCGGGAGCCGGCGGGCCGGGCGTGCGCTGGCTCGGGGTGACCGGGACGAACGGCAAGACGACCACAGTGGGCATGCTGGAGGCGATCCTGCGCGCCGCCGGGCGAGACGCGGTGGCCTGCGGGAACGTCGGCACCCCGGTGATCGACGCGGTGCGCGGCGCCGACCGCGAGCGGTCCGGTGGCGAGCGGGCCGGTGGCGAGCGGGCCGGTGGCGAGCAGCCCGCGACCGGGCCCAGGGAACTTGCCGTGGAGCTGTCCAGCTTCCAGCTGTACTGGTCACCTTCGCTCCGACCGGCCGCCGGCTGCCTGCTCAACATCGCCGAGGACCACCTAGACTGGCACGGCGGGATGGCCGACTACCTGGCGGCCAAGGCCAGGGTGCTCACCGGTGCGGTCGCGGTCGCCGGGGTGGACGACCCGCTGGTCGCGGACACGCTGGCCGCCGCGCCGGCCCCGCGCCGGGTCGGCCTGACCATGGGTGCCCCGGGGCCGGGGCAGCTCGGCGTGCTGGACGGCACGCTGGTGGACCGTGCCTTCGGCGGCGCCGGGCCGCTCGAGCTGGCCGAGGCCGCCGAGGTGCGCCCGGCCGGCCCACCCGGGGTGCTGGACGCGCTGGCCGCCGCCGCGCTGGCCAGGGTCGTGGGGGTCACCCCGGACCAGGTCCGGGCCGGGCTGCGCGAGTTCGCCCCTGCGCCGCACCGAGGCGGCGTGGTCGGCGAGGTGGGCGGGGTGCGGTTCGTCAACGACTCGAAGGCGACGAACCCGCACGCGGCAGCCGCCGCGCTGGGCGGCCACGCCAGGGTGGTGTGGATCGCTGGCGGCCTACTGAAGGGCGCTTCGGTTACAGAACTGATCTCTCAACACGCACATAGGTTGGCCGGCGTAGTCCTATTGGGTACCGATCGGGCGATGTTCCGTGACGCACTGTTGCGACACGCACCTAATGTCCCGATCACCGAGGTGCCGCCGGGACATGATTCCCCCATGACTGACGCGGTACGTATGGCCGCCGCAATGGCCGCGCCAGGGGATGTGGTGCTGCTCGCTCCGGCGGCCGCTTCCTTCGACCAGTTCGCCGGGTATGCCGATCGCGGACGGGCCTTCCAGGCCGCCGTGGCGGAGCTGCCCGCGGTCGCCAGGTGACCGGGACCCGTACCGGCGGTCCTCCCATGCGCTCGTCCGAGATGTCTTCCGGGATGTCCGAGGCCCTCGCCTCCGCCAAGAAGGCCCGGGCCGCGCTGACCGCATGGCTGGCCCGCCCGCTGACCTCGCTGCACATCGTGCTCGGCGTGTTCGGGCTGCTCACCCTGCTCGGGCTGGTGATGGTGCTCTCCGCGTCGAGCGTGGAGTCCTTCGAGCAGGTCGGCTCGTCGTACTCGGTGTTCCGCCGGCAGCTGCTGTTCTGCCTGGCCGGGCTGGTGGTGTTCTGGATCGGTATGCGCATCCCACCCAAGGTGCTGCGCGCGCTGGCCCCGGCCCTGCTGGTCGGCTCGGTGCTGCTGCTGGCGCTGGTGCTGGTGCCCGGGGTCGGCCAGGTGCGCGGAGGCGCGCGCAGCTGGTTCGTGGTCGGTCCGATCTCCATCCAGCCCGCCGAGATCGCCAAGGTGGCACTGGCCCTGTGGGGGGCGCAGGTGCTGGCCGTCCGGCAGCGGATGATCGGCAACTGGCGACAGCTCTCCCCGCTGCTCCCGGTCGCGATGGTGATGTTCACCCTGATCGTGGTGGAGCCGGACCTGGGCACCGCGGTCTCGCTGGCCATCGTGGTCTACGCGCTGCTGTTCTTCGCCGGCACGCCGCTGCGGCTGCTCGCCGCGCTCACCCTGGGCGGGCTGGTCGGGGCGGTGGTGCTCGGTTTCAGCGCCGGCTACCGGCACAGCCGGATCATGTCGTTCCTCGCCCCGCACG
Organism: Pseudonocardia sp.; assembly: GCA_036402515.1. Lineage (GTDB taxonomy): Bacteria > Actinomycetota > Actinomycetes > Mycobacteriales > Pseudonocardiaceae > Pseudonocardia. Next base: position 71,644 of record DASWST010000047.1, read on the forward strand.
ACAGCGACCCTTTGGGCGCCGCCTACCAGGCCAAGCAGGCGCTCTACTCGCTGGCCGACGGAGGCCTGTTCGGCGTGGGCCTCGGCCAGGGCCGGGCGAAGTGGAGCTACCTGCCGAACGCGCACAACGACTTCATCTACGCGATCATCGGCGAGGAGCTGGGCATGGTCGGCGCTGTCGCCGTGCTGGTGCTGTTCGGGTTGCTGGCCTACGTGGGTCTGCGCATCGCCACCCGCAACACCGACCCGTGGTTGAAGCTGGTGGTGGCCACCCTGACGGTCTGGATGGTTGGCCAGGCCACCATCAATATTGGCTACGTGGTGGGATTGCTCCCGGTGACCGGCATTCCGCTGCCGCTCGTGTCCTCAGGAGGTTCCGCTCTGGTGACCGCGATGTTCGTCGGAGGCCTGCTGGCCAACGCCGCCCGGCACGAGCCGGAGGCGATCGCGGCGCTGCGCACGCACGGCCAGGGACGGGTGGCCAGGCTGCTCGGCCTGTCGCTGCCCGAGCCCTACGGCGCCCGGGCCCCCAGGTCCGGCGCGCCCAGCCCGCGCGCACCGAGGGACGCCCCTCCACCGGCGCAGCGCGCGTCCTCGTCCGGCCGGAGTTCGCCGGGCTCGTCCGGTTCAGCGTCCGGCCGTTCCGGTTGGGCAGGCGGCTCGAGTCGACGGGGTGGGCAGAAGCAGGTGCCCGGTCAACGGGACCCGCGGCGGCAGCCCGACCAGCGGGGCCGGCGATGAACGACACGCGGCGGCCGTTGTCCGTGGTGATCGCCGGAGGAGGCTCGGCGGGGCACATCGAGCCCGCGCTCGCCTTCGCCGACGCGGTGCGCCGGCTGCGCCCGGACGCCAAGGTCACCGCGCTGGGCACCGATCGCGGCCTGGACCGCACGCTGATCCCCGCCCGTGGCTACCCGCTGGAGCTCATCCCGCCGGTCCCGCTGCCCCGCAAACCCACCCCTGACCTGGTCAAGCTGCCGGCCAAGGTGATCGGCTCGGTGCGCGCGACCCGTGCCGTGCTGCGCCGGGTGGAGGCCGATGTGGTGGTTGGCTTCGGCGGATACGTGGCGCTGCCGGCCTACCTGGCCGCCCGGGGCCGGGTGCCGATCGTGGTGCACGAGGCGAACGCCAGGGCCGGGCTGGCCAACCGGGTGGGCGCCCGGTTCGCCCGGCGGGTCGCGGCGGCGGTACCGGACAGCGGGTTGACGGGCGCCGAGGTGATCGGGATCCCGCTGCGCCGGGAGATCGCGACTCTGGACCGGCAGGCCCAGCGCGCGGCCGCCAGGGCCCACTTCGGGCTGCCCGCCGATGGGCCGGTGCTGCTGGTGTTCGGCGGCTCGCAGGGGGCCCGCTCGCTGAACCGCGCGGTGGCCGAGGCATACGACCGGCTGGCCGAGGCGGGCATCGCCGTGCTGCACGCTCACGGGGCGGGCAACCAGGTGCCGGTGCCCGCCGGCGCGGCGTCCGCCGGCGGCCGCTACGTCGGCCTGCCCTACCTGGAGCGGATGGACCTGGCCTACGCGGCGGCCGACGCGGTGCTTTGTCGGTGCGGGGCGATGACGGTGGCGGAGGTGTCCTCGGTGGGGCTGCCCGCCGTGTACGTCCCGCTGCCGCACGGCAACGGGGAGCAGGCGTTGAACGCGGGGCCGGTGGTGCGCGCCGGCGGCGGCTCCCTGGTCAGCGACGCCGAGCTGACCGGCCAGCGGGTGTGTGATGAACTGGCCGGGCTGCTCACCGACCCGGTCCAGCTGGCCGAGATGAGTGCCGCCGCGCGCCGCTCCGGGCATGCTGGGGCGGACGAGGCGCTGGCCAACCTGGTGTTCGATGTGGTCGGCGAAGTGTCCAGGCGATGATCATGCGACGTTGGGGGATGCCGAGATGACGGCGCCGACCGAAAAGCCGGAGCCGACCGAGAAGCTGCAGCGGGTGCACCTGATCGGGATCGGCGGGGCCGGGATGAGTGGGATCGCCCGGATCCTGCTGGCCAGGGGCGTACCGGTGTCCGGCTCGGACGCCAAGGACTCGCGCACCGTGCTGGCTCTGCGGGCCCAGGGGGCCAGGATCGCGGTGGGCCACGACGCGGCCAACCTGACGCAGCTGGACGGCCCGCCCACCGTGGTGATCTCCACCGCCATCCGGGAGGACAACCCCGAGTTGGCCGCTGCCAGGGAGCGGGGCCTGCCGGTGCTGCACCGCTCGCAGGCGTTGGCCGCGCTGATGGCCGGCCGCCAGGTGGCCTGCGTGACCGGCACCCACGGCAAGACCTCCACCACTTCGATGCTCACCGTGGCGCTGCAGCACTGCGGGCTGGACCCGTCCTTCGCGATCGGCGGGGACCTCTCCTCCGCCGGCGGGTCCGGTGCGCACCACGGCGCCGGGGAGATCTTCGTCGCCGAGGCGGACGAGAGCGACGGATCCTTCCTGCGGTTCCACCCCCGGGTCGCCGTGGTGACGAATGTGGAGGCCGACCACCTGGACCACCACGGCAGCGCGGAGGCCTACGCCCTAGCCTTTGAGGACTTCCTGACCCGGATCACTCCCACCGGCGCCCTGGTGACTTGCGCCGACGACCCCGGCGCCGAGCGTCTCGCCGGCCGGGCCGAGGCCGACGGGGTGCGGGTGCGCCGGTACGGCCGTGCCGCCGGGGCGCACCAGGGCGACGCGCTGCTGGTCGAGTACCGGCCGGCGCGGCTCGGCGGCCGGGCCCGGGTGCGGCTGACCGCCAACCCCACCGCCGGTACCGGTAGCGGGCACGCGGACGCGGCTGGCGTCGAGCACGAGCTGGTCATCCCGGTGCCGGGTGAGCACATGGCGCTCAACGCGCTCGGCGCGCTGCTGGCCGGCCTGGAGCTGGGCGCCCCGCTGGACGGCCTGCTCGCCGGGCTGGCCGGGTTCTCCGGGGTGCGCCGGCGGTTCGAGTTCAAGGGCAGGGCCGGCGGCGTGGCGGTCTACGACGACTACGCGCACCACCCCACCGAGGTCTCCGCGCAGCTGACCGCGGCGAGGTCGGTCACCGATGGCCGGCTGCTGGTGGCCTTCCAGCCCCACCTGTACTCGCGCACCCGCACCTTCTACCGGGAGTTCGGCGCCGCGCTGGCGTTGGCCGACGAGGTGGTGGTGCTCGACGTGTTCGGGGCCAGGGAAGACCCGGAGCCCGGGGTGAGCGGCGCCATGGTGGCCGACGCGGTGTCCCTGCCGGCCGGCCGGGTGCACTACGTGCCTCGGTGGGGCCGGGTGCCGGAGGTGGTGGCCAAGCTGGCCCGCCCCGGGGACCTGGTGCTCACCATGGGTGCCGGGGATGTGACCGTGCTCGGTCCGGAGATCCTCACCGAGCTGGGCCGCAAGGAGCCCGCGCAGCGGCCGGATCCGGTCCGGTGACCAGGCTGGACGCTCCGGAGCGGGTGCTGGCCGAGCCGGGGCCGCCCGGCCGGCCGACCCGTCAGGGCAGGAACGCCCGGACCGGCATGTCCAAGTACCGGCTCCGGCGGCTGCTGGCACTGGGTCTGCTCGTGGCGCTGTTGCTTGCCGCGGCCGTGTTCGGTGGCAGGGCGGCGCTGCTGCACGCCGCCCGGTTCCGGGTCAGCCAGATCGTGGTGACCGGGGCAACCCAGGTCGACCCCGGGCTGGTCCGCGCGGCGTCCGGCATCGAGCTGGGTGAGCCACTGCTCGCGGTGCGCGCCGACGAGGTGCGTCAGCGGCTCGCGGCGATCCCGCTGCTGGCCACCGTCGAGGTGGCCCGCGACTGGCCGGGCACCGCGCGCCTGACGGTGACCGAACGCACGCCGGTCGCGCTGGCCAGCTCGGCGACCGGCCCCGCGCTGGTGGACAGCACCGGCCTGCCGTACCAGATCGCGCCCAAGCCGGCTCCCCGGCTGCCCAGGCTGGCCGCGGACCGGGTTGCCCCGGACGACCCGGCCACCGAGGCGGGGCTGGCCGTGCTGGCCGCGCTGAGCCCAGAGGTGCGGGACAAGCTGCAGGTCGTGGAAGCCGACGGGCCGGGGGAGGTCACCCTGCGGCTGGCCGGCGGCAAGCAGGTCCGGTGGGGTTCGCCGGACGCTTCGGCGCGCAAGGCGGCCGTGCTCGCGGTGTTGCTGAGCCAACCAGGCACGGTTTACGACGTGACCGCGCCGGACCTGCCGACCATCCGACGCTGAGCCGCGCGGGTACAGCCGGGCGACCGCCCCGGCGCGCCTGCTGGACCACGACCGACCCCGACCCTACCGTTCTCGTGCGAGGCAGATGGCTGACATAACTCTCAGTCTCTGGTCGAGGTTGACAATGCTAGGCCAGTAAGGAAGGTGCCGCGCATGACGCCCCCGCACAACTATCTTGCGGTGATTAAGGTTGTCGGTATCGGTGGCGGCGGCGTGAACGCGGTCAACCGGATGATCGAGCACGGACTCAAAGGTGTTGAGTTCATCGCGGTCAACACCGACGCCCAGGCACTGCTGATGTCCGATGCCGACGTGAAGTTGGACATCGGTCGTGAGCTGACCCGGGGACTGGGCGCCGGGGCCAACCCGGACGTGGGCCGCAAGGCCGCCGAGGATCACCGGGAAGAAATCGAAGAGGTGATCAAGGGCGCCGACATGGTCTTCGTGACCGCCGGCGAGGGCGGTGGAACAGGCACCGGCGGCGCCCCGGTGGTGGCCAGCATCGCCCGCAAGCTCGGTGCGCTGACCATCGGCGTGGTGACCCGCCCGTTCACCTTCGAGGGCAAGCGGCGCGCGGGGCAGGCCGAGGACGGCATCAGCCAGCTGCGCAACGAGTGCGACACCCTCATAGTGATTCCGAACGATCGCCTGCTCCAGCTCGGGGACGTGGGTGTGTCCCTGATGGACGCGTTCCGCTCCGCCGACGAGGTGCTGCTCTCCGGTGTGCAGGGCATCACCGACCTGATCACCACGCCCGGCCTGATCAACGTGGACTTCGCCGACGTGAAGGCGGTGATGTCGAACGCGGGCTCGGCGCTGATGGGCATCGGCTCGTCCCGTGGTGAGGACCGCGCCGTCGCCGCGGCCGAGGCGGCCATCTCCTCGCCGTTGCTGGAAGCAAGCATCGAGGGCGCGCACGGCGTGCTGCTGTCGATCGCGGGTGGCTCGGACCTCGGCCTGTTCGAGATCAACGAGGCCGCCCAGCTGGTCTCGGAGTCCGCGCACACCGACGCGAACATCATCTTCGGCGCCGTCATCGACGACGCCCTCGGCGACGAGGTCCGGGTGACGGTGATCGCCGCCGGCTTCGACGGCGGGATGCCCAAGCGGCGCGAGCAGGCGATGAACCAGGCCCGTCCGCAGACCCGCCCGGGCAGTGACGTGGCCACTCCGGGCACGCCGCGGCCGGTTGTGCCGGAGCCCGGTGGCTTCGCCGACCCGTCCGCCACGCCGAACCAGCAGCCGCCGTACAGCACTGGAGCCACGCAGCAATCCGCAAATGGTCAGGCGGCCGGTGGCCAGTCCGCCCCTGCCCAAACCGCAGTGGGCCAACCCGCAGCGGGCCAACCGGCACCGGGGCAGCCCGGGGCAGGCCAGTCTCTACCGGGCCAGGCCGCACCGGGCCAGGCGGGAGCGCAGGGTGTTCAGCCGGCGGTCGGAGCTCCGACGGACGACACGGTGCCGGTGCCGACCACCGATCAAGGCCGGCCGGGCACCACCCACTCGGCACGTCCCCAGGCAGGCGAGCCGGTCCGCACCGTGCACCAGCCCACCACCCAGCCGTCGGCCCCGGCGCACTCCTGGCCGACGCAGGGCCCGAGCAACTCACCCGCCTCACAGCCGACCCAGCCCCAGCGCCAGCCCCGCAAGCCCGAGGCGGACGACGACGACTTGGACATCCCCGACTTCCTCAAGTAAGTCCCGGACACTCCTCAAGTAAGTGCCGGACACTCCTCAAGTTGGTCGCGGGCGTTCCGCAAGTAAGTCGCGGACGTTCCTCAAGTAAGTTCCGGATGTTCCTCAAGTTGGTCGCGGATGGCCCTGCTCATCGTGGTCCACGGGTGAGCCGCGCTAGCTCCATCGAGTGTGCCGCCTCTGCCATCGAGTGTGCGGACTCTGCCGTCGAGTGTGCGCGCATTGCTGCTGGTAAAGGCTTTCCAGCGACACGGCGGGCACACTCGACGAGGGGCTGGCCGTGGTCATGGGGTGCCCCGGCGTGGCAAGGGGTGGCGAGGGATGGGTCACCCCGGCGTGGCGGGGGACGGCGAGGGATGGGGTGGGCTGGCGAGGGATCGGGTGGCCCAGGCGTGGC
>DASWST010000048.1:0-9592 GCA_036402515.1 Pseudonocardia sp.
GTTGAGGCGAATGATCATTTTTCCGGTGTTCTCGCCGCGTAGCAGGCCGATGAACGCCGAGACGGCGTTGTCCAGCCCGTCCACAACCGTCTCGCGGACCTGCACCTGGCCAGCGCGGAGCCAGCCGCCGACGGTCTGGGAGAACTCCGCCGCCAGGTCGTAGTGATCCCGCACGATGAAACCGCGGAGGGTCAGTCGCTTGCCCACGGCCAGGCCGAGGTTGTTCGGCCCCGGAGGCCGCTCGGTGGCGTTGTAGCCGGAGATGGACCCGCACAGGGCAACTCGCCCGTGCATGTTCAGCGCGCCGATGGCCGCCTGCAGGTGCTCCCCGCCGACGTTGTCGAAGTAGAGGTCGATGCCATCCGGCGCGGCGTCCTGCAGTTGGTCCGCCACCGGGCGGTCGCGGTAGTTGAATGCCGTGTCGAAGCCCAGCTCCTCGGTGACGAACCGCACCTTGTCCGCCGAACCCGCACTGCCGATCACCCGCTTGGCCCCGCGCAGCCGGGCGAATTGCCCGACCAGGCCGCCGACCGCGCCCGCCGCGCCGGAGACGAACACGGTGTCACCAGGGCGGAACTCGCCGATCCGGAACAGACCCGCGTACGCAGTCAAACCCGGCATGCCCAGGGCGCCCAGGTACAGCGACGGTGACAGCCCCTCCTCGCGGTGCAGGACCTGCGCCTGCTCGGCGGGGATGAGTGCGTAGTCGCGCCAGCCGGCGTCGTGCAGCACCAGGCTGCCAACCGGAACGGCGTCGGCCCCGCTGGCCACCACCTCGCCCACCGCCCCGCCTCGGGCCGGCTCGCCGATCTGCCACGGCGGCGCGTAGGAGGGCACGTCGTTCATCCGCCCCCGCATGTACGGGTCCACGGACATCACCAGGTTGCGCACCAGCAGCTGCCCGGGGCCCGGATCGGCGAGCTCGGTGGTGACCAGCTCAAAGTTCGACGGGCTCGGCTCGCCGTGTGGGCGGGACACCAGATGTATCTCCCGAGCGACGGTTGGCATGTCAGCTGCTCCTCACGTCCCGATACGCGGCCTGCCGGTGGATGGGGCGACACCGCCCCCGGGGCCCCGGGAATGACGCTACCTGCTGCGCCGACCCGCGGCCGCGGGTCCGGCGGCTCGGCGGGTAAGGGGTGATCGGCACCATTTTAGGTGAATTGCTGAGCCGCCCTCAGAATGGTAAAGCTGAGCAATTACTGAGCGCGGCTCAGAGGTTAAGGAGTCATGTGGTTGAATCTGCATCCCCCGAGTGACTCTGTGGTCACGTGAAACGAATGAAGGAGCGAACTTGACTCCAGGACTGAAGACTTCTATTGCCAGCGTGGCGATTGCATTGGCCGTGACCGGTGTCGGTGCGGTGGGCACCGCTTACGCGGACACGCCGGCCGGTTCGGGCGCGGCGGCCGCCGTCCAGCAGGCTCCGCCGGCGCCGGCGCCGCGGCCAGGGCCGCAGCACCGATTCCGGTCGAAGTTCAAGACCCTGCAGCAATGTCAGGCGATCGCCACCCATGACCACCCGGGCCGGCGAGGAGAGTGGGACTGCCGGCGCGGCCCGGACCGGAATAACTCCTGGGAGTACTGGTCCAACTGATTCTTTAATAACCGCTCCCGTCGTACTCCAGCCCTCGGCTCGACTGAGCCGAGGGCTGGAGTTTCAATGGACCAGGAAACGTTGCCTGTCCTTATTCACAAGGCAGGAGACCGCCTCAACGGGTCAGGGTGCGGCGGAACGCGGCCGGGGTGAGCCCGGTGCGCCGCAGGAAGAACTTGCCGAAGTTGGTCGGCTCGCTGAATCCGAGCCGGCGACCCACCGCCGAGGCCGCCAGGTCGGTGTAGGCGAGCAGCCGCTTGGCCTCGAGCGCGATTCGGGCGTCCACCACCTCACGCGCGGAGAGCCCGGTGGCGGCGGTGCTGGCCCTGGTCAGCGTGCGGACGCTGTAGCCGAGCCGGTGGGCGTAGTCGGTCACCCGGTGGGTGCGGGCGAAGTCGAGCTCCACCTCGGCGGCGAACCGCGCGGCGATGCCGTCGGGGTCGCCGTTCGCCGACTCTGCCGCATCCGTCCGGCCGATACGCAGCAGCAGCACGCTGAGCAGGTGCCGACGAGCCTCGTCGGCGGACGCGCTGGCGCAGCCGGCCTCCAGGCGCAGCTGGCGGGCCATCTCCCGGACGCCGGCGTACCCCTCGGCCTCGAGGTGCCAGACCGGGCCGCCGCGCACGTCCCCGAGTAGTAGCGCCAGCTCGCTCGAACTGGACGCCGGCACCCCGTGGGTGAACAGCACCATCTCACCAGTGACCGGGGGGCCGAACCGCTGCACCTGGCCGGGCCGCACCCACAGCACCGTTCTGGGGTCGAGCCGGTGCTCGACGAAGTCCACCTCGTGCCAGGTTCGCCCGGCGTCGACCAGCATGAGCTGGTGAAACTCGGTGCGGTGCGGCTCGCCGAGGCTGGCTTCGTCACGTCGGCAGAGCTCGCCACGGGCTAGCACCTCGAGCTCGAGGCCCGGCCCACCGGGCGCGTTGAACCCGATGCGCCGCACGCCGTCGCGTCCGCTCGTCACCTTTCCGCCCGCCTCCCTCTCGGCACAAGATTGAGGCCTCAACCAAAGCAGGAGGAAGATCCCATGAGCAAGGTAGTCGTGTTCGGCGCCGCCGGGCGGGCCGGGCAGCGGATTGTGGCCGAAGCCGCCGGCCGGGGCCACGAGGTGACCGCCGTGGTGCGCCGCCCGGAGACCGCGCCGGCCTTCGCCGACGGAGTGGCCGTGGTGACCGGGGATGCCACCTCCGCCGAGTCGGTCGGCGCGGTGGCCAAGGACGCCGATGCGCTGGTGGTCGCCGCGGGTGGACCGGGCCGGGAGTTCTACCGCACGGTGGCCGAGACGCTGGTCGGCGTGGCCGCGGCGCTGCCTCAGCCGGCGCCCCGGATCGTGCACCTCGGCGGCGGGGCCACGCTCACCACCCCGGATGGCGCCCGGTTCCTGGATTTGCCGACCTTCCCCGCCGCGTACTTCGAAGCGGCCTCCGCGCAGGCCGACGCGCTGGACTTCTACCGGACCAGCTCCGGTGCGAGCTGGACCTATGTCTCGCCCCCACCGCTGCACTTCGCCCCCGGAGAGCGCACCGGCACGTATCGCATCGGGCTGGACCAACCGGTGGCCGGCCCGGACGGCCAGGCCAGGATCAGCTACGAGGACCTGGCGGTGGCCATCGTCGACGAGATCGAGGACCCGAAGTTCCTCAACACCCGGTTCACCGCGGGGTACTGAGTGGCTGGGCGCCGCTACGAGCGGACGTTCTTTCGCCCCCTTTTGCCAGGTCAGTAGCCGTTCGTCAGGACCTAGTGTCCCGTGTCCGAAGTCTCTTCACCGTCTCCGGCGCCCAGACGACGTCTGGCGGCGTTCTCGGACCGCCTGGATATGGCCCGATATCCAGGCGGTCCTCGGCCTTGCCAGCCGCCGCCTGGATCACCGGATCCGGCAAAGGAAATCGGACACGAGACACTAGCGGGCGCCGGGAACACCTGGGTCTGGGCACCGGCGGCAATGAGGCCATTGACCGGCGCCGTGTCGTCGGCGCGCCGCCAGATCTCGTAGCCGTTCTCCCTACAGATCTTGCCGTCCCGCATCTCGAAGGCGTGGATCAAACGCAAGCTGCAGCGGGTTCCCGGGGGAAAGGGGGCAGTTGCGAAATCCCTCGGTGAGCAGGGTGATCTCGAAGATACTGTCGTCGAAGACCCGCCTAGCGCCTCTGGCTAGCCCGCAACTGCCCGGGCGTGACGCCCTTGAGCCGGGTGAACACCCGCGTCATGTGCGCCTGGTGGGAGAAACCGGTGCGCTGGGCGATGTCGGCCAGGGAGAGATCGCTGGTCTGGAGCAAGGTGATCGCGCGATCGATGCGTCGGCGCAGCACAAACTGATGGACGGGGAGACCAGTCGCGTCGCGGAAGGCGGTGGTGAACGCGCGCCGCGGTAACCCGGCCATGGCGGCGAGCCGCTCGACAGTGGTGTCGGCATCGCGCTCGGTGTCGATCGCGGCCAGCACCGCCTCGAGCCGCTGCTGCGTCAGCACCGGGCGCTGGCTCCGATCGCGCCGCGCTCGAGCCATGCTCAGCAGCGTGGCAAGGGTTACGCCGAGCATCCATTCGCGCACGATGGGTTCGGCCGGCGGCCAATCCTCCAGCCGCCGGCACATCTCGGCGAGCATGGGATCGCGCATAGGCCGCTCGGCGGCGGAGGCCAGCTCGGCGACGGTCCCGCCGGCCTGGTCAAGGAGCCGCGCAGCGAGTGCGGCGTCGATCGCCAGCACGGTGAGCTCGCGGACGTCGGCGATCAGGAACGAGGTGGCGCTGTGCGGCAAGCTGAGCAGGACGTCGCCCGGCCGGGTGAACACCCGCCGCGCGCCCGCGCCCAGGTTGATCTCCGCATAGGACGATCCGGCCCGCACCACACGCAATTCGACCAGCCCGCTGGGGTCATGACGATAGTGGCCCGCGGGATAGCGGACGCGCGAGACGACGAATCCGGATTCGGCATCGACCGTGCCCTGCATCCAACAAGACTAAAGCGAGCAGTCAAGGCTACGTGAGCCGCCAAAATGCCCCGAATCGTGCAACGTCCAATCGTGAAATATCTCTTCCGGCGCTCGACCTACGCTCCCCAGCGAAACGGCAATCTGGGAGAGCGACATATGAAGGTAGGGATCATCGGCGCCGGGAGCCTCGGCACGGCGCTGGCCAAACGCCTGGCGATCGCCGGTCATCAGGTCATGCTGAGCTACAGCCGCGACGCCGAGAAGTTGGCCGCTATGGCGGCCGACCTCGGCGTCGGCCACGGCGAACCCGCCGACGTCAAGGCATGGGCGGACGTCGTCGCGCTGGCCGTTCCCTGGGGCGCGGTCACCGACGCGGTTGCCCGGCTCGGCGATCTCACCGGCACCATCCTGTGGGACTGCACGAATTCGTTGAAACCCGACATGACCGCGCTCGAGATCGGCACCACCACCTCCGCCGGCGAGGAGTTGCGGCGCCTCGCACCTGACGCGCGCGTGGTGAAGGGGATCCCGACCTTTGCCGAGCTGCTCCACTCAGATGATCCACTGGTCGGCGGCAAGCCCGCCGGGCTGTTCGTCGCCGGGGACGACGCCGAGGCCAAGGCGATCGTGAGTGAGCTGATGGCCGACTTGCCCGGCACCGTGGTCGATGCCGGCGAACTCTACGCGTCGCGCTTCATCGAGCCCGCCTGGATCCTGCTCGTCCACCTCGCCTATCGCCAAGGCCTGGGCCCGCGCCTCGCGCTCGACCTCGTCCGCTGAACCGACGGAGCATCACATGACCGGTCTCGACATTCCCCGCCGCAAGACGATCGCGCCGGGCCAACTGCTCATCGACGGTCACTGGCGAGATGGCGCCAGCGGCGAGACCACAACCACGAGCGACCCGACCACGGAGGAGGTCATCACCACGATCGCCAAGGCTTCGGCCGAGGAAGCCGGCGAGGCGGTGGAAGCGGCGCGGCGGGCGTTCGAGGACGGGCCGTGGGGCCGGATGCACCACGAGGAGCGGGCAAAGATCCTCTTCCGGGTGGCCGACCTGTTGGATGAGCGCGCCGACGACTTCGCGGTCCGCGAGGCGATGGACATGGGCATGCCCTATCACGACTTCCGCGACACGATCATGCCGTTCTGCTCGGGCCTGTTCCGCTTCCACGGTGCCTTGGCGATGAGCGCGCTGGACGGCTCCTACCGCACCTCCTACGAACGCGACATCCGCATCCTGACCCGGCGCGAACCGCTGGGCGTCGTCGCGGCGATCACGCCGTTCAACTTTCCGCTGACGCTGTCGGTGTCGAAGATCGCGCCCGCGCTCGCCGCCGGAAACACCATCGTGCACAAACCCGCGTCGGACACGCCGCTGACCGCGCTGGCACTTGGGCGGGTGATGCTCGATGCCGGGCTCCCCGACGGGGCCTACAACCTCGTCACCGGTGGCGGCGGCACCATTGGCGATGCGCTGGTCCGCGACCCGCGGATCGACAAGATCGCCTTCACCGGCTCGACCGCGGTCGGACAGGGGATCATGCGCAGCGGCGCCGAGACCATGAAGCACCTGACCATGGAGCTAGGCGGGAAGAGCCCCAACATCATCTTTGCCGATGCCGATATCGACGCCGCCGTCCAGGCCGCGTTCTGGGGGATTTTCTGGAACAAGGGCGAGGTCTGCGTCGCCGGCTCACGCCTGCTGGTCGAACGCACCTGTTACGACGAGGTGGTCGAGAAGCTCAGCCGGCTGGCGGAGAAGGCGGTGCTCGGCGATCCGCTCGACCCCGCGACCCAGGTCGGTCCGATCGCCTCACGCGCCGAGTACGACAAGGTGCTCGGCTACGTGGAACAGGGCAAGCAGACCGCGCGCCTGACGGCTGGCGGCGGCACGCGGCGGATCAACGGCACGGGCCTCTTCATCGAACCCACGGTGTTCGCCGATGCCACCAACGACATCGCCATCAGCCGCGAGGAGATATTCGGGCCGGTCCTGCCGGTGATCCCGTTCGACGACGAGGAAGACGCGATCCGCATCGCGATCGACACGCCCTACGGCCTCGCCTCGGGCATCCAGACCGGTGATCTCGGCCGAGGGCTCCGTCTTGCCGATCGCATCAAGGCGGGCACGGTATGGCTCAACACCTGGCACAAATACCATCCCAATGCCCCTTTCGGCGGCTACAAGATGAGCGGCTACGGCCGCGAGCAGGGCCGCGAGGCCTGGGAGAGCTACACGCAGTACAAGTCTATTTGGGCCAATCTCAATTGATTGTCGTAGCGGGAACGCTGCATTCTATCGGCTGGTTATCGCGAATGGAGATCTACGGCATGGCTTTCATTACCACCATTGACGTCCTGGGCCTCACATCGACCGAGTATCGCGCAATCCTCGACCAGATGGGGGTCGAGAAAAAACCCGAGCCAGGGCTCTATCTTCATCTCACCGCTCGGATCGAAGGCGGGTATCGCATCACCGAGGTGTGGGACAGCCGGGAGAATTTCGACGCGTTCATGGAGGCCCGGCTGGCCCCGGGCGCGGAGGCGATCGGGCTTCAGCGGCAGATGACCATCACCATGGAACCCCTCTACAACATCTTTGCCCCTCGGTTGGCGGAGCTGCCCGCTCTCGTGGAGACCGCGGCGGGGCGCCCGACGCCCTGATCGCGGACGAACCGCGGTACGGCGGAGCGTTCCGCTGAACGCTCCGCCGCCGCGGCTCCTGCCTCCTCAACGGATGCCCGCGCCGCGAAAGAAGCAATGCGGACCCGATTTACCTGGTGCGGTCGTGCGCCTCGCCAAGCCGCCGAACCGATTCGAGCCAGGCCAGCGATTCGGGCGAGCCTCCGGGGAAGTTGTTGTCCGCGTCCAACAGAAATGTCTTATCGCCGTGGTGAACCAACTCGTGCCGGAGGCCATCGGTATCACCACTCTCGATGAGCTCGAGAATCCCGCGGTGCCGCAGGGCATCACCGAGCAGTGTCTCCCTGCTGCGACGAGCCTGGCGGTTCATCCCCATGCACAGTTGCAGCTGCAAAGCCAGCGCGCGGTAGGCGTCCTCAATGCGCCGGTGGCCGGCGAGGCCGACCACGGCGAGGTGGAACTCGAAGCCACGTTCGGTGACCGCCGCGGCATCGCCGTCCTCGGCCGCCCGCGCGAGCGCCGCGTACGCATCCCGGCACCGCGCCACCCGCGCTGGTGAGCGGGACGGGACGCCGAGGTCGATGGCCAGCCGTTCGAGGCTGTGGCGGAGGGTGAAGATCTCGTAGACGTCGTGCAGCGTCAGCGGGGCCACCACCGCGCCGCGCCGCGGTGTCCGGACGATGAGCCCTTCCTGCTCCAGCACCCGCATGGCCTCGCGCAGCGGCGGCTTGCTCACGCCGAGCGTCTCGGTCAACTGGTTCTCCACGACGCGATCGCCCGGGCTCAGCTCCCCGGCAAGGATCATGCTCCGCAGTGCCACGGCGGCGAGCTGGGTCATGCTCGGCGGCGGCTCGATGCGGCGGCCGGGCAGTGTGGACGAGTCGATATGCACTGGTACCGCACCTCCCTTGCAGAAGATCTTGCACCGGCGCTTGCCGTCGGACTACCGACGTCTGTAGACAGTAGTCTACGGACAGTGGTTCAGGTCACAGCTATCGCCGACCGTCTGGGAGCGCCCTGCATGACCGGAAACGGAAGCTCACCCCTCACCGGCATCACCGTGCTGGAAGTCGGCGCCTTCATGGCGGCTCCATTCGCCACCATGCAGCTCGCCGACCTCGGCGCCCGGGTGCTCAAGATCGAGGTTCCGGGAGCCGGTGATCCGGTGCGCGCGACCGGGCCGTTCGTGGAGGGGCAGAGCTCACCGTTCGCCCGGCTCAACCGCAACAAGCGCTCGGTCGCCCTGGACCTGAAGTCACCGAAGGGGCGGGAGGCGCTGCTGCGCCTGGCCGCCTCGGCCGATGTCCTGGTGGAGAACCTGCGGCCCGGGGCCATGCGCAAGCTCGGACTGGACTTCGACACGGTGCACGCCGCCGCACCACGGCTGGTGTACGCGTCCGCGTCCGGATGGGGCCAGGACGGTCCGCTCGCGGCGCTTCCCGGCCTGGACATCATGGCGCAGGCCCGCGGCGGCCTGATGAGCATCACCGGCACGCCCTCGGGAGATCCCACCAAGATCGGCGTCCCGATCTGCGACCTGGTGTGCGCGCTGTACGTCGCGCTCGCCGTCACGGCGGCGCTGCGCGAGCGTGACCACACCGGAATCGGTCAGCACATCGACGTCTCGCTGTTCGAGGCTGGGGTGTCCTTCGCGGTCTGGGAGGCGGGCAAGTACTTCGCCACCGGCGAGGTGGGACGGCCGCTCGGTTCGGCACACCAGACCAGCGCGCCCTACCAAGCAGTGCGCACCTCCGACGGCTTTGTCACCCTCGGGGCGGTCACCCGGAAGACCTGGACCGCGCTCTGCGACGTGCTTGGGCTCAGTGCCCTGCTCGGCGACGAACGATACGTCGACGCCTCTGCCCGACACGCGAATCGGGACCCGCTGATCGGCTCGATCGAGGCGGTGACCACAACGTGGACCAGCAAGGACCTGGTCGAGGCGCTGGACGCCGCCGGGGTTCCTTGCGCGCCCATCGCGAACTATGCCGAGGTGTTCAACGACGAACACCTGGGCGTGCGGGACTACTTCTGGGACGCCGTGCACCCGCTCATGGGCACGGTGCGCCAGCTCGGTTCCCCCATGCGCTTCTCGCGCACGCCGGCCGTCCGGGCGGGCGCCGGCCCGGTCCTCGGCGACGGCACGCGCGACGCGCTGCGGGCGGCCGGCTATTCCGACGACGAGATCCACGCCCTGGTCGCCGAGGGGGCCGCCTCGGCCAGCGATCTGACCAGCACCGATCCCAGCCTCAGCGTCGAGAGGGAGGAACCTGGCAGGCGGCCCACCGCGGCGGCCCGGGAACCAGCCGCTACCAGGAAGGCCGATCAGTGAGCGCAGCCGAGATCGTGGTCGAGCGGGCGGAGGACGTCCTCACCGTGACGTTCAACCGTCCGCGCCAGCGCAACGCGATGA
>DASWST010000049.1:0-22553 GCA_036402515.1 Pseudonocardia sp.
CCGCCGGGGGCGGGCTAGGCGGACGCGAGACGGCGCAAGGGAGTGGCCCTCCGGACACGACCTGGAAGCGGGGTACTGAGATGGGTGTGCGTACCTGGATCGAGTCCTGGCCGGTGGTGCGCCAGGTGACTGAAGGGGACCCGCTCGGTCGGGGTGCCTCGGCCAAGAGCGAGAAGAGCGCGCACCTCAGCCCGCGCACTGCCCGCGCGGACAAGGTCGTCAAGTCGGTGTGCCCGTTCTGCGCGGTCGGCTGCGGGCAGAATGTCTATGTCAAGGACGCGGCGGTCACCCAGATCGAGGGCGACCCGGACTCACCGGTCAGCCGGGGCCGGCTGTGCCCCCGCGGCTCGTCGAGCCTGCAGCTGACCACCGGCCCACAGCGGGAAACCCGAGTGCTCTACCGGCGTCCAGGCGGCAACGACTGGGAGCCGCTGGAGCTGGACGCCGCGATCGACATGATCGCCGACCGGGTCATCAAGTCCCGGCGCGAGGGCTGGCAGTGGGAGGTCGACGGCAAGCGCACCCGCCGCACCATGGGGCTAGCCAGCCTGGGCGGCGCGACCCTGGACAACGAAGAGAACTACCTGATCAAGAAGCTTTTCACCGCGCTCGGTGCGATCCAGATCGAGAACCAGGCCCGCATTTGACACTCCGCCACCGTCCCCGGTCTGGGGACCAGCTTCGGCCGCGGCGGCGCTACCACGTTCCAGCAGGACCTGCAGAACTCCGACTGCATCGTGCTGGAGGGCTCGAACATGGCCGAGTGCCACCCAGTGGGTTTCCAGTGGGTGATGGAGGCCAAGGCCCGTGGAGCCACCGTGATCCACGTCGACCCTCGGTTCACTCGGACCAGCGCGCTGGCCGACGTGCATGTGCCGCTGCGCGCCGGCACGGACATCGCCTTCCTCGGCGGCATCATCAACTATGTACTGCGGAACGAGAAGTACTTCCGTGACTACGTGCTCGCATACACCAACGCGCCGACCATCCTCACCGAGGAGTTCCGGGACACCGAGGACCTGGATGGGCTGTTCTCCGGGTTCGACCCCGAGGAACGCACCTACGACATGCACACCTGGCAGTACGAGGGCGTCGAGGTGCACGCACCCTCGGGTGAACAGGACCAGCAGGACCAGGACAAGACGGGCGGCCGACGGAAAACGAGCGCCGGCGTCCGGCAGGCCGCACGGGGTGAGTCGCACGGATCCGGCGGCGCGCACGTCACCAGCGACGCGCCCCGTGACGAGAGCCTGACCCACCCGAGGTGTGTGTTCCAGGTCCTCAAGCGGCACTACGCCCGCTACACCCCGGAGATGGTCTCGCGGATCTGCGGGGTTTCCGAGGAGCAGTTCCTCCGGGTCTGCACGGCGGTGACGGCGAACTCCGGGCGGGAACGCACCACGGCGTGGGTGTACTCGGTGGGCTGGACCCAGCACACGGTCGGCGTGCAGTACATCCGGGCGGCCTCGATCCTGCAGGCGCTGCTGGGCAATATCGGCCGGCCGGGCGGCGGCATCCTGGCGCTGCGCGGGCACGCCTCCATCCAGGGTTCCACCGACATCCCCACGCTGTTCAACCTGCTGCCTGGCTACATCCCGATGCGGCACGCGCACGAGAACGAGACGCTCGACGACTTCATCGAAGCGGAGGGCACCGACAAGGGCTTCTGGGCGGAGATGCGCTCCTACCTGGTCAGCCTGCTCAAGGCGTACTGGGGTCCGGCGGCGACGACGGAGAACGACTTCTGCTTCGACTACCTGCCCCGGCTGACCGGGAGCCACAGCACCTACGAGACGGTGTTGGCTCAGCTCGCCGGCGCGTGCAAGGGCTACTTCCTGTACGGCGAGAACCCGGCCGTCGGCTCGGCGAACGGGAAGATGCAGCGGCTGGGGATGGCCAAGCTGGACTGGCTGGTGGTGCGGGACTTCCAGCTGATCGAGTCGGCCACCTGGTGGAAGGACGGCCCGGAGATCGAGACCGGCGAGCTGCGCACCGAGGACATCGGCACCGAGGTGTTCTTCCTGCCCGCGGCGGCGCACACCGAGAAGGACGGCAGCTTCACCAATACCCAGCGCATGCTGCAGTGGCACCACCAGGCCGTCGACCCGCCGGGCGACGCGCGCAGCGACCTGTGGTTCACCTACCACCTCGGTCGCCGGATCCGGGAGAAGCTGGCCGCCAGAGGCTCATCCGACACAGCCGAGATGGATCGGCCGGTGCTGGATCTGACCTGGGACTACCCGACCAAGTCGTCGCCCACCCGCCCAGATATCGCCGAGCCGGACGCCGAGGTGGTGCTGGCCGAAATCAACGGCTGGGACGCCGAGGGGAAGCCGCTGTCGAGCTACCAACAGCTCAAGCCGGATGGTTCGACGTCCTGCGGCTGCTGGATCTACTGCGGGTGCTACGCCGACGGGGTCAACCAGGCGGCGCGGCGCAAGCCGGGGAGCGAGCAGAGCTGGGTGGCCCCGGAGTGGGGCTGGGCGTGGCCGGCGAACCGGCGCATCCTCTACAACCGGGCCTCCGCCGACCCGGAGGGCAAGCCGTGGAGCGAGCGCAAGGCCTACCTGTGGTGGGACGCCGACGCGAAGAAGTGGACCGGCCACGACATCCCCGACTTCCCCCCGACCACGGCGCCCAACCACCAGCCGCCGCCGGACGCCACCGGGGTCAAGGCGCTGACCGGGACCGACGCGTTCATCATGCAGTCCGACGGAAAGGCCTGGCTGGTCGCGCCGGCCGGGCTGACCGACGGCCCGCTGCCGGCGCACTACGAGCCGCAGGAGTCGCCGGTACGCAACCTGCTGTATCACCAGCAGCGCAACCCGGTGCGGCAGGTAGCCACGATGTCGCACCCGAACGACCGCTTCCAGCCCAGCGGTGACGAGCCGGGCGCGGAGGTGTTCCCGTACGTGCTGAGCACCTACCGGATCGCGGAACACCACACCGCCGGCGGGATGAGCCGGTGGCAGCCCTACCTCGCGGAGTTGGCCCCCGAGCTGTTCTGCGAGGTGTCCCCGGCGCTGGCCGCCGAGCGGCGACTGGTGCATGGAGACTGGGCGACGATCATCACCGCGCGCACGGCGATCGAGGCGCGTGTGCTGGTGACCGACCGGATTCCGTCACTCACCGTGCAAGGCCACACCGTGCACACGGTCGGGCTGCCCTACCACTGGGGACCGGGCGGGCTGGCCCGAGGAGACGCGGTCAACGACCTGGCCCACCTGGCGTTGGACCCCAACACCCACATCCAGGAGGTCAAGGCGCTGACCTGCGACATCCGCCCCGGGCGGCGCCCGCGCGGGCCGGCCCGGGTCCAGCTGGTCACCGAGTACCAGCAGCGCGCCGGGATCACCCAGAAGACCGGAACCGAGGTGTGAGATGACACCGGTGGACATCACCATCCAACCCGCAAACGAGCTGCGGGGCGCGACCCTCGGTGACACCGACCCGGCGAGGCAGGCCGGCTACCGCCAGCATCCGCGCCGGATGGGGTTCTTCACCGACACCAGCGTCTGCATCGGCTGCAAGGCCTGCGAGGTGGCCTGCAAGGAGTGGAACGCGATACCCGCGGATGAGTTGGTGTTCACCGGGATGTCGATGGACAACACCCAGGGGCTCGGGGCGGACACCTGGCGGCACGTCGCGTTCATAGAGCAGCGCAAGCCCATCGCCGCCCAGGACCCGGGACTCGACGTCCTGGCCCTGGCCGAGAACGGGTCGGGTGCCCCGCCAGAGCGGGCCGGGATGACCCCGACGGCCCCGGGCAGCCCGGACTCCGCGGGGCAGTTCCGCTGGCTGATGGCCTCGGACGTGTGCAAGCACTGCACCCACGCCGCCTGCCTGGACGTCTGCCCCACCGGGTCGCTGTTCCGCACCGAGTTCGGCACGGTGGTGGTGCAGCAGGACATCTGCAACGGTTGCGGCTACTGCGTCCCGGCCTGCCCGTACGGAGTGATCGACCGGCGGGAGAGCGACGGGCGGGTGTGGAAGTGCACGCTGTGCTACGACCGGCTCGGCGCCGGGCAGGAACCGGCCTGCGCGAAAGCCTGCCCGACCGACTCCATCCAGTTCGGCGAGCTGGACGAGTTGCGCGAACGCGCCGATGCCCGGCTGGCCCAGCTGCGCGAGGCCGGAGTCCAGGACGCCCGGCTCTACGGGCGGGACCCGCACGACGGCGTCGGCGGGGACGGCGCGTTCTTCCTGTTGCTGGACGAGCCCGAGGTCTACGGGCTCCCGCCGGACCCGGTGGTGACCACCCGCGACCTGCCCGCGATGTGGAAGCGGGCCGGGCTCGCCGCGCTCGGCCTGGTCGGTGCCGCGATCGCGGCGGTCGCGGCCGGAGGACGGATCTGATGAGCGAGCCAACGGCTGGACGGAGGCTCGGTGCTGGACGGAGGGGCGGGGAGCAGCCGCAGGTTCCGGAGGCCACCTTCACCTCGTACTACGGCATGCCGGTGCTCAACAAGCCGGTCTGGTCGTCCCGCGACATCGCCGGCTACCTGTTCCTTGGCGGCCTGGCCGGCGCGTCCTCGCTGCTGGGGGCCGGGGCCCAGGTCAGCGGGCGGCCCGCGCTGGCCCGGGTGAGCAAGGTGGGTGCGTTGACCGCTGGGCTGGCATCACTGGTCGCGCTGGTCCACGACCTGGGCGTGCCGTCGCGGTTCCTGAACATGCTGCGGGTGTTCAAGGTGACCTCGCCGATGAGCGTCGGGTCCTGGTTGCTGGCCGGCTACGTCCCGCTCGCCGGGGTGGCCGCGGCGGCCGCGGTCACCGGGAAGGTGCCCAGGATCGGCGCCGCCGCCACCGCTGGCGCGGCCGCCCTCGGGCCCGCGGTTGCCTCCTATACCGCGGTGCTGATCAGCGACACCGCCGTCCCGGCGTGGCACGACGGCTACCCGGAGATGCCGTTCGTGTTCGTCGGCTCGGCGGCCACCGCGGCCGGTGGCCTCGGCCTGCTGGGCGCTCCACCGGAGGAGAGCGGACCGGCGCGTGCGCTCGCGGTGTTGGGGGTCGGGGCGGAGTTGGCCGTGTTCGAGCGGATGGAGCACCGCCTTGGCACGGTCGCCGAGCCCTACTCCACGGGCAAAGGCGGCCGCTACATGAAGGCCGGCAAGCTGCTGTCCCTGCTCGGCGTCGGCGGCGCGCTCCTCGGCAGGCGAAGCCGGCTGGCCAGCGCGGCATCCGGAGCGGCCCTGCTCGCCGCCTCGGCGGCGACCCGCTGGGGCATCTTCCACGCCGGCCTGGACTCGGCGAACGACCCGCGCTACACGGTCGAGCCGCAGCGTCGCCGGCTGGCCGCCGAGGCGATGGACCGTGATCATGAACCCACCCACTGAGCACCCGGCCGAGATCACCGAAGCCCAGCGCCGCGCCGCCGCGAGCACCAGATAGCCCGCCGGTCCGCGGCGGACAACGCTCGGCTCTCAACGCCCGAGGGGCACCACGAGGAACGCGCCGAGCGCGGCCACACCGAGGAAGAGCCACGCGACGTAGTCGCCGACATGGCCGGAATGCACCGCGCGCAGCCCGGCGAGCAGCGGGGAGAGCCGCCGGGGCGGCGCGGTCAACCAGCTGGGCAGCTGGTCCCGGTAGAGCGCAAGCAATGCCAGCCCGGCGGCGAGCACGGCGGAGAGCAGCCCCAGCGTCACTATCGAAGGGGTCCACGCCGGGTGGCCGGTGAGGTCGGCGGTTCCCGGCACAGGCCCGGCGGGGCCGAGGGTTTGTGCCACATAGCCGGCGCCGTCGAGGTAGCGCGCCGCGGCGGTGCCGAAAGCCGAGGCCACCCCCGGGACGACCCCGAGCCCTAGCGCGACGGCCAGCAGCGCGACGATCGGTGCCAGCATGGTGAGCGGCACCCGCTGCAGCAGCGAGCCGACCTCGGCTTCCTCCCGCGACCCGCTGGTCTCCTGGGCCGTCTCCTCGCTGGACTCGCCCGGCCGCGGCCCGAGACCGAAGTAGATGCGCAGCGTCGCGCGGACGACTGCCGCCCCGGTCACGGCCGAGGCCAGCACGAACAGCCACAGTGCCCACGCCGCGCCCGCCTCGGCCACCGACTCCTCGGCGATTCCCTTGCCCAGCCCGGTGCCGAACGGCGGAAGCCCGGCCAGCGCGAGGGCCGCGAGCAGCATCAACCAGGGCATCAGCTTGGCGTCGCGGCCCCGCCCGTGCAGATCGAGCTCGTCAACGCTGCCGTAGCGGTTGAGCACCACGCCGGCCATCAGGAACAGCGCCGACTTGATCGCGCTGTGCCCCGCTGCGTACAGCAACGCGCCCCGACCGCCGCTGGCGCCCAGCGTGCTGAACGCCACCAGGAACAACCCCAGGTGCGCGATGGTGGAGTAGGCGAGCAGCCGCTTGAGGTGCCGCTGGGCAAAGCACATGATCGCCCCGACCACCGCGCTGAGCGTGCCGAGGACAAGAAACGCACGATGCACCTCCGCCCGGGGCAGCACGCCGCCGAACGCGACGGTGTACACCCGGATGACCCCGTACAGCCCGAGCTCGACCATGATCCCGGACAGCAGCACGCACACCGGCGTCGGCGCCACCGCGTGTGCGTCGTCCAGCCACAGGTGGAACGGCACGATCGCGGCCTTCACCAGGAACCCGGTCACCACCAGCGTGAACGCGACCGCCACCAGGGCGTCGGCTGGGCGGTTGGAGAGGGCGACCGACAACGGGGCCAGGCCGAGCTGCCCGGTCCGGGAGTAGAGCAGACCGATCCCGAACAGCGTGACGTATGCACCCAATGAGTTGATCAGCCCGAACGCCAACGCGCCCTGGACCGAGCTCGGATCCTCGATCCGCTGGCCGGTCAGGGCATACGCCACCGCACCCATCAGCTCGAAGAACACGAACATGTTGAACAGGTCGCCGGACAGGGCGAAGCCGGTCATGCCGGCCAGGAACAGCAGCATCAGCGCGGCGAAGTGGGCCTCGGCGTCCTCGAAGTAGCGCCAGCTGAACACCAGCGCGAGCAGCGTCAGTACCGCGGCGGTGAGCGCGGCACCGGCACCGACCGGGTCGGCCACCAGGGCCACCCCCACGCCGAAGCCGTGCGACGGCGCCCAACCGCCCGACCAGGTGACCACCGAACCCCGCAGCGTCGCCAAGAGCAGCGCGGCATCCAGCGCAGCCACCCCGGCGGCCGCCGCCGTGGCGATCGCGTCCACCACCCGCCGGGGTATCCGGGGCCCAATCACCAGCAGCAGACAGGCGACCAGGATCGGTGCCGCGATGGCGAGGGGGGCGAGCTGCGTGCTGGCCGGCATCTCAGCCCTTCAGCGCGCGCAGCTCGTCCGGGTCGCTGGTGCCGTGCCGCTTGGCGACCTGGATGGCCAGGGACAACAGCAGCGCGGTGACCGTGGCGGACACCACCACGTCGGTCAGCGTCATGGCCTGCACCACCGGGTCGACCACGTTGCCGCTGGGCGGGTTGGTGCTGTCGAACACCGGGGCCGCCGCGCCCTTCTGGTACCCGATCGCGATGAGCAGCACGTAGCTGCCCGACTGGGCCACCGTCAGGCAGACCACCGAGCGCACCGTATTGCGGCTGACCGCGATGCCGAAGGCGCCGACCAGCAGCAGCCACCCGGCGACCCCGTAGGCGAACACGGTCAATGCTCGTCCTCGATCCGCAGCGCCTGCTCGAGGAACTTGGTGAGCAGCACGATCACCCCGGAGGCGACCTCGATACCGATCGCGATGCTCAGCAGGGGCACCGTTCCGCCGGACAGCAGCGCGCCCCAGGTCCCGGTCGGCAGCACGTTCGCCAGGAAACCCACCCCGGTGGCCACCCCCGCAATGCCCAACACGGCGAACATCGCCGTGCCCACCGCCTCGCCGGAGGTGAACACCCACAGCGGGCGTACCCGGTCCAACGCCTGATAGCGACCCGTGAGGTAGAGGAGGTGGACGGCCGTGCCCAGGACCACACCGCCTTGGAAACCACCGCCCGGGGTGAGCTGCCCGTGCAGCACCAGGTTGGCTCCGACCAGCAGGGTTACCGGGAGCAGCAGGTACCCGAGAAGTTGCACGGGAGGTAACACCTCGTCGCTGTCGCGCACCACGTGTTCCCGCTCCCGCTCGGTCGGCCGCAGCAGCACCGCCGCCCCGATCACCGAGCCGAGCACGATCGTCTCCTCGCCGAGGGTGTCCAGTGCCCGCTGGTCGTAGTTCACCGAGGAGACCACGTTTGCGGTCGACCGGGCGACCGAGGCGGCCACGGCGTGGTCCCGGTATGGATGCACGTTGGTGCCCAGCGCGGGCATGCCGAGCACGGCAACCAGGTACAGCGCCCCGACGCCGGCCGCGGCGACCAGGAACAGCGTGAGGCGGACCGTTCTGCTCACCGGTGCCGGCCGATCGTCCGCAACGCGAGCATCACCATCAGCGGAACCACCGCCGCGCCCACCGTGAGCTGGGCCAGCGCCACGTCCGGAGCCTGGAGCAGAAAGAACAGCACCGCGAGGAGCAGGCCCAGGATCGACAGGGAGATAGCCTGGCGATCCGGAGCGGGGGTGAGCACGACCGCCGTACCGGCCACCGCGACCAGACCCAGCGCCACCGCAATCGCTACCGTGATCATCCCGCGCCCCGCTCCGAGGTGCTCTCGCCGCGCTCCCCGACCAGGCGACCGGTGGCGATCTGCAGCACCGGGCCGGTCACCGCCAGCAACACCACGACCAGCAGGATCTGTCCGGTCGTCGTACCCCAGCCGTTCGCCACGGCGAGCGCCGCGCCCACCAGCGGCCCGGCCAGCGAGGTGACCGGAGTCAGGAAATGCATCCGGTCGCGGACCGAGGGCATCCACAGCGCCCCGAGCGACGACACCACAGCCACCAAGACTCCGGCACCCAGTAGCACCACCGAGACCAGCTGCGTCCCGGTCACGAGCGGGATGCCAGCAGCCGGGTGAACACCAGGGTGCCGGCGAAGGACAGCAGCACCAAGGTCAGCGGCACGATCAGAAACTGGGACTGCCCGGCGATCTGAGCCAGCAGTAGCAGGATCAGCACAGTGATCGAGCTGCCCAGCTCCAGCCCGACCAGCCGGGCCACCGGGCCCCCTCGGCAGCCCAACCAGAGGGCGGGGCCGAGCCCGCCGACGAGCAGCACCAGCACGGCGACCAGCCAGGACATCATCTGCCCACCACCTTCTCCAGCCGCGGCGCACCGGACACCAACACGTGCACCCTCAGCTCGTCACCCACCGGATCGATGACAAATGACCCGGGCGCAATCGACAGCACCAGCGCGGCCAGCGCCCGCTGCGTCTCGGCCAGCCGAGGGTCGGCTTGCTTCGAGAGCTGGACCTCGCGCACCCGACCCCGCTCCCTGGCGTCGGCGCGCCGACGGCGGAGGAGGACGGCAACAAGCCGCCCGGTGTCGGCGATGACCGCCGCCGGGAGCGGCACCAGCCAACGCAGCCACCTCAGCCGTGCCCGCCAGGAAGCGCCGACGGCATGCCGCGCCACCGGGGCCACCGCCGCGCAGGGCAACGAGACGACAGCCCCGGCGAGGAGCTCGGCGGGGGTCAGGATCGACAGCGTCAGCAGCCACAGGCCGAACAGCACCGGCCACCAGAGCAGGGTCTCGATCAACCGGGCCACAAGCCATAATTACCCCGGTGCCCCATCGCTAACCGTGGCCCTCGTCGGCCACCGGAGGCAGCCCGGCTCGCCCCGCCGGCGAGGGGATCCTCGAACTGGCGCCTCGCTGTGGGACCAGGTGCAGGTGGGCGCCTGTCCCTGCCAGGTGTCCTGGCTGAGGAAGGCTCCGATGGTGGGGTCGAACAGGGCGCCAGCGCGGCGTGCGCTTAGGCCGCGAACCACCCAGTGTCGCTGGCCGGGCGCCATCCCGAGTTGTCGCTGGGCTCGAACCAGCCTGGTTGATCGCTGGGGACGGGGAGTGGCGCTGCGTCGGTGAGGCTTGGATCGTGTGTCCCTGTCTCGACGGCCAGTCGAGGCCCGTCCAGGACCTCGCCGTGTTCACCGCACAGCTGCTGATAAATGTCTGGATGGCGCGGCACCGCGGGCATCACCCCGCCGGCGTGGATAGAGGCCACACTGTCGTACACCGGTGTCATCGAGCTCATGGCGACTACCTCCTCTGGATCCCCCGACTGCGGCCGGATTGGCCCGGTTGATGTACCCCATTCGGACCATAATTACACGATTGGACCAGTCCGCGCCACCCGTTCGTGCCTGATGCCGCCTACCTCGACCGGGAGTGCTGCCCGAATGAGAATGTGGAGCCGAGGAAGCGCTGGAAGGCGATCCGCACGGCTGCGAGGTCGGCTACGGGGTCGGCGGGGCCGGCGAGCAGCAGGCTGAGCAGGATCCGGGCCTTGGGTCCGTCCAGGAAGCCAGCCGGGATGAGACCTCGGGAGAGCAGGTCTCGTTCAGAGCCGGGGAAGCCGTAGGTTTCCCGCAGCAGTTCGCCACCGCCGGTGCGCGACGCGAGCACGACGGGCATCCGCGCGGCGACCTCGGCCAGCATGGGAACGGCGTGCCCGGGTACGTGGCCGCCGCCAAAGGCCTCGATGACCAGCCCGGCGTACCCGAGCCGGTCCAGCTCGCCGACCAGGCGCAGGTCGTCGCCGAGAGCGCAGGTCAGCAGCGCAACCGCGGGGAAGGAGCCGGTGCCCGACCGAGGCAGGTCGTCACGACGAGGGGGAGCGGGACGCAGCCCGATGCGCGGGCGTCCCTCGGTGACCCACCCGATCGGTCCCGCCGTCACCGAACGGAAGGTTGCCGGGTTGGTGGTGTGCGTCTTGCGGACGAACCGCGCGGCGTGGATCTCGTCGTTGAGCACGACCAGAGCGCCCAGTCCGGCCGCCTCCGGCGTCACCGCCACCTGCACGGCCGCCAGCAGGTTCGCCGAACCGTCGGGGCCGGCGAGGGTCGGGTTGCGCATCGCACCGGTGACCACGACGGGTTGCGGTCCGCGCACCAGCAGGTCGAGCGCGAAGGAGGTCTCCTCGATCGTGTCGGTTCCCTGGGTGATGACCACCCCGTCGACGCCGTCCGCGAAGCGCTCGTCGATCTCCGCCGCCAGCTCGCTGATGTCCGCCACCGTGAGATCCGGGGAGGGTGCTTGGCGGAAGGCCACCGACTCCAGCTCGGCTGTCTCCCGCAGCCGGGGGACCGCCTGGACGAGCTCCGCGGCGCCGAGCCGGGGAGCTACCCCGCCGTCCTCGGCGCCGGCGTCGCTGGTGGAGGCGATCGTGCCGCCCAGGGAGAACACGGTCACCCGGGGCATCCGGATCTGCTCGGTCACGGCGTCACTCCAAGTGCGTCAGTCAGGCCGTCCGCGCGGCGGTCATCGGATAGCCAGGAAGGTGTGGAAGGACCGTTCCAGCAGCTCCGTGTCGAGGCCCCGGACGATGAGGACCACCCGGGACACCTGGGGCGCGGCCCCGGGTAGGTGCTCGGGCCGGTGGATGATGTGCTGCACGCCGTGCAGTGCCACGGGGCCGACGTCCCGGATGTCGAGCACGGCCTTGACCCGCAACACGTCCGGGCCGTGGCGGTGGACCAGCAGGCTGAGCCAGAGGGCGAAGGCCTCCCAGTCCGGCGGCTCCTTGGCCGCCAGCTCCACGGTGGAGATGCCTTCGGTGTGCGCCACCCTCGGCAGCGAGCGCGGCTCGGGGCGGCCGGCCGCACCGTTGCGCGGGCGCTCGGTTCGCCGCGGCTCGCCCCGCGAGGTGACGCTGACCGAGGCGACCGGGTTGATCGCCCGCAGGCGGCGGACGACGTCCTCGACCTGCTCTGCCGAGGCGAGGTCGGCTTTGGTCACGAACAGGTCGTCGGCCGCCAGCAACTGTCGCAACGCCACCGGATGGCGCTGGATGCTGCCGAGCCCGGTCAGCGCGTCGACCGTGACGCACACCCGGGCAAGCGCGTAGTGGTGCCTGAGCACGGGGTCGTGCGCGATGGTGAAGGCGATCGGCCCCGGATCGGACAACCCACTGGTCTCGATGACGACCTCGCGGCGTGGCGCGAGGCGGCGTTGCTCGTCCTCGAGCAGGCTCGCGAGCGCCTGAGCCAGGTCGTCGCGACGGGTGCAGCACGCGCAGCCGCCGGCGATGACGACGGGTTGGCGGCCGTCCCGGGCCAGGAGCTCGCGTTCCACCGGCGTGGCCGCGAAGTCGTTGACGACCACCGCGGGAGCATGGTCACCGGCCCGGTTGAGCTCGTGGCGCAGCAAGGTCGTCTTGCCGGAGCCGAGGAAGCCGCTCAGCAGGGTGACCGGGCGCCGGTTGCCGGTCGGCGGGGCGCCACCGGTGACCGCGGGATGGCCGAGCACGGTCATTCGCCCCCCTGGCCGAGCGCGTCGAGGAGTGTGGGGTCGAGCACGTCGATCGTGCGGGAGGCGAGCCGGTCGGCCGCCTGCCAGATCGCGGGCAGCCCCGCCGCGACCTCCTCGGCGCCCTTGCGGTTCCCGATGACCCAGTGCGGCCCGGTCCCGGGATCGGACACGGTCAACCCGTAGGGAGCGAGTACCGCCGCCAACAGGTGCCTGCGCCGGCGCCGTGCCGAACGCGCGGCGCCGGCCAGTTCGGCATCCGGGGCGGCGTCAGCCCAGTGCTCCTCGGGCGCCAGCTCGTAGCAGAGCAGGCACACAGCCACCACCTCGATCCGATCCGTCGGCGATGTGGACCGGGGGCGGCGGCGCCACCCCCGGGGCGAGCGGTCAGGACTCCGGCATGAAGGCGCTGCCGGTCGGGCCCGGGTAGGGATAGCGCCGCCGGAAGTCGTCGGCGGCCTCCTCCATGGTGACCCAGCTGGTCCCTTCGTGACCGCTGATGTACTCGATGAGGCGCTCGAGCATGAGCAGGACCTGCGGCCGCCCGGAGACGTCGGGATGAATGGTGAACGCGTAGACGCCGTAGTCCTGCTCGCGGTACACCCAGTCGAACTGATCCCGCCACCAGGCCTCGACGTCGCGAGGGTTGGTCCACCCGGCGCTGTTGGGTGCCTTCTTGATGAACATCATCGGCGGCAGGTCGTCCATGTACCAGTTCGCGCCGATCTCCACCAGGTCGATCACCTCACCGCGCTGGAGCGGCTTCATCCAGGTGCTGGCCTCCTGGGAGTAGTCGATTTTGTTCCAGGTGTCTCCGACCCGGGCGTAGAACGGCATGAAGTCGTGCAGACCCTGACCGTGGTCGTAGGTGAACCCGTACTTCTTCAGCAGGGAGGGGGTGCTGTTCGACATCTCCCACCACGGCGGCACGTACCCCCGAGGTGCCCGGCCGCAGACTTTTTCGATCAACTCGACGGAGTAGGCGAGGACGTCCTCCTCCTGCTTGGGGGTCATCGCGATCGGGTTCTCGTGCGAGTAGCCGTGCGCGCCGATCTCGTGGCCGGCGTCCACAATCATCTTCACCGAGTCCGGGAAGGTCTCGATCGAGTGGCCGGGGATGAACCAGGTCGCCGGCAGGTCGTACTTCTTGAACAGTTTCACCAGCCGCCGGGTGCCGATCTCGCCGGAGAACATGCCTCGCTGGATGTCCGACGGGGAGTCCTCGCCACCGTATGAACCGAGCCATCCTCCGACGGCGTCGATGTCGACGCCGAATACGCATTTGATGTCCTTGGGCATCTGATCTCTCCTCCTATTGGGGCGGGCTGGTGGGCTGGCCGTCAACGGCTGTCGGCGACGAGGTCTTCCTGGGCGTCGAGAGCGCGGAGCGTGTCCGCGAGCGCCCGCACCCCCGCCGCGATGTCGGTGATGTCCGTCCATTCCTCCGGGCAGTGGCTCCGGCCCGCACGGGACGGCACGAAGATCATTCCCATCGGGCACCAGGGCGCCAGGTGCGCAGCGTCGTGGGTGGCGCCGCTGGGCACCGCCTCCCAGGCAAGGCCCGCCCTCGCCGCGGCCCGCGCGACGGCGTCCTGGATGGACCGCGCCGAGGGAACGATCTTGTTGTCGGACGTCCAGTCGAACGTGACGTCGACGCCGAGGGCCTGTGCCTGGGTGAGGATGTCCTGGGCGAGGCGTTGCTTGGTGGCCGCCAGCCAGCCGGCGTCGATACCGCGCATCTCCGCGCGCAGCCGCACCGAGGCCGGTACCACGTTGGGCGCGTGCCGGTCGTTGACCACCTGGGTGGCCGTCGCCACACCGGGCGGGGGCGCGCCACATCCCTCCCGGTGCACGGCCAGCACGGCGTGCGCGGCGGCCACCATCGCGTCGCGCCGATCGTGCATGGGCCGGGTGCCGGCGTGGTCGGGACGGCCTTCGAAGCTGGCCAGCAGCCGTTCGATGCCGGCGATGGCGGTGACCACGCCGATGGCCGCGCCCCTCTGCTCCAGCAGCGGACCCTGCTCGATGTGCAGCTCCAGGTACCCGTGCAAAGGCCGCCGGGTCAGCCAGCGCTCGGCCAGCACCGCGGCGGGGTCGAGCCCGAATCCGGCGTACCTGTCCCCGAGGCGCTGCCCGGCCCCGTCGCGGCGGTCCAGATCCTCGGCGCGGAGCTCACCGGCCACCGCCCGGCTGCCCAGGCAGCTCAACCCCCAGTCGTTGGACTCCTCGCCGAGGAAGTCGACCACCACGAGGTCGCGGGTGAGCTGGGTGCCGGACTCGCGGAGCAGGCGTACCACCTCGAGCGCGCCCAGCACCCCCACCGTGCCGTCGAAGCGTCCCCCGCCGTTGACCGTGTCGGTGTGCGACCCGGTCACCAGGGCGGGCGCGGCGGGGGAGCGCCCGGGCAGCACCCCGACGACGTTGCCCGCCCCGTCCCGCCGGACCTCCAGCCCGACCGAGCGCATCCTTGCGGCGACCCAGTCCCGGGCGTCCCGGTACGGCTCGCTGAATACCTCCCGCGTCCACCCCGGATGATCTGGCGCACGTATCCCGGACAGCTCGGTCAGGTCGCTCTCGATCCGCGCCGCGACCGGCTCGAACGCCGCATCGGTATCGGTCATCATCGCCTATCCGCCCCCCACCGCGTCTGGAGAAGTCGACCGCGCCCGGTCCCCCCGGGTGCGCCGTCACGCCGCCGCAACCGACGGCGGAACGTCCTGCTGGTCGATCGGCGGCGCGCCTGGTCGGATGCGCCGCGCACCGAGCATCAGGAACCCGGACAGGAAGATGGCCAGCGCACCGGCGACGAGCGCGGCGACCGACATGCTGAAACCGGCGGCCAGCAGGCCGGTGAGCAACGCGCTGCCGAGGATCGCGCCGATCGGTCCCATCGCGTTGACGACCGAGGTGCCGGTGCCGCGCATCCGGGTCGGGTAGGACTCGCCCATGTAGAACAGCAGCGCCGAGTACGGGCCGATGAGGAAGAACAGCCCGAGCGAGTAGGTGACGAGCACCCCGACGTAGCCGTGCACCACGAACAGCATCAGCGCGTAGCAGATGCCGGAGAGCAGCCAGCCGGCCATGATCGTCTCCCGGCGGCCGATCTTGTCCCCGACCATGCCGTGCACCAGGTAGCCGATGTAGGCGACCCCGTTGGACACGATCAGCACCACCAGCGTGCTGCTGAACGAGACGCCCGGGCCCTGGGTGAGCACGGTGGTGCCCAGCACGGCGAACACCTGCACACCGAACCAGTTCAACAGGAACGCCGCGCTGAGGAAGACGGTGTGCTTGCGCTGGCCGGGCTCGAACAGCGCGACCAGCGGGGAGCGTTCGGCGCCGTGGCGTTCCTCGTCGCGCAGCGGGATGCCGTAGTCGGCGGCCAGCCGCGCGGCCTCGTCCTGCCGGCCCGCCCGGAGCAGCGCCCTGACCTCCTTCATGCGCAGGAACTGCGGCGTCTCCTTGAGCCTTCGTCCGAGAATCGCGATGACTATGGCCGGGAAGGTGGCGATGGCGAAGATCTCCCGCCAGCCGGTCACCGGCAGCAGCGCGGCGGTCATCGCGGCGGCGAACAGCACCCCGACCGGCCAGCCGCCCTGGATGAAGCTGTAGGTCAGGCCCTTCGACTTGACCCGCTCGCCGCTCTGCTCCGCCGCGGCGTACATCTCGTTGAGGTAGGTGGAGTTGACCGCCTGCTCGGAGTAGCCCAGGCCGCTGATGAAGCGCACCACGACCAGCCACCATGCCCACGGGCTGATCGCGGTGAGCCCGGAGCTCAGCGCGGCGCCGACGGTGGTGAAGATCAGCCCACTGCGCCGGCCGATCCGGTCCACCAGGGGGCCGACGCACAGGGCCACGACGAAGGTGCCGACCGAGACGATGGTGGCGATCGCCGTGCTGTACTCGGTCGACCAGCCGAAGTCCTCGGCGATCTTCGGCAGCAGCGTCCCGAAGAGAATGTAGTCGTACACCGAGAACACCCAGGCGAGGAACGCCACCCAGCCGGCGTAGCGCACGTCTTTCCGGGTGATGACGACGCGCTGTCGGGACGGGGCGGTCGCCGGGTTGGATGAGGACGGTCCGGTGGGTTCGGTACTCATGGCGCGGCACTCCTATCGGTGACGTCGTTGTCCCGGGTAGGGCGTTGATCCCAGGCCTTCGGCGGCCCAGGGCGGCTTCAGCGAACTCGCACCGCGGCGGGCGGAGCTGCCTGCGGGGAGAGGGTGCCCAGGTGCTCGGCCCGGCGGATGAACTGACCGTGGCCAGGCTTGCCGGTGACCTTGCCGTCCTCGTACACGACCTGGCCGCGACTGAGGACGGTCTCTGGCACCCCCTGGACCTCGCGGCCCTCGAAGGCGCAGTAGTCCACCCGGGACACCTGGTTCTCCACGGAGAGGATGGTGCTCCGGTTGGGGTCGAAGACGACGACGTCCGCGTCGCTGCCCACCGCGATGGTGCCCTTGCGGGGGAACAGGCCGAACAGCTTCGCCGGAGCGGTGGAGAGCAGCTCCACCATCCGGTTCAGGGTGATCCGGCCGGTGCGCACCCCGCCGTCGTAGACCAGTGGCAGCCGCAGCTCGACGCCGGGCCCGCCGTTCGGGATCTTGCTGAAGTCGTCCGCGCCCAGTTCCTTCTGTCCGGTGAAGCAGAACGGGCAGTGGTCGGTGGAGATCACCGACAGGTCGTTGAACGCCAGGCCTCGCCACAGCGCGTCCTGGCTTCGCTTCGCCCGGGCGGGCGGGGTGAACACGAACTTGGCTGCCTCGAAGCCGGGCGCGTCGTACACGCTCTCATCCAGGAAGAGGTACTGCGGGCAGGTCTCCGCGTAGGCGTACTGACCGCGTTGCCGCGCTTCGCCGACGTGGTACAGCGACCTCTCGGCCGACAGGTGAACGATGTAGATCGGGGCGCCCGCCATCTCCGCGATGGCCAGCGCGCTGTGCACCGCCTCGGCCTCGGCCAGCTCCGGTCGGGTCAACGCGTGGTACTTGGGCCCGGTCTTGCCCTCGCTGAGCGCCCGGCGGACGAGCACGTCGATCACGCCGCCGTTCTCGGCGTGCATCATGGTGAGCATGCCCTGCTCCCCGGCCACGGTGAGCGCTTCGAAGATCGTCTCGTCGTCCACCATCAGCGCGCCCTTGTAGGCCATGAAGAGCTTGAAGCTCGTCACGCCCTCCTTGACCAGGGCGGGCACGTCCTGCAGCCGGCCGTCGGCGAGGTCGCTGACGATCATGTGGAAGCCCACGTCGATGACCGGCTTGTTGGTGTCCAGCTTGCGCTGCCAGGTCTCCAGCGTCTCCAGCAGGCTGTGCCCCCGGGTCTGGAGCGGAAAGTCGATGATCGTGGTCGTGCCGCCCTTCGCGGCCGCCGCGGTCCCGGTGGAGAAGGTGTCTATCGTCTCGGTGCCGCCGAACGGCATCTCCATGTGGGTGTGCGGGTCGACCCCGCCGGGCAGCACCAGCTTGCCGGTGGCGTCGATGACCCGGTCGGCCTCGACGTCGAGGCTCGCGCCGATCGTGGAGATGACCTCCCCGTCGATCAGCAGGTCGGCGACGTAGTCATCGACAGCGGTGACAATCCGTCCGTTCCGGATGAGGGTTCGCATAACTGCATCCTTTGCCTGGGAAACAGGGGGCAGGGCTGCGCGATGCGCATCAGGAGAAGTCGACGGGTATCGGCTCACCCCGGCCGACCCGCTCGACGATGAGGGTGTAGTTCTCGGGGCGGCGATGGGCCGCGAAGTTGAAGACACTCTGCCGGTAGGGCTCGGCCAAGCCGAGGTCGACCTCGGCGACCACCACTTCGTCGCCCTCGGTACGGGCCTTGGCGACGACCTCGCCGGACGGCGCCACGATCGCCGAGCCGCCGATCAGGTGGCGGCCGTCCTCGTCGCCCGACTTGCCGGCCGCGGCCACCCACACCGCGTTCTGGTAGGCGCCGGCCCGCAGAGAGAGCAGATGTGTCTCCATCTTGGCGTGCGGCTCCTCCTGCCACCCCGGGACCTCCATCGGGGTGTTGTAGCCGAGTACGACCAGGTCCGCGCCCTGCAGCGCGAGCACGCGGTAGACCTCCGGCCAGCGGCGGTCGTTGCACAGGCACATCCCGATCCGGATGCCGTCGACCTCGAACACCCCGAAGCCGAGATTCCCGACCTCGAAGTAGCGCTTCTCCAGGTGCTGGGCGGGGACGTCGGCCAGCTTGTCGGCGTGCCCGGGCAGGTGGACCTTCCGGTACTTGCCTCGGATGGTTCCGGCCGAGTCGACCAGAATCGAGGTGTTGAAGTGCCGACCCTCCGGCGTCAGTTCGGCGTATCCCAGATAGAAGCCGACCCCCAGGGTCCGCGCGCAGTCGAACAGCGGTTGTACCTCGGCATTGGGCATCTCCCGCTCGAAGTAGCCGTCGACCTCGGAGGAGTCGTCGTGCCAGTAGCGGGGGAAGAACGTGGTCAGGGTGAGTTCCGGATAGACCACGAAGCTCGCCCCGCGGCGGTGCGCGGCCTCCAGGAGGCTGGTCAACCGGGCGACGACGGCCTTGCGGTCCTCCGCTGGCTGGATGCCGCCGACTTGGGCTACCGCCAGGTTGAACGTGCTGTGTGACACGGCTGCCTCCGTGGCGCTCACCAGCATGAACATGCATCGAAAACGTTTGCGGTGAAGGGATGTTAGGTACCGCTCGCGGCGCCCGTCAAGGGGCTGGCGGGGGCCGTTGGCCGGCCGATGCGTTGATTGCGCCGGAATTTCGCCAGGTCCTACCCTTGGCTTCTCATGTCTGGAACAGGCTCGACGCCGGTCAACCTCACGACGATCGCCACCATGGCGGGCGTGCACCCCTCGACCGCGTCACGCGCGCTCAGCGACGCGCCGGTGGGTATCAGCGTGGAGACCGTCAAGCGGGTGCGCAAGATCGCCGGAGAGCTCGGCTACATCCGCGACATCACCGGTGCCTCGCTGCGCACCGGCCGGACCAGCATGATCGGGGTTCTGGTCCCTCGGCTCACTGACGTGGTGCTGGCCCAGATCTATGAGTCGATCGACGAGGCCGCCTCGGCGGCCGGCTACAACGCCGTCGTGGCGAACACCCGGGACGCCCCGGATGTTCAGGACATGCGACTGCAGGGCCTGCTCTCCCGCAAGGTGGACGGGCTCATCGTGGGCGACTCCCGCACCGGCAGCCGGGTGCTCGAGCGCCTCGCCCAGCTGGGCACCCCGTACACACTGGTGATGAGGTGCCTCGGCGACCACCCCTCGGTTTCCACGGACGACCTGGAGGGCGGCCGGCTCGCCGCCGAGCACCTGCTCGAGCTCGGGCACACCCGGGTGGGAGTGGTGGCCGGCGATCCGCTGACCAGTACCGGGCGGGAGCGCACACTCGGCTTCACCCGCGCCTACGAGCAGGCCGGCATCCACATACCGGACCGCTACGTGGTGAGCTCCTCCTTCGACACCGCCACCGGCCGGGCGGCCGGCGATCGGCTCCTGTCACTCGACCCGATACCCACCGCCATCTTCGCGATCAACGACTTCACCGCCGTCGGTGTGATGGGCGCGTTACGCGACCGAGGTCTACGGGTAGGCCTGGATGTCGGGCTCGTGGGATACAACGACATTTCGATCGCCGCGCAGCTCACGGTGCCGCTCACGTCGGTTCATTCTCCGCTCCGCGAGATGGGCCGTCGCAGCGTTGAAATGCTGCTGGAGCGCATCGCAGGCAAAGAGACGCCTTCGATCCGACTAACTCCCACCCTGGTCACCCGGGATTCCACCCTGCTGGGCGTCTCGACCACGCGGCGTCCCGCCTGATCCGTCAAAGGATTGGCCGTCCGAGGGGCCTCTTGCCGGAAGTCACATACTAACGGTATGTTACATGCAGACTGTTTGTATCTGTGTGGGATGCAACCCGGCCCCGAACGAAGGGACCTGACGATGGCAACGAGGCCCATACCGACAGGCGCATCCGTGTCCGGGAGGTTGCCCGATGATCCGCGTGCGTTCGTCGCGGCCGCTGAGAAGATCACCAACGAGCGGGACGTCGAGGGAGCGGCGGCCGTGTATGCCGAGGACGCCATTTTCGAGATGGTCACCGACGGTGTGCTGGAGCGCTATTGCGGCCGAGACCAGATCGCCGCTTCCTGGCGCGCCGTGCTGGCCGCGCTCGAGCGCCGCCGGTTGTCGGTGGCCAAGGAACTCATTGCGGCCAGTGACGGAGTGGTCGTCAATACCTGGCAAGGGTCTCTCGGAGGCCGCGCGGACGGCCGGGGGATCGAGGTGTGGCGCTTCGACGCGGCCGGCCAGGTCCGCGAGCATCGGCTCTACAGCTACCTGAGCGTGCGTCCGGCCACCAGCTGGCCGGGTCGGCTCAGGTTCGCGCTGACCGCGCCGCGAACCGCCGTTACCCTGCTGCGGGAGCAGCGTCGCGCGGGGGTTCGGCCGCGATGACCGGAGACCTGCCCGGCGGCGTGGGCGAGCGCGGCGACCAGGCCGCGGAGTTCGTGGCCCGGTTCGCCAAGACCTGGGCCGATCCCAGCCCGGAGCGGCTGAACGAGCTGGTGCACCCGGACGTGGTGTTCATCCAGCCCATCGAGCCGGTTGTGCGGGGGCACGCCATGGCTTCGGCTTTCTGGCGGCGGCTGTTCACCCTCATCCCCGATCTGCGCGGCGAGGTGATCAGCTGGGCGCACCGCGAGGACGTGGTGTTCATCGAGGTACGCCTGCACGGCACCCTCGGTGGCCGGCCCATCGAGTGGGTCAGTGTGGACCGGATCCTGCTGGACAGCGGCAAGGTGCGGCAGCGCGTCGCGAACTTCAACCCGCTGCCGCTCATCCGCGCGCTCGCGCTGCGCCCGACGGCGCTGGTCGGGTTCATCAAGACCCGTCTGTCCTCGGGGGCACGGTAAGTCGCCGCTAGGCCTCGAGGATCGAGGCCGCGCACGGGGTTTGCGAGGCCGCTGGGTCATTCGAAGCGGAGTGCCTCGATGGGTCGTAGCCGGGCCGCTCGGTTGGCCGGATAGACCCCGGCGACGATGCCGATCAGTAGGCTGACGCCGAAGGCGATCACTATCGGCGAGGGTGTCAGGATGGGCGGGGGGAAGGCCGATACGAATCGTGGTAGCACCATTCGGCCCGCGGTCGAGGCGCCGACCCCGACCAGTACGCCGATCAGGCCGCCGAGCCCGGTGAGGATGATCGCTTCGATCAGGAACTGGGTGAGGATCGCTCGGCGCGGCGCGCCGATGGCCTTGCGGATGCCGATTTCCCTGGTTCGCTCGGTGACCGCGACCAGCATGATGTTGGCGACGCCGATCCCGCCGACGATCAGGGAGATCGCCGCGACGGCGGCGGTGAACAGGGTGAGGAAGGTGATCAGCTGGCTGCGCTGGTCGATGAGGTTCTGGTAGGCCTTCACCTTGAAGTCGCGGTTGTTGGCGGTGTGGATGTGGTGCTGGCGGTCCAGGATGTTGGTTAGCTGTTCGGTGGCGGCGGGCAGGGTAGCCGCGCTGGTGGCTTTGATGATGATCTGGTTGACGGCGTTCGCGGTGCCGATCAGGTAGGCGCGGGCGGCGCCCATTGGCACGATGGCGACGTTGTCGTCTTGCTTGTCCGGGCTGAGTACCCCGGCGACCCGGAAGGTGGCGTGCCCGATGCGGATCTCCTTGCCGATGACTTCGGGCAGGTTCGCGGCGTGTCCCCACAGCAGCCGGACGGCCTCCTGCCCGAGTACCGCGACTTTGGCGTTGCCTCGGGCCTGGTCGGGGGTCAGCCACTCGCCGGCCTGGATTGTCCGGTTGGACACTTGCAGGTAGTCGTGGGTCGTGCCGATCAGGCTGGCCCGCTCCTGGGCCTGCCCGGCCACCAGTACCGCGCTGCCGGTGGTGGACGGGGTGACCGAGTCGATGTCCGGGGTCTGTGTCTTGTTGCCGAGTGCCGCCACGTCCTGGTCGGTCAGGTCGCGGGCGGTGCCGCCTCCTGGCACTGCCCCGGTCGCCTTGCTGATGGTGATCTGGTTGGCCAGTCGGCTGAATTGGGCGTCGAACCCGGCCTGCACGCCGCTGCCGAGCGCAACGAGAATGATCACCGCGGCGACCCCGATGATGATGCCCAACGCGGTGAGCAGCGAACGCAGGCGATTGCCGCGCAGGCTGCGTAACGCGACCAGGACTGTCTCTCGCAGGTCCATGCGGGCTCCTCGCTGGGTGTTGCCGAGAAGGTTGCCCGGGTGCGGCGGTCGTGGCGATCGGGTCGGCCCTAC
>DASWST010000050.1:0-2644 GCA_036402515.1 Pseudonocardia sp.
TGAAGCGCGCGATCGCGATTCCTTCCAGGTCGGTGGGCTCGGCGCCGGGCTCGACGTAGAGCACGCCCTGCTCCCAGTGCAGACGCGGGGCCTCGACTGCCTCAGCGAGTCCCATGCCGCGATCCACGACGTTGGAGATGACCTGGAGGATCGCCGAGCGGATGCGGTTGGAACCCGCCGAGCCCAGGGCTAGCTCGACAGCGCCGTCCGGGCGCCGGACAAGCGTCGGCGCCATCATCGACGACAGCCGGCGCCCCGGTGGATGCAGGTGGAAGCCCAACGGGTTCAGATCCGCCTCGCCCAGCATGTTGTTCAGGTGCAGCCCGGTCCCGGGAACGACTACGCCCGAGCAGGACCCGTTGCTGACCGTCGTCGTGGCGGCCCAACCGTGCTCATCGATGGCCGAGATGTGCGTCGTGTTGCCCCGATGCGCGCCGAGGAACTCCTCCTGGAAGCCGCGCAGGTGCAGGCCCTGCATGAACGCCTCGGTGCGCGCGCCCTGGATATCGATCATCGCCTCGACCAGCC
Organism: Pseudonocardia sp.; assembly: GCA_036402515.1. Classification (GTDB taxonomy): domain Bacteria; phylum Actinomycetota; class Actinomycetes; order Mycobacteriales; family Pseudonocardiaceae; genus Pseudonocardia. Next base: position 529 of record DASWST010000050.1, read on the forward strand.
GCTCACGGCTGGGCGGGGCCGGCTCGCGGTCCAGCTCGGCCAGCACCGCCGCTATCAGAATGCCGCCGGCCGAGGGCGGCGGATTTGTCCGCACGCGCAGGCCGCGGTAGGCGATGTCGATCGGCTCACGTGACACCACCTCGAAGGCGGCCAGGTCGGCCGGTGAGAGCATGCCCCCGCGCTCACCGACCCAGTCGCACACCGCCGTGGCGACCTCGCCGGTGTAGAACGGCGCCGCACCCTCGGCCGCCAAGCGCTCCAGGCCGTCGGCCACATCCGGCAGACGCAGGACCTCACCCTCGCGCGGCGCCGTGGCGAACAGGGCGCGGGCCTCCGGGGAACTGGCGATGATCGGCGCTAGCAGCTCGAGGAGGTAGGCCTGATGGGCGTTGAGCGCCACGCCTTGACGAGCCAGCCGCACCGCCGGCGCCACCAGCTCGACCAGCGGCAGCGACGCGAACCGCGCGTGCGCCGCGCAGATCCCGGCCGGGCAACCATAGGTGCCGACCGAGGCGGCGCCCACGTGGAAGATCTGGACCACATCACCGAAGACGATTGAGACCGGCACGAGCTCGGCGCGGCGCGGCGGGTCGCCGCCGCGCCCGGGCGCCTCCACGAAAAAGTCCAGCAGCACGTCCTCCCCACCGGGGGCACCGACAAGCATGTAGCCACCGGCGCCCAAACCGGTGAGCAGCGGCTCGCAAACGAAGGACGCGCACATCGCGGCGAGGGCGGCGTCGACCGCATTGCCGCCCGCACGCAGCGCGCTCGCGCCCGCCTCGGCGGTCACCGGATGCCCAGCAGCCACGACTCCCCGCGTCATTGCGGCAGTGTTACCGAGTGGGCCCGCAGGTGAACCGCCGGGGCCGCGCGCAACCGCGGGGATAGCGTCCATGGCCGCGCGGACTGGGCCTGCACTTGCTGGCACTCGAAGGGCGCTGCTACACCATCGTGATCGCCCTGTCAGTGGTCTCGGCGATGATCTGTCTGGCGCTCATCCACCCGGGCGCCGGGCCGGCCGCCGTCCCAGCTTTGACGCCAGCGGCGGGGGCATTCTTTCCGCGTCGCCGGCGGTTCCCGGCGGCGTCGTCCCGGCCGGGGTGACCGCTCGAACCTACACCCCGAACCCCGCTCACAGGCCGAACCAACCCAGGACCACTGACGTTCTGCTCACCGCGCTGTGGCCGGCCATCATGGGCCTGATCAGCGCGGAAACGGTCGATGGCCGTGACGACTCAGCGCGGCGCGGGCGGGAGCCTGGGTGGTACGGGCTGTGGACAGCGATGGTGGGCGGTGCGCTCTTCGCAGCGGCCGCGCACTGCGGGCGCGCCGAAGTTCGATGCACCCGGCATTATTCGGGACCCTCCTAATGCGCGTCCGCGTACCCCTGGGAAGGATCACCTCGGCGAACCTTTGCACCGCAGCCACGTCCCGGGAGCAGCGAACTCACGCGTTTTCAACGGTGGGGGGCGATTCGGCATCCGCATCGCACTGCCGCGGCAGCGGGAGTCTGTCTGCTCGCCGTCGCTGCCTGTGCCCAGCACGGCGGTCAGGCTTCGACCGCGCCTGGCCAGCCAGCGGGGGCCAGCCAACCCCCGCTGGGTCGCCGTTGCCGAGCACCGCCCGCGGCTGCAGGACGATTACCAGGCTGTGGTCGAGCGGGTGCTGCCCTCGGTCGTACAGATCACCACTGACCAGCGCCGTGGTTCGGGTGTGGTGTTCGACAAACAGGGCGACATCGTCACCAACGACCACGTCATCGGCAACGCCCAGCACTTCCATGTTCGGCTGTCCTCCAGCCCAACCTCGCCTTATGGGCTGGGTGTGACAGCGCGGTACAGATAGAGGTCTCGGGTGTCGTCGTGGTCGTGCAGTCGGTAGGTCGTCTCGCGAGCGGGCATGTTCCCGATGTCGGGGCTTTCCTCGATCGGGAGTGGGCCGGTCGAGGGGTCCGTGAGAGTGATCTCTTGGGGTGGCGAGCCGTCAGGGTCGGCGTCGACCAGCACGGTTTGACCAGCGCGGGGTCCTTCGTCGATGAACGCGCGGATCGGTTGGTGGGTCATGTCGCCCGAGGGTGCCAGATCGCCGGGCGCGCCCGCCAGGTTGGCGCGCACGG
>DASWST010000051.1:0-8795 GCA_036402515.1 Pseudonocardia sp.
GGTTGCCGGCGCGGGCGGCGAGGCGGAACTCCTCGGACACCCCGCTCACCTCGCCGTCGGCATCCTTGGTGCCGACCGCGCGAAGCAGCTCGTCCCACACGTCCCTGGGTGCTACGGCAACCAAGATTCTCACCGCCGAAACCCTGCCAGCCGCCAGCATCCCGCGCAGCCGATTTCCCGCCGCCGTCAGGTGTACGGCGTAGACCCGCTTACGCCGTACACATACCGGGGCTAGCTTTTGCCGCCGGCCTGCCACTCGGACCACGGGACTGTCCAGTCTCCGTAGGTGTCCCATACCGGGAGCCTCGGGCCGCCGGAGTTGGTGATCTCCACGACGTCACCGATGTTGAAATGGGAGAAGAACCACTGGGCGTTCGCCGGGCTGAGGTTCACGCAGCCGTGCGAGACGTTCGACGAGCCCTGCTGGCCCACCGACCAGGGTGCCGAGTGCACGAACTCCCCATCGTTGGAGATCCGCAGGTCCAGGTCCACCTTCTCCTTGTAGTACCCGGGGTCGCCTTCGCAGACGCCGTAGGTGCAGGAGTCCATGATGATGCTGGGCTTCTTGTCGGAGACTACGTGCGGGCCGGAATGCGAGGGATGGTCCGGGGAGCCGAGGCTGATCGGCATGGTCTTGGCGAGTGTGCCGTTGTGGAAGATCTGCATCACCTTGGACCGGCCGTCCGCCTTGGCCACCCAGGAGTCGTGAACCCGTACCGTCGCCGCCCGGTTGGCCTGGCCGAACGCCCCCTTGCCCAGGTCCACCCCGAACACGTTGGCGTTGAGCCGGATGGTGGTGCCCGGCTGCCAGTAGGACTCCGCCCGGTAGTGCGCCTCGGTCGCCGACATCCAGTACCAGGAGCCGGCCTGCTCAGGGCTGGTGCTCACCGAGAGCGCGCGGACGGCGGCCGCCCGATCAGCCACTGGGCGGGTGAACCGGACCACCAGCGGCTGTCCCACGCCCACGGTTGCGCCGTCCGACGGCCGCAGCGCGGCGGTGGTCAGCGCGGCGGGGCGGACGGTGCTCACCGTGCCGCTCTCCCGCGCCACCTGGCGGTCCTCGCCGACGGCGACGGCCGCGACCTGGTAGGTGTCGTCGTAGCTGAGCGGGGCGGTGGTCCGCCAGGTCTTGGAGTCCGGCGCGAGCGTGCCGGGGACCTGCTGACCGCTCTTGGCATCGGTCACCTGGACGGTCTGCAGGGTGCCGTGCTGGACCGCCACGGTGACCGGTGTGGTCGGGCTGACCGGCGCCGGCCCGGCCCCGATAGGCACCAGCCCGTCGCCGATCGGGTTGGCGCCGGCCTGGATGGAGATCTCCGCGGCGGGCAGCGCCGGGGGTGGTGACACCGACCCGCCGGCCAGCACCCGGTTCATCGCGGCCGGCCCCCAGGTGCCGGTGGCCAGCGCCGCGGTGGCGATCAACGCCGTGGCAACGCCGAGCGCGGCCGAGGCGAGCCGGTGATTCCCACCGGTCGGCCCGGCGGCGCGGGCGCCAAAACTCATGCTCAAAGTCTAGGCCGCGGGCACAGCCGGTTTGATCGGGCGCACACAGTTCGGCGCGTCCGGGTCAATCCGGTGCCCGGGCACCGAATGGTAACTCTGTTTCTGCTGCCGCGGCTTCACGGTGTGCTGGCCCCACAACGCCACATGGCGAGGCTCGATCCTCTCTCACACGTGGTCTACGAGTCGCTAGGCTAGCGTCCCGTCTCCGGCTCCTCGCGGCCCACCTGAGCGGCCCGTTCGTGCAATCGAGCCCTGATCTCTTCCGGGGTGTACGCCCGCCGCTCCCGCTCGGCCCGGGCGAGCACCACACCCGTCGCGGCGACCCCGGCCAGCCCGGCCAACCCCACTACTTTCCACCAGCGCATGGCGCGCAGAGTAGAACGATCTATCCTGGCCGCCGTGCCCAGCACCCCCATCGAGCTCGACGCGGCGCTCGAAGTCACCCGCACCGGCGATATCTGGCTGTTTCGCGGCAGCTCGGTGGCTGACCGGGCGATCCGCGTCACCACGAACAGCCCGGTCAACCACGTCGGGATGTCGGTGGTGCTGGACGACCTCCCGCCGCTGATGTGGCACGCCGAGCTGGGCCGATCGCTGCCGGACATGTGGACCGGCACGCACCAGCGCGGGGTGCAACTGCACGACCTGCGGGATGCGGCCGTCGTATGGGCGAACCGGTACGGCCAGCGCGGTTGGCTGCGCCAGCTGGACACCCCGATCAGCCGGGAGATGGAGGACGGCGTGCTGCGCGCGATCGCGCGGCTGGACGGCACCCCATTCCCGTCCACCACCCGGATGGCCTCCCGCTGGGTACTCGGCCGGGTGCCTCGGCCCGACCGGCTGCCCCGCCTCGAACGGCCTGGCCGCGGCCAGCCGAACGGCGTGCGCTGGATACCCGGGAGCGCCCGGCTGCCCCGGCTCGCTCGCCGACCGCGCACACCGGCGGAAAGCGCCGAGCTGGAGACCGCGTACTGCGCCGAAGTGGTCGCGCTGACCTATCAGTTGATGGGGCTGCTCCCCGGCGACCGGAGGCCGAGCTACTACGACCCCGGCCGGTTCTGGAGCGGCGACGAGCTCGAACTCGCCCCCGGGTACCGCCTCGGCGGCGAGATCCCGATCAACATCCCGCCAGCCAACCCCAAGCGAGCCTGACCACCCGAGGGGTTGACCTCAACCTCGATTGATGTTCCACGCTGGTGGCCTGATCACCGAGTTTCGCGAGGAGCACCGATGGACACCGTCCCCCAGTCCAAGTTCCAGGACGCCTACCTGCGCGGATCCGCCCCCTGGGTGATCGGCGAGCCACAGCCGGCCATCGTCGAGTTGGAGCGGGCCGGGTTGATCGGCGGCTCGGTGCTCGACGTGGGGTGCGGCGCCGGCGAGCACACCATCCACCTGGCCCGGCTGGGCTACGACGTGCTCGGCGTGGATTTCGCTCCGGCCGCCGTTGAACAGGCCAGGGAGAACGCGCTGCGCCACGGTGTGTCCGCGCGGTTCGCGGTGGCCGACGCGCTGCGGCTGGACGGGCTCGGCGGCTTCGACACGGTGGTGGACAGCGCGCTGTTCCACGTGTTCGACGCCGGTGACCAGGTCCGCTACGTGCGCTCCCTGTACGCCGCCACCCGCCCCGGCGCGGTGGTGCACGTGCTCGCGCTCTCCGACGTCGAGCCCGGGTTCGGACCGAGGATCAGCGAGGCGGCCATCCGTGCGGCGTTCCGCGACCCCGGTTGGGTGCTCGAGCACGTGGTGCCCAGCCGGTACCGGGCCATCCCCAGCGACGAGGACCGGGCCAACCTCGGGCTTCCCGCGACCGGACCTGCCGACCTGCTCGCCTGGCTGGCCCGGGCCCGGCGCTGCTGATCAGTGCGTCAGCGGCTGAACAGCGGCACCACCTTGATCAGCAGCTGCCAGACTCCGTACAGGAACGGGACCAGTACCCAGAGCCAGGCGATCACGGTCACGACCAGCCGGACGGGCGAGGTGGCCTCCGGGGTGCTGTCCGACATGTACTACTCCGCCCTTCCGGCCGAGGCGAGGTCTCCGCTGACTGGTTCGTGGAACTTCGGATCGACGGGTTTGATCAGCTCGTTGCAGATGAAGCCGACGATCAGCAGCGCGATCATGATGTCGAAGGAGAAGGTGTAGAGCACCGGGCCGGAGAGTCCAGCCCTCTGCTGCCGGTCCGCGAGGGCGTCCACGATGATCGGCCCGAGCACCCCGGCGACCGACCATGCGGTCAGCAGCCGGCCGTGGATGGCGCCCACCTCGTAGGTGCCGAACAGGTCCCGCAGGTACGCCGGCACGGTTGCGAACCCGGCCCCGTAGAAGGACAGGATCAGCATCGCGCAGATCAGGAACAGCGCCTTGTTGACGTTGCCCACGAAGAGCAGTACCAGGTAGAGCATCGCGCCGACGCCCAGGTAGATCCGGTAGATGTTCTTACGCCCGATCAGGTCTGAGGTGCTCGACCAGACGAACCGGCCCAGCATGTTGGCCAGCGACAGAATCGCGACGAACCCCGCGGCGATCGCGGCCAGCCCCTTCGCCGGCGCCTCACCACGGAAGAAGTCCTGGTAGAGCGGCGCGGCCCGCTCCAGGATGCCGATGCCCGCGGTCACGTTGAAGCAGAGCACGACCCACAGCAACCAGAACTGCGGGGTCTTGACCGCGTTTTTGGCCGATACGTTCGCGGTGCTGACCAGCGGCCGCTCGCGCACCGAGGCGGGGTTCCAGCCGGCTGGCCGCCACCCGTCGGCGGGTACCCGGATCAACAGCCAACCCATCGACATGAAGATCGCGTAGCCGATTCCCATGATCAGGAAGGTCTTGGCGATCCCACCCGGCGCCGCGTTCGGCCCGGTCGCGCCGAACGCGCTGAGCATCGAGCTCGACCACGGAGAGGCGATCAACGCCCCGCCGCCAAAGCCCATGATGGCGATCCCGGTGGCCATCCCCGGCCGGTCCGGAAACCACTTGATCAAAGTCGACACCGGCGAGATGTAACCGATGCCCAGCCCGATTCCGCCGACGAACCCGTATCCGACGATCACCAGCCAGAACTGGCCGAGCGCCACACCCGCCGCGGAGATCAGGAAACCCGCCGAGAAACACGCGGTGGCCACCACCATCGCCCAGCGCGGCCCCCGGTGATCCACCGCGGTGCCGAACAGCGCGGCGGACACCCCCAGCATCACGATGCCCAGCGTGAACGGCAGCGCGCTCAGCGTCCCTGACCAGCTCGAGCCCTTGAGCAAGGTTGCGCTCAGCGGATCCTTGAACACGCTCCAGGCATAGGCCTGACCGATTGCCAGGTGGATCGACAACGCGGCCGGCGGTATCAGCCAGCGGCTCCAGCCGGGCGGCGCGACGATCCGCGAACGATCTAGGAACCCAGCAGCGGTCATGCAGCCGCTCCCCCTTCCGGCGCGATCCGCGCCGATCATGTCCTGCCGGCAAGCTATGCAATGGGTCACTACTCGGCAACAAGCACTCAGCGTTCCGTCAGCTCAGCCGACCTCGGGGGCCGGCTGAGCTGACGGGGTTTGAGGCGATGTGTGGTCAGGTCGGTAGGCCCGAGCCGATCCCGGTGAGCGCCCGAACCTCCATCTCGGTCTGCAGCGCCGGGTCCGACCGGGACCCGACTAACGTGGCGACGAAGCCGCAGACGAAGGAGAACGGGATCGACACGATGCCCGGGTTGCTCAGCGGGAACACGTGGAAGTCCATGTTCGGGAAGATCGCGTCCGGGCTGCCGGACACCACCGGGGAAAAGACGATCAACAGCATGCACGAGCCCAGCCCGCCGTAGATGCTGGCCAGCGCGCCCGCAGTGTTGAAGCGTCGCCAGAACAGCGAGTACAGCAGGGTGGACAGGTTGGCCGACGCGGCCAGCGCGAGCGCCAGCGCGACCAGGAAGGCCACGTTCTTCCCGTTCACCAGGATGCCGCCGAGGATGGCGAGCACGCCCATGATGACCGCGGTGAGCCGGGCGACCCGGACCTCCCGACCCGGCTCGGAGTCACCACGCTTGATGATGCTGGCGTACACGTCGTGCGCGAAGGACACCGACGCGGTCAGGGTCAGCCCGGCCACCACAGCGAGGATGGTGGCGAACGCGACGGCGGACACCAGGCCGAGCAGCACCGGGCCGCCGAGCGCGTAGGCCAGCAGCGGCGCCGCCGAGTTCTCCTTGCCGGGTGCGTGCAGGATGGCGTCCGCGCCGACCATGGCCATCGCGCTGTAACCCACCACCAGGGTGCAGAAGTAGAAGCCGACCATGGACCAGATCGCCCAGACCAACGAGCGGCGGACCTGCTTGGCGTTGGGCACCGTGTAGAACCGCATCAGCACGTGCGGGAGGCTGCAGATACCCAGCACCAGGGCAAGCGCCAGGGACACGAAGTCCAGCTCGTTCTTGCCGTAAAGGGTGCCCGGGGCAAGGATCGCGCTGCCCAGGCTGTTGTGTTGGGTGGCCTGCCCCAGGATGCCGGAGAAGTCGAAGCCGAACCGGCCCAGCAGGAAGATGGTGATCAGGGCCATGCACAACAGCAGCAAGGTGGCCTTGATGATCTGCACCCAGGTGGTGCCCTTCATCCCGCCGATCAGCACGTAGAGAATCATGATCGCGCCGGCCACCACGATGGCGATCGACTGGCCCAGCTTGCTGGTGATGTTCAGCAGCAGTGACACCAGGCCACCGGCGCCGGCGATCTGGGCGAGTAGGTAGAAGTAGGAGATCAGCAGCGTTGAGGTGGCCGCCGCGATCCGCACCGGGCGCTGGCGCATCCGATAGGCCAGCACGTCGCCCATGGTGAACCGGCCGGTGTTGCGCAGCATCTCGGCGATCAGCAACAGCCCGACCAGCCAGGCCACCACCCAGCCCACCGAGTACACAAAGCTGTCGTAGCCGTGCACCGCGATCCCGCCGGCGATGCCCAGGAAGGATGCCGCCGACAGGAAGTCACCGGACAGCGCGATCCCGTTCTGGCCACCGGTGAACTGGCCGCCGGCGGCGTAGTAGCTGCTGGTGGTGTTGTTCCCGCTACTCACCCGGTGGACGATGTAGAGGGTGACGGCGACGAATCCGACGAACATCCCGAGATTCAGTACCGGATTGGCGCCGACCTCCGTTGTGGATGGCGCGGTGGTCGAGACCGCCATGTTCAATACGTGCGCACCGGTCATGACGCCACCCCCGCCCGGGCCCGGACCGCCTCCAGCGCCGGGTCCAACCGGCGTTTGGCGTACCGGCAGTAGAGCAGCATGACCACCACGGTGCTGAGGAACTGGGCCAATCCCAGGACAATGCCCATGTTGATCAGACCCAGGACCTTGGTGGCCATGAATCCGTGGGCATATGCGGCGAGCAGCACGAAGGTCATGTACCAGGCCATGACCAGCGCGAACATCGGAAAGACGAAACGACGAGATCGCCGGCGCAACGTGCCGAACTCGGCACTGCTACGAATTGCCGCAAAATCGGGCCCGCGACGGCCATACTCGTCCGAGTCAAACAGATGCTGCTCGTGGCTCGGCGCCACCGAATGCCGACCGTGTGAATCCGTTGCTAGCGTCATTCGCCCCCCGTCCGAATACTGGCAACAGTCACCACGCTCGTCGGAAATCGGGTCATTCCTGAGAACACCGATGAGCGTCGGCGGGGACATGACCCCCGGCTGGCCTGATGTTCGGCCGGTGACGATCCTCCAACGAAGCCTGGCTACTCAGGTTTCGCGCGGCAATCCCACCTGTCTCAGCTTGTTGCGCGATAAATTACCGCTTCGCTGAGCTGAATCAGCAGGTAGTGCCGGCTATAACAGTCGGTGCGGCGATCTTCAGAATGCTGAGAACGCTCGGCGCTTCGCCGATCTCAGCCAGGCTCAGCCAACGTCGGCACGATCACTCTCGCGGGTTGGCTTCCCGGTGATCCACCTGGTCGGGCGTCACCTGGTCGATTGTTTCGCGATCTTGTGCGTGATTGCAGGACATAGCGTGTCCGGCAACACACACGCACCACCGGTAGTCACGGCCGGCTAACCCACCAGGAGATCGCGTCATGACCACCTCGACGTCGCCCTCGCTCCTTGACTGGATCATGAAGCTGCTCGGCGATACCGACGCGCGCGCGGAGTTCAGGTCCGATCCTGACGGCTACGCCTCGCGGTATGGCTTTCCCAACCTCTCCAGCGGAGACGTGCACGACGCGCTGTGTCTCGCGGCCGACTGCGCACCCGCGCATGCGGACAAAGAGTTCCACCTGCCGTCCCCGTCGCACGACCACGACCACCATGGCGGTGGCTCGCACTACCTGAAGCACTACATCAACAACTACGAGACCGTCGTGCACCGCGAGACGATCATCGACAACTCGGTCCACCAGCACATCGACACCGACGGCGGCGACTTCGACCAGCACCTGGACATGGACCCGGTGGTGGCCTCCGGTGACGGCGCGGTGGCGACCCACGGGGACATCCTGGGCAGCACGATCACCCCAGGCGACGGGAACGTCATCGGCGAGAACCTCCACGCGGTCACCGGCGACGACAACACCACCGCGTTCGGCACCGGTGCGGCGAACACCGCCGACCTCGGCGACAGCAAGTTCGGCGACGGCGGGTCGCTGTCCATCGGCGGCAACGCCCTGGGCAGCAGCACGGAGAGCGACACCCGCACCGACGTACACAACTCCGGCGACGGATCCACCTCGGTCAATGCCGCCGGCCCGGACGGGCACGCGAACAGCTACGCCGACCAGCACGAGACGGACACCAGCCAGCACAGCAGCTTCGAGGACGCCTCACGCGACGACAGCCACAACTCGTTGAACTCGCACAACGACAGCCAGTACGACGACAGCCACAACTACCAGTCGCACATCCACTAGCGTGGGAACCCGGCGGTCGGTCCGGCCGCCGGGTCAGCTCTGGTCTCTCGAGTCAGCCCTGGTCTGTCGAGTCAGCCCGGTCTCTCGAGTCAGCCCTGGTCTCGGCTTGCGCCCTGGCGTCGGGCTCGGAAGCCGGTGCGCAGCAATGCGATCCCGGCCAGCAGCACCACCAGGCCGATGAACAACCAGAGCTTGCTGCCGGTCATGAAGCTGCCACCGACCACGCCCACGCCTTGCAGGAACCACAGCGCGCCGATCAGCACGCAGATGATTCCCACCACGATGGCACCCCAGACCCGCATACCAGTCCCCGTCCGTGTCCTCGGCCGGCGCGCCGGTCGAACCCTGCCTGCCACCGTTAGCGTCGCACGTTTTCGTCCAACCGCCGGTGTGAAACGCTCGCGAG
>DASWST010000052.1:0-57826 GCA_036402515.1 Pseudonocardia sp.
GTGCTGCTCGCCGCCGCCGGCACGAGGCCATCCGCGCCGCGGTCGCAGAGGAGGAGGCCGAGGCCATCGAGGCCGAGATCGCGGAGAAGGCCGGAGCGCTGGATGTACCGCTGCATCTGCGTATCGACCGAGAGCTGGACATCCAGCTGCGTCAGCGGGCCACTGAGGCGCAGATTCCGACCTCGGCGCTGGTACGGCGGCTGCTGCGGGAGGCGATCCAGGGGCAACGGCGCGCCAGCCCCACGGTCAGCGAGATCGAAGAGATCGCCCGCCGGGTGGCTCGAGAAGAGATCGCCGGCCGCTAGAGCGGCGACGGGTCGAAGGGTCTCAGTTAGGGTCTCAGTACCGTTCAGATCAGTGAGTCTCATGAGTCGCACGGATGTCGCTGACCAGCACACGAGCGTCACGAGCGACCATGTGAACGGTCTACCGGATATCTGAAAAGCGGTAGGTCGGCGGTTCGACCCCGCCCCTGGCCACGAAGTCTGACCTGCGCAAATGCGATTTTCAAGATTAATGGCTGACGCGAGGGGCTCATTTGTACCCGCCGCTTCCACGATCGGTCGAGTGTTCGCGTACTTGCTGGCGGCGCAGGATGCGGGCGGCGCTGCGGGACGGGCAGGTGGGGCGGGCAGACAGTGGGATCGGCTGTGCCCGAGCGTTCGCCGCTGCGGCGGCTCCTCGTCGGCTCGGTATCACCGACGACTTACACCAAGATCAATTGCTTGCACCGGTTGGGATCAAGGGTGTTCCTGCAGCGCGGCACCGGCCTACACCGTCCATGAGATCACGTAATGCGGCGCCGTCATCGAGGTCAACGCCGAGGAGGGGGCTCCGGGGCTGGCGCGAAGCACGATGGGGCTGCTTGATTCGCGTTGTCGGGGGACGAGAGCCTGGGGGAGCGCGTTGTCGATGACTTGGCTGAACGTGCGGGGGCGCTACCAGTTGCGGGTGGTGCTGAGCTGGAGGCGCTTCTGCAGCGGCGGGGTGGCCTTGCGTATCAGGTCCTCGTCGGTGCGGAAGGCCTCGGCGGCCTCCGGGTAGCTGGCGTGCGGGGCGCCGGACCAGTAGCGGATGGCCCGGTCCAGCGTCGCGGCGAGGACCCGAGGACCGAAGCGGGCGAGCAGGCTCTCGGCGTCGGGCAGCCGCCACCAGGCGGCCAGCGAGCGGGCGGTGAACGCCAGCCCGTGGCGGGCCGTGGTGCGGGTCAACAGCAGGGTGGCCACCATGTCGAGATCGACCTGGCCGGGCGGCGGGGCCTGGGTGATCCAGGTTCGGGCGAAGCTGGCGGCTCGCCCCAGGTGCCACGGGGTCGAGTACGGACAGATCTCCTCGAGCAGCCGGTCCGGCGACCAGAGCAGCAGGTACTCGTACTCGCCCTGTCGGGTGCGCAGCTCGCCGGCGGTGCCGCCACGCCCTCCGGCCACCGGGCGGTCGTAGTTGCCGCTGGTGATGCTCACCGGCATCTGGCCGACCGGCACGCCGATCCCGTGCAGCGGACCGGACGGGCCGTACAGCCGGACGAGCGCGGCCAGCGGTGATTCGGGTGCGATCAGCCGGGCGAGCTTGCGGCGCTCGCCGAGGGCGACGTGGTCCCAGAAGGCGGCGACCTTCTTGTCCTCCGGTTTGCCGGGCAGGAACGGCCGGCCGTCGTCCGGCTGCGGCGCCAAGGCGCCGGACAAGGCGTCGAGCTGGGGCGAAAGGCCGGATTGCCGCGCCGTGGGTTTCTGGGTGGCCGGCTTCCGGGCCGGCGGCTGCTGTGCCGCAGGTTTCCGAGTCGCCGGTTTCTGTGGCGCGGAGTTCCCGGTCAGCGGCTTCCGGGCTGGTGGCAGGCTCTTGGCAGCGGGCGGCTTCGATGCCGGCTTGACCGCCGGTATCGGCTTCGGGGGCGGCGGCGCGGCCGCTGGTTCCGCCATCCGCACCGGCACGCAGGTGGTGCAGCCGAGCTGGGCTTTTGTCGCGACCAGCGGAGCGTGGGCATCGCAGCTGGGGCAGCGGGTGGGGGCGACCATTCCGAGCAGGGGTAGATAGTCGAAGACCAGAGGCCAGCGACGTTCGCCCCGGCGCACGTCCGTAGCCAGGCGCAGCACCGGGACGTCGACCAGATGCAGCCGGTAGGGGCGCAGCTCGTGCCGGTGCCGGTACTTCTCGTTGATCTCGGTCAGCCGCCGGTCGCGTTCGGCGCGGGTGGCCTCGGCCCGGGCAGCCAACAGCTCTTGACGCTGGGCGTCCGCATCGACCCGGCGCTTGTCCAGGGTGGCGAGGGCGGCGGCGTAGTACTCGCCGGCCCGGGCGATCTCCGCGGCGCGCTCGGCATCGGCGCCGGACGCCAATTGCTGGCCACGCCCCGCGGCGGCGGCATCCAGCTCCTGGTAGGCGGCGATCAGGGCCCTGAGCAGGAGGTTCTTGTCAACGGCACGCAGAGGTGCGGTCACGGAGGGAATCGAGGCGGCGGCGAGCGCGCTGCGCAGCCGGCCGGACGAGGGCTCGGGCCACACTACCCGGGACGGCACGTCGACCAGGTGCCCGGCGACCTCGGTGAACTGCTCCTCGGCCGACACCGTGTGGCTGACCAGCACCTCCAGCCGCAGCAACGATCGCGCCGACACGATCGGGGCACCGTTGGCGTCGATCCGCCCGTGATCGACCGCGACCTGATCCCGAATCTTGGTGAGCAACTCCTCGGTGGACAGCGGACGGGAGCGATGCTCCAGGGTGAGGGTGCCGATGTCGCCGTCCGCGATGACCGTGCCCGCCGCCTGGTCGATCGCCGGGTGGCCGGCGCCGAGGAACAGCACACCGTCCTCCCGGGAGATGTCCGGGTCATCGGTGATCAGCGTGCTTTCCGGCAGGTCGTGCGCGGTGCTCAGGCGATCGGGCAGCACCGCGAGGACGGCGTCGCCGGACTGCTCCCAGAGCCCGCCCCGGGAGTCCACATAGTTCAGCCAGAAGGAGAAAGCCGGGCCGTGGGGGCCGGTCACTCGTCCTCCCCGACCAGGGTGTCGACGCTGGTCCGGTCCTGTACATAGCTGCCACGCGCGGCGGCGAGACTGTCGCCGATCTGGTCCATCCGACGGGTGAAGGCGGCGTCGTCCTCGGTGCTGGTGAAGGCGTCGAACACGGCCTGCTCAAAGTCGAAGTCCTCGTCGATCCGCCCCAGGATCATGTCGAGCTCCCCGACGACCAGCTCGAACATATTGATCTTGGTTTCCAGTATGTGCAGGATCCGTTCCTCAATACTCCCCCGGGAGACCAGGTTGGTCAGCACCACGTCGTCGGTCTGGCCGACCCGGTGCAGGCGGCCCAGCCGCTGTTCGATCTGCATCGGGTTCCACGGCAGGTCGAGGTTGATCATGACGTGGCAGAACTGCAGGTTGCGACCCTCGCCGGCGGACTCGGTGGACAGCAACACCGGAACATCTTCACGGAACGCGTGGATCGCCCGCTCCTTCTCCGCGCGGGGCAGGCTGCCGTGGTAGACGGCGGCGTCGATGCCCCTCGCCGACACCGAGGCGGCCACCGCCTCCAGCGTCTGCCGAAATGCGGTGAACACCAGCACCTTCTCGCCCCGCGCCACGTGCTCGTCCAGTTTGCGCAGCAGCAGGAGGACCTTGGCCGGGTCGGCCATCGCCTCGGCCCGGGCGGCCAGATCGGTCCAGCCAAGCTTGGCCAGGGTCGGAGCCGCCGCGGCCGGGGTGGAGCCGGCCAGCCGAGCCACTGAGCGCAGGGCCAAGCGCCGTCCGGCCGGGGCATCCCTGGCCTCCCTCCGGACCCGGTCGGTCAACTCCGCGTAGAGGGCCCGTTCGTTCGCGTCCGGGGTGACCAGCACCGTCTCGGCCAGCCGTTGCGGCAGCCGCAGCGCGACCTCGGCGCGCCGGTGTCGCACCATCACCTGGCGGGTCTTGGTCCGCAGCTCGGCCAGGTTGCGCGGCTTGGTCACGTCTGCGCCGGCTGTGGTGTGCCGGGAGCGGAACTGGGTCGGAGTGCCGAGCAGACCGGGGGCGACCAGGGAGATCATCTCATACAGGTCCTGCAGGCGGTTCTCCACCGGGGTGGCGGTCAGCAGCAACAGGAACCGTGCGGTCAGCGTCCGGATCAGCTTGCCCGAGGCGCTGCGCGCGGACCGAAGTCGGTGTGCCTCGTCGGCGATCACCAGGTCCCACCCGGCCTTGGTGAGCGTCGCCTTCAGCGGGTCCCGGCGGGCGGTGGCCAGTGAGGCCAGCAGTACCGGCCGGTTGCCGGGCCCGTCCGGGACGGTGTCGCGGCCGGTGAGGATCGCCGTGGGCAGGCCGAACTTGCGCTCCAGTTCGTCGCGCCACTGTTCGACCAGGCCGGCCGGAGTCACGACCAGCGTCCGCTCCGCCAGGCCGCGCAACCGCAGCTCGGACAGGATCAGCCCGGCCTCGATGGTCTTGCCCAGGCCCACCTCGTCGGCCAGGATCGCCCGGCCGCGCATCCGGCGCAGCACCGTCGAGGCCGTCTCCCGCTGGTAGTCGAACGGCTCGAAGGCCAACTGGGGCAGCGACAGCAGCGTGTCGAACCCCGGCCGCCGCAGCACCCCCACCGCATGGTCGACCAGCGCGGACACCGCCGGATCGATCGGCGCGGCAGCGGCCAACCGGGCTACCAACTCGGCCAGCGCCAGTGTGGCGGGCGATTCCGCGGCCGGGGACAGGGGAACGGCGGTCATCGAACTCCCGCATCGCAGTCGTCGGTAGTTCAACTCACTGTAGTGGCTCGGTCACACCGAGTCCCGAGGGGCAGCTGTGGACCCCTTGCCGGGTGAGCCGGGTCAACAGAGGGCGCAAGCGTAAACCGACGAAAACCGGGTCGAGGCGACCGACGCGCCGCGACTTCGCGGATCGCGCAAGCAGACCGCCTGCCGCAGTACCGCCGCGTGGACCTGAACGTCCTGGCCCGGGGCCAACCCTGGACTAACCCGTTGCTGGCGGCGCAGGCGCGCCAGGGACGGACCCCACTACCTGGACTGGGTCGGAACGTTCGACAGCACTGTCGCGGGTCACCAGTGGTATCTGTGGCAACCCGATGGCCACGATGAGACTGATCGATCCATGGGCTGATTCAGGGTCTGTGGATGATGGTTGTGTAGGCGTCGGCGAAGGAGACGCCGACTGGGTGGTCGGTCCCCGAACGCGGGCCCGGCGGCAGGTTCACTGCTGGTATCGGGCGCGCAGTCTTTCGATGCCCTCGGCTTCGTCAGGCTGACCGGCGGCGATCTTCTCCAGCAGTTCGAGAGCGTCCAGACTCGGTTCGAGGCCCTCGGCCCGCACCGACGCCAACGCCTCGGCGACCGCCTCGCGTTGGTGCGCCGGGCGCACCAGCGCCTCGTACTGCTCCACCGACATGACCACGACCTCCGGCTTGCGATGCGCACCCACGAACGCCGGCGCCCCCTCAGCGACCCGCGCTATCGTCGCGGCCAACCCAGCGCGGAACTCCCACACCGAGAGAACCTCCGGCACGACCATGGCTTTCGTGTACGCGAGTGTGTCCACATCCCCGTGGGTGTGTCGTCCGACTCCAGAGGGGATGCGGTGCGAAATCGTCGGGCCGATGGGCTTGACGATCTTGGGCCGTCTCAGTTCCCGAGACCTGAAAAGCGGCAGGTCGGCGGTTCGACCCCGCCCCTGGCCATCGTCTTGACCTGTGCATTTAGCTGCCTGAAGATCAGATTGTGGACGAGGGTCTCAGTCGCAACTGAGACCCTGGCTGTTCCATCGGTCGTGCGTACACCTCGGTGCCCCAGTTGGTCTTGAGGCGCTGCTGTCCATTGGTCAGCGCTCTCACCAGTGGTCTTGGCTCGTCCCGCCCCAGGCGAACGCGTTGTGGATCGCACGCCGGCTTAGCTGTCGCTACGCGGCTCTTGCCGTCGGCGCAACTACGGAGGCTGCGTGAACGAAAGAGCTGCCGCTTTCGGAAGCGGTAGGTCGGCGATTGGACCTCGCCCACCTCGATCAATCGTCTCGCGGGGTCTGCGCGGGTCGTGCCGACCGGGTTCCGGGTTAATCCTGCCGTGGAGGGTTCGGAGGGTTTCGGGCGCGCTAGCTGTCCTGGTCGTGGGGTTCGAGTCGATCGATGATCGCGGTGACGATCTCGGTGATGGCGATGCGGGTCTGGTCGGCGTCGAGCCGTGTGTCGTGGCGGAGCACCTTCCAGGTGTAGAGGTCGGTGGCGGCGACCAGCTTGGCCAGCTCGTGTTGTTGTCCCAGCTCGTGTTGTTGTCGTGGGGATGCCTCGAGGTGGGCCAGCTGTGGGGCGAACATCCGGGCGACCCAGGCCTGGTGGTAGCGGCGGGCGCCGTCGAGGATCTCTCCGATCACCGGGCTGCGGCGCTCCTGGGCGAGCAGGTGCAGGATCTCCTCGCCCCAGCGTTCGTAGCCTTCGAGTAGCAGTGTCAGAGCTCCGGCCACGTCGCCCACGGGTGCGGCGTCGCGGGCGGCGCGCAGCTCGACCGAGCGACGTCGGGCCACCGTGAGGTGCAGCTGCTCCTTCGAGCCGAAACGGCGGATGACGGTCTGGACCGTCACTCCGGCTTGCCGCGCCACTGCGGCCAGCGACACCTGGTCGAATAGCTGCTCGCCGAACAGTGCGGTCGCCGCGTCCAGGATCCGCTGACCGGTGGCCTCGGTGGCCGCGGCACGCACGCCCACGTCGCCCTCCTGCCGTATTGACTGCTCTACCGGATCTCGTGTTAACTCTACTAACATCAATTTTGAGGGTCCAGCTCGCCCCGGAGCCGTGCCTGAGGACCTGGTGTAGCGGTCCTGGAGGTCACCCTCGCACGTGGTCTCGGGCGCGCTGTCGGGGTATCGGCGGAGGTGGACCTCATGCGGGTGCTGTTCACGCTCATCCCCGCGACCGGGAGCCTGCACCCCCTGGTGCCGCTGGCCCGCGCCCTGGTCATTGCCGGTCACGAGGTCCGGTTCGCCTGCGCGGCCTCCTTCGCCCCGACGGTGGGCATGCATGGGTTCGACACCCACCCCGTGGGGATCGACTTTCTGTTCTCCAGCCCGGACTACTTCCCGACCCTGGTCGCCGAGGCCGGAGTCGAGATGCCGGACCTGGCGCAGCTGCGCGGGCACGCCCGCCATGCCTGGGTGACGAACAACCTGTTCGTCCGCGCCGCCGCGCGACGGATGCTGCCCGACGTCCTCGCGCTGGCCCGAAGCTGGAAACCCGACTTGATCGTGCGCGAGTCCTCGGAGTACAGCGGCTGCGTGGCAGCCGAGGCGCTGGGCATCCCGCACGCTTCGGTGGCCGCTGCCGCCGACGCCGCGCTCGACCTGCGCGAGGTCACCGCGGCCGCTCTGGAGCCCCTGCGCGCCGCGGCCGGGCTGGCTCCCGACCCGAGCGCCACGATGGTCTACCGGTATCTGCATCTGTCGTTCATGCCCGCGGAGTTCTTCGGCCCCGACGCCCGGTTCCCGGCCACCATCCGCTTCCTGCGCCACGTCGACCCGCCTCGACCCGGTGACCCGGTCCCCGACTGGTGGGCGAGGTTGCCCGACCAGCCCACCGTACTGGCCTCGCTCGGCACGATCTTCTTCCGGACGCCGGGCCTGTACGAGGCCATCGTGGCTGGGCTGGGCCGTGAGCGGCTCAACCTCGCGGTCGCCGTCGGCCACCCCCAGCACGGGCTTGCGGCCTGCCCGGCGACCTCGGCGGACGCGCTGGCGGGGGCACCGAACGTGCACATCGAGCCCACCCTGCCCATCCCAGAACTGCTCGGCGGCTGCGCGCTGTTCGTCACCCACGGCGGCTTCAACAGCGTCAAGGAAGCCGCCCGCGCCGGCACACCCATGCTCGTCATACCGATCGCCAGCGACCAGCACTACAGCGCCGACCGCGCCGAGGCCCTCGGCATCGCCCGGGTCGTCCGACCCCACGAGCGCACCCCGCGGCGTATCCGCGAACAAGCCCTCGCGGTGCTCGCCAACCCCACCCACCGGCACCGCGCCGCCGCTCTGGCCGCGCAGATGGCAGCGTTACCCGACATGGGCCAGGGCGTCACCATGCTCGAACAACTAGACGAGCGACGTCGCGAACGGGCAGCCGCGCGGCCAAATCCGGACCACCACAGCTGGGTCGAATCTAGACAGCAGGACACCCACGAGCCCAACGAGATCCACGCGCCGCCGACCAGCCAGACAGGCGCCTGATCATCTAGCAGCATGCAGCGGCCGCGGGCGCTCCGGCGGCGGCGCGAATGCGACTCTCTCAGCTCGCCGCCGTGCTGCCCGCCCGCCGTGGCGGGAGCACAACCGTGCCCGGTGGCGGATCGGTGAGGGAACGGTGCGCACCCACCTGCGTCACGTGTTCGCACAGCTCGAGGTGCGCACCCCCGCGGAGCTGGCGGCGGTGGCGGCGCGTCGAGGAATCTGATCGAGCCATCTGCGGATCAGCAGATGTTTGTCCACCCGCTCGCCCCTACCGTGACCCACCGTGACCCGGCGCATCGGCCGGGCGATCACACGCTCATACGTCCACAGGCTTGCTTGCCAGGGATTGGGGTGGGTCATGGTTACTTCTCGTCCGCACGATTACGTCATCGTCGGCGCTGGCTCCGCTGGCTGCGTGCTCGCCCGCCGGCTATCGGAGGACCCGGGCGTGCGGGTGCTACTGATCGAGGCCGGCGGCGAAGACACCAACGAGTTGATCCATATGCCGATCGCGTTCGGCGCGCTGTTCCGCAGCGACGTGGACTGGGACTATTCCTCGCACTACGAGCCCGGATGCAACGGTCGGCGAATCTATCTGCCGCGCGGCAAGGTGCTCGGGGGCTCGTCGTCGATCAACGCAATGGTCTACATGCGGGGAAACCGGGTCGACTACGACGGGTGGCGCGGGCGGGGCTGTGCGGGCTGGGGTTGGGCGGACATGCTGCCCTGCTTCCTGCGCGCCGAGGACAACGAGCGGGGCGCCAACGAGTTCCACGGGGTGGGCGGCCCGCTGGCCGTGAGCGACCTGCGGTACCGCAGCCCGATCAGTGAGGTTGCACTGGAAGCGGCGCTGGCGGCCGGACTTTCGGCCAACGACGACTTCAACGGGGCCGAGCAGGACGGAGTGGGCTTTTACCAAGTCACCCAGCGCGACGGACAGCGAGCCAGCTCGGCGGCCTGCTACCTGCACCCGGTAGCCGACCGGGCGAACCTGTCCGTGCAGACCCACGTACAGATCACTCGGGTGCGCTTCGCCGGCGAACGTGCGATCGGCGTGGCAGGCCTGCAATACGGGCGACCGGTGGAATTCGATGCCGAGCGGGAGGTGATCCTCTGCGCCGGGACCTACGGGTCGCCGCAGCTGCTGATGCTCTCCGGGATCGGGCGACCCGACGAGCTGGCCGCGCTGGGCATCGCCCCGATGGCCGAGCTGCCCGGCGTTGGGCGCAACCTGTCCGACCACCCCGTTAGTGCCGTCGCGGCTCGCTGCGCGGGTCCGGATGGGCTGTTCGGCGCGACGAGCGCGCAGAACCTGGACCGCTACGCCGCCGGCCAGGGACCGTTGACTTCCAACGTCGCCGAGGCCGGGGGGTTCATCCGCACCCGCGACGGTCTGCCCGCGCCCGACATCCAGCTGTTCATGATGCCGGTGCTCTACACCGAAGAAGGGCTGGCGCCCGTCGGCGCGCATGGAGTGTCCATCGGCGCGTGTTTACTCACGCCACGCGCGCGAGGCGAGCTCAGGCTCGTCTCCCCGGATCCGACCGCGAAGCCGTGCATCGTGCACAACTACTACCACCACCCGGAGGACCTGCGCAGCCACATCGAGGGCCTGCGCGTCGCGATGCGCATCCTGGCCGGCACCCCGTTGGCCGGACGCCTCGCCGACCCGGTGAGCCTGCCCGCCTCGGACTCCGACGCCGACCTGATTGCGCACATCCGCGCCACCGCTCAGACCATCTACCACCCGGTGGGCACCTGCGCGATGGGCATCGACGACGACGCGGTGGTCGACCCCGAGCTACGCGTGCGCGGCATCGAGGGCCTGCGGGTGGTGGACGCCTCAGTGATGCCGACCGTGCCGCACGGCGCGACCAATGCGCCAACCATCGCGCTCGCCGAGCGCGCGGCCGCGCTCATCAAAGGCCCGGCTCCGATCCTCCGGGAAGTCCGTGCCACCGCGACCACTACGCGGTCGGTTCGCGTCGCCCCAATGGGCTCGGCGGGAGCACCGTGATGCCTGACGCGCTCCCATCGATCCCCGCCACGGTTACCACCCGGACATAGGCGGGTAGCTCGGCGGCGACCCAGGTGACTGGCTGCACGTGCCCCGGGTGCCACGTGAGGTCAGGGACGAACGCGCCGGCCGCGCTGGACGCCGGCCTGCCGGGCTGCCGGGCTGCAGCTCGACCGCCGCTGCGGCTCGCCTGCAGGCCGTGCTGTACGCGCCAGCGCGGTGCCTCTTGACAGCCCGGATCGCCGACGTCCGGTAGCTCAGGCGTTCGCGCTGTCCACCCACCTGTCGATGCGCTCCCACCACTGGTAGAGCCACTCCACCCGGGCGTCGTCGCCGGCCGGAACCTCGGCGGCCGGCACCCGCCACCACCGCATGCGGACCGTGGTGTCCAACGGCAGCGCGTGCCAGATGTCGGCAACAGTGAACAGGTGGTCCAGCCCGGTGTGCGCAACCCACACCACGTCGGCCTCGGGCGCGGTGGCCAGCGCGGCGCAGACCCCGCCGGGCCGGGGCGGCAGCACGTGACGCATGTGCTCGGACCTCCGGGCCATCTCGGGCAGTCCCCGGGCCCGCAGCCGCTTAATGCCGGCCAGCCGACGCCGCTGGGTGAAGTTGCCGCCCTCCGGAAAGATCACGAACGCGTCGTTGTGGTCCAACGCCGTGGCGAGCTCGCCGATCCGCTGCTCCAGGTGCTTGCCGCCGCCCTCGGACACGAACCGGTTCGGCAGCCGGTTGAGCACCACGTCCAGCGCCGGATCCCACTGCAGCGCGGCCGACAGAACGATTCGCGGTTCTCGGGCATACCAGTTGACCAGCGCGTGCACCAGCAGGAAGGAGTCGCCGGGGCCGGCGTGGCGGCAGAACACCAGCAACGGCCGGTCCAGGTACTCGTCCGGACCCGGGCCCTCCACCTCGACCCTCAGCCGCAGCACGCGGGTCGTCTCCCGGAAGAGCACCCGCAGGTACCAGCCGACCAACTGGTAGTGCAGGTACTGGAAGGGCGGCGTGCGCACAAATATCCCGCAGCCAGCGGTGAACCACAGCCCGAACAGCGCGATCAGCACCACGCTCTCCAGCACCATGCCGACCATCGCCACCCAGAGCACCCGCAGCGGGCGCTGACGGCCCGGCAGCAGCGGGGTGAGCGCGGCGGCCAGCAACAGCCACACCGGAAGGGTGGTCAGCAGGAACACGGTGAGCAGCACCATTGCCGGGGCGAGCACCACCCGTCGCACCCAGCGCGGCGGCAGACCCACCTCAGTGCTCCGGCCCGAGGTGCTCCCGCAGGTACTCCCGGGACGCTCGGTGGGCGGCGGTGATCCGGTGGCTGGCGCTGCCCATGTCCCGGTAGCGCAGAGCGGACACGCTGTTCCACGGCGGCGCGCCTGCCTCACCCGCGGGCAGCACGTGCACCTCGACCTCGTCGGGAACCGTCGCCAGATCGCGGGCGAACCGATGCCTGCGCGCTATCTCGAACGCCACCGGCGCCACCTCCCAGAGCCGTCGCGGTGGCCGCAGCGGATGGTCGATCCGGCCCACCTGGAGGACGAATACCCGCTGTGCACCCAACTCCACCGCCCGCCCGAGTGGGATGCTGTTGACCAGGCCCCCGTCCATGTAGTGGCGCCCCGCCACTGCCACCGGCGGGAGTAGGCCGGGCACCGCGGCCGACGCCAGCACGGCATCGACCAGCGGTCCGCTGTCGAACCAGTGCTCTGCCGCGTCCTCGATGCTCGAGGCGCAGCACATGTACCGGATCGGCAGGTCCTCGATGCACCGGTTGGCCAGCACCTCAGTGAGCGCGGCGCGCAGCGGTGCGGCCGAGTGCACCGCAACCCCGCCCTTGGCGAGTTCCCGCAGCCGGCTGACGTGGCCGGCGCCGAACACCCGCCTTGCCTCGGACCGCCACATGACGTCGAGCTCGTCGGGCACCTTCTCGGCCGGCAGCGCCGCCAGCACGGCGCCGTTGATTGCCCCCACCGAGGTGCCCAGCACCAGGTCGGGCCGCACCCCGAACTCGAGCAGCGCACGCACCATGCCGACCTGCACGGCGCCCAGCACGCCCCCACCACCCAGCACGACAGCCGTGCCGCAGCTCGTCACCGATACCATGATGCCCGCGGCAAGCCCAGCCGCCGCGGCGGGTGGCCGCCGGACGCGCGCCGCGTCGAATGCGCTGGGCATGCCTCACCACTGTCACTGATCCGGGCGGGCGATCGCGGCGTGGACGATGGCCGGATCGGTGGCCGCCGCCGCCGGAAGCCTTGCGCACTCGCCCGGAATCGCGTTCCCGCTCGAGCGCGCGAACGATTTGATCGCGGAGGCTTCGGTCTTCCGCTCGGCGCGGGACCGAGGGCTAGGACAACGCCGTCAACGCGTCGGTCAACAACGCCACCAGGGCCTCGAGTTGCACGTCCGCGGAAGACGACACCTCGTCCTCCGAACCGTCCAGC
Source organism: Pseudonocardia sp. (assembly GCA_036402515.1). Lineage (GTDB taxonomy): Bacteria > Actinomycetota > Actinomycetes > Mycobacteriales > Pseudonocardiaceae > Pseudonocardia. Next base: position 12,651 of record DASWST010000052.1, read on the forward strand.
GCCCGGGCGGCGAGCCCCGCCTTGCTGTCGATCAGCTCGGCGATCCTCGCGTCGATGGTCTGGGCGGCGATGATGCGCCACGCGGTGACGGGCTCCGTCTGACCGATGCGGTGGCTGCGGTCGATGGCCTGGGTCTGCTCCGCGTCGGTCCAGGAGAGCTCGGCAAGCACGATGTTCGAGGCGACCTGCAGGTTGATACCGACCCCGGCCGCGGTCAAGGAACAGACCGCGATCGCGACATCAGGATCGTTCACGAACGCGTCGATGTGCTTCTGCCGCACCGTCCGCGTCTGATCGCCGCGGATCGAGGAGAACCGGACCCCGGCCTTGGTGAAAATCTCCTCGGCGGCGTCCATCACGTCGACGTGCTTGGCGAAGAAGACGACCTTGCCGGCGCTGCGTGCCAGCTGAGCCGCGTAGTCGGCGGCAAGGCCGGCCTTCGCCTGGCCTATGCGCCGCATCATGGCGAACACGTTCTCGCCGCCCTCGGCCTTGGACGCCTCCTTCCGCTCCCGGGTGGCGATCCTTCGCACGAGGTCGTGGTCGATCCCCTCGACGACGGGACCGGACTTGCGCCGCGCGAGTGCGCCCTCGTACTGCGCCACCATGCGGCGAGCAAGGCCCTGCTCGGCCTCCCGGATCGACCGGCCGACCCTCTCATCCAGCTCGACCGGAAGGTCTGCGATCCGCCGGGCCGGGATGTCGGCGGCCACGTCGACCTTGCGGCGACGGACGATCCCGAGGTCGACCACACACTGGCGGGCAGCGGGGTAGAACTCGGCGTCGGCCGGAGTCAGCCCTGTCTCCTCCAGCACGTGCATCAGCTCGGCGAGCGGCTTCGTGTCGTCGATCCAGCCGAGGAACTGCCAGATCGCCCGGAAGTCCTCGATGTCGTTGATCAGCGGTGTCCCGGTCAGGGCCATCAAAAGGGGCCGAGCGATGCGGGACCGGATGCGCTCGGAGAGCTGTAGCACGTGCTGCGAGCGCTGAGAGGACTTGTTCTTGATGAAGTGCGCCTCGTCGATGACCATGCCGCGGAAGCCGAGGTCGCCGATCCAGCCCACGTGGCGGTCGAGCACCTCATAGTTGACCACGACGATGTCGGCGAAGCCGTCCATCGTGTCGCCGTTGCCGTGGATCACGGTGGCCGACCGGGAAGGGGTCCAGAGCGCGGCCTCGCGGGCCCAGTTGGTCTTGACAACGTTCGGTACGACCACGAGCAGCGGGTAGGCGTTCGCCTTCTGCGCGGCGAGCAGCGCCTGCGCCGTCTTGCCCAGGCCCGGTTCGTCGGCGAGCAGGAAGCTCCGGTGCCCGGCGGCGGCCGCGGCGACCAGCTGCCCCTGGTGGGGCATCAGCTCGCGGCCACCCGGCGCGTGCAGGGACGACGGCGCGGGCAGCGCCATGCACGGCGACGCTTCCCCGCCGGCCCGTTCGAACGAGCTGAAGAGCGGCCCGAGCAGCTCCCAGGTGGCCAGCCGGCGCGCCGGGGCCACGCTCGGCCTGGCGGCCGAGAAATCCGGGGCGAGGAAGGGGTTGGCCAGCTGGCGCGAGACGATCGCCTGCGGCACCACTCGCCGCTCGGTGGTGGCGTCGGCGACAGGCGGCTCCGGGGGCGTGACCTCGACAGGGGCCGCCTCGATTCCGGCGTCCTTCAACAGGTTCCGCGTGAGTGCCCTGGCCGCGTCGGACTGGACGGCGTCCTCGGCTAGCAGCTCGAGCAACGACGTGTCGTGGGTGGCGATCTGGGCGAGGATCAGCGCGATCCCGTCGAGGCGCTTGAGCATCCCGGACCGCTGGGCGTCGTTGTTGACCTCCGCCCGCACCCGGGCCCGCTCCTGGCGCGCCAGGACCGCCACGACCTGGAACTTCGTGCGTTGCGAGGGCAGCACGCGCCCGCGCTGCGCTGCTGCCTCGACCTCGCGCGCGGTACGGGCGAGCACCGGAATGATGCCGTCGTCGTCCCGATCGCGGACACGGCGTTGCGGCGCACGAGCGGTGCGGCGAGCGCGCGGTGGGCGCTGGTCACCTCGAGCCAAGAACTGCTCCTGCCTCCACGCGATCGAAGCCCGGTCGCCAGTCGGCGATCGGGCCCTCACATGGTGACTTGTCGTAGCGGGCGCAGGATGTGAACCTGCGACCTCCGAGTCATGAGCCGGACGGAGGTTCCGGCTCACCCATCATAGTCGGTGCCGTCCACGTTTCCTCAGACCAGAGTCCGTCGCCGCGTACGCCGGGATCCGACTCACTCGGCCGCCCAGCGGACATGGCCGCGATCCTCGATCGCCTGGACCGGACCAGCACCTAGCCGACGCCCGAGACGCCGCACTGCTGCTCATCGGGTAGAAGGCCGCGCCATACAGCTCCGGCCATGATCGGCCAGGACTGCTGCGTCTGTTCGAGTGCCGGTTTGCCGGACGGGTCGCCGCGTTTGGCAGGCGCGCACGGATCCTGCCTTCCGTACCGTCGATGGCCGTCCCAATGAGTTCCCAGGTGCTCGACCGGGAGGCAGCGATGACGCAGCGCAAGATTGTGCCGGGCGGTAGTGAGGATGCTGCCGGTGCCGGTGCCGGTGCCGGTGCCGGTGCCGGCGCGGGTGCCGGTGCCGGTGCCGGGGCGGCCGGTGGCGAGCGCGTCGGGCTGCTGCTGTCCGGAGCCGCTGGCCGGGGTCCTTATCAGGCTGGAGCGCTGGCCGAGCTGCTTCCGACGCTGGTGGCCGACGGACATCGTCCGGTTGTGCTCGTGGGCACCAGTTCGGGCGCGATCACAGCGGCGTTGTGCGCGCAATTCGCCGATCAGGCAGCCGCCGACGCGGGTCAAAGCGTGGTGGATATCTGGGTGCAGCTCGGGGATGTGTTTCGCAATCCGCTGTTGAGCCCGAAGCCCGCCGGGCCGCTGATCGCCCGGCTCGTGGGTGGCTGGTTCGTCGATCCGGTGGACGCGCTGCTGGATACCACGCCGTTGTGGCAGCGGGCCAGGAAAGTATTCGCGGCGGGTCGGGTGGCCGCCAACATCGACCGTGGCCGCGTCCGTTCTCTCGCGGTGGCCGCCACGGCGTGCCCAATTGCCGGGTCAGCCGCTCGCACTCGGCTGTTCGTGCAGGGCGACCCGCCGCGTAGGGCGCCGAGGGGGCACGCTGTCGATGTTGTCCCAGCCGTGCTGACCGTTGATCACCTGCTCGCTTCCGCGGCTATACCCGTGTTGTTCCCGCCGGTGTATCTCAAGGACCCACCGGCCGGCCGTGGTTACCACATTGATGGTGGCGTGCGGCTCAACGCTCCGCTTGACGCGGCGCTGGCGTTGGGGGTCGACCGGATTGTGGTGATATCGGGGCATTCGGTGGACCCGCCGCCGCAACCTCCGCTGGAGATTCCCGGCGATCCGCCGGATCTCGCGGCTACCACCGCGATGACGCTGCGCGCCGTACTCGCGGATGCCCTGAGTGATGATCTGCAGGCACTGCGTCGGAAGAATAAAAAGGCCAGCGCCCCGGCCGCCAACCCCTCGCCGTACCAGGTGGTGCCCTACCTCCTGGTCGCGCCGAGAGATGGTGAGATTGCCCAGTTGGCGTCTGGTGCCTTCCGCCCATCTGGGCCGACCGACCCGTACTGGGCGATCGGTCACCTGCTCGACTCGCTCGGCGGGGGCAGCGGCCGTGACGAGTTGCTCAGCCTCATCCTCTTCAACCGTCAGTACGCACAGCAGCAGGTCGACCTCGGCCGCGAGCATGCCAAGGCCGCGCTTGCCGCGGGTTGGCAGACCTGACCGCTGCGACGGTGACCAGCTCGGCCGCGCCATGCGTCAGGTTGCGGCTATTGGTAATAGAGGACGCACCAGCACAATGTGTCACCCGTGGTGCAGCCGGCCTCGGGCAATGCCCGAATGACGGCGGAGGTCGTGAAGGGAACCCCACCCCATTTCGACCACAGGTCGGTGGCCATCCCCACCACGTTCGCGTTGCCCGCCGGCTGGTTCGTGCCGACATAGCTGTGGAAGCTCGTGTTGTAGTCGCGGCGGCCGTTGAAATACCACCCGCTGTCGAACCAGTCCTCCGTCCCGGTCGCGACTATCTGGGCGGCCGGCTCTCCATCGACTGTTATCGAGAAATTGCGTTCCAACCAGGAGAGGTTCGTGGCTCCGACGCCTCCGACGTAAGAGTGGTAGACGATCGACCCCGGGCCGCCGGTGATCTGCGCGAGAGTGGTGGTCGCGGAGGCGGTCCGGGTGACCTTCTGGTCCGCATAGCGGACGCCCTGGCAGCGCAGGCGCCGGCCGTTCGCCTCGTCGGTTGCCGTGAGGCTGTACGTCACCATCGAGTAGATGTTGGCGGTCTGTCCGGCGTTGATGTTGAAGTAGGCGATCCTGAGCGAAGTGCCGAACGGGATGGGAAACGTCACCAAGAACGCCGTGAGAAAGTTGCCGCTGTTGATTTCGACATGCACGTGCTCACACGAGTGGCTGGTGTTGGCGCTGCCAGCTCCCCAGTGCGTGGCCAGCAGCGTCCCCATGTCGATGTCGATCGACGGGTTCGGCGAGCCGTCGTAGTAGACCCGCAGCCGGCCGTCCAATGCTGGAGCGTTGCCGCCACCCAACGCCATCCACACGGAGACGACCGCGCCGGGACCGGTCCGGTTGCAGAGTGTGCGCTCGGTATTCGGGGCCACGGAAGCGTTTTCCACCTTGTCGATGCGGAGCTTGTCCTGGCGAAGTGAGGCCAGCGGGTTCACCATTGATCAACCACTCCCTCGTCTGATGCCACCTGGCGGCGGGGCGCGCGCCGGGTGGACGCTAGGCCTGCCACGTTGGCATGCCTGCGTGACCCCGGGATACTGCCGTTGTGGTGTACGACGTTGACATGGCCAATCGGCTGCGCGAGGTTCTGGCCAGCGAGCCCGGGGTCGTCGAGAAGCCGATGTTCGGCGGTCTGGCCTTCCTGGTTGCCGGGCACATGGTGGTCAGCGCGAGCCGTCAAGGCGGTCTCCTGCTGCGGGTCGATCCGGCCCAGACCGACACCCTGGTCGCTGATCCACGGGCAAGCCGGTTCGTCATGCGCGGACGCGAGATGGACGGCTGGTTGCGAGTGGACCTAGACGCACGGGCAACCGACGACGAGCTCAGCCGGTGGGTCAAGCACGGTGTCGGCTACGTCAGGTCGCTGCCGCCGAAGTGACGGGACCTGCCGCTCGCGCTTAGGTCGGCCCGGAGAGGCCGAAGCGGGCGCGCGAAACGCGCATTTGCCTCGGGAAGCTCAGGTCGTCATACGAGGGTCGCCAGGACTTCGTCGAGGCGGTCATAGGACTCCGCGGCGCCGGTTTCCATGCCGGACTCGACCATGCCATCGCGCTCTTCGGCGGTGGCGAACAGGCTCGTTGAGGTCACCGTGGTGCGGCCCTCGTGCTCTTCCAGGCGCAACGTCTCCACCACCACGTGGCCGGGCATGCCCTCGTACTCAAAGGTCTGCACAACCCGCTCGTTGGGCACGATCTCGCGGAACTCGCCGTGGAACGCGTGCTCCGGGCCGTCCGGCGAATGTTGCACGAACCGCCAGTGGCCGCCGGGCCGGAAGTCCAGCTCGCAGTGCACGGTGTTCTCCCGCCAGCCCCACCACTTTTCCAGGTGCTCCACGGTGAACATGGCCTTGAACACCAGCTCGCGCGGGGCCTCGAAGACCCGGGTCATGACGATCTCCCGGTCCGACGGCAGCGTGATGGTGAGCTTCTCAGTCTTCTCGCTCATCTTGCGTCTCCTTCGAGGTGTCCTCCGCCTGCAGTTCCCGGAGGTATTCGTCGAGCCGCTGGTGGCGCTCGTCCCAGAAGCGCCGGTAAAGCCGCATCCACTCGGCGACATCACGCAGCGGGGCCGCCTCGAGGTGGCACGGGCGCCACTGGGCCGCGCGGCCCCGGGTGATCAACCCGGCTCGCTCGAGCACCTTCAGGTGCTTGGACACGGCCTGCAGGCTGATCGGGAACGGATCGGCCAGTTCGTTGACAGTCGCCTCCCCTTCGGCGAGCCGGGCCAGGATCGCCCGGCGCGTCGGGTCGGCGAGCGCCGCGAACACGGTACTGAGCTGATCCACTCCTACCTGCCTGTTCAACCTATCGGTTAATTAACCGATAAGTTGAATACTGGCCCCGCATGAACGGCCGTGTCAAGGGGCCTCGGCACGCCACGCAGACTGGGAACAGGCGTTGCAGACCCTGCGGGGCCTGCGCGACCTTGGCGAGGTCTGTGCGGCCGCGAACGGCGCCGTGAGGGTGGGCGAGACGGCGGGTGCGGGGCGCGGGGGGCGACCGGCTAGTGGGGCGGTTCCAGTTTCACTACTTCGGCCTGGCGGGGGCCGTCGGGGGTGTCGTAGTGGATGGTGTCGCCCGCGCCGCGCCCGGCGAGCGCGCTGCCCAGTGGGCTGTCCAGGCTCAGCGCCCTGTCCTGCTCCTGCTCGGGCACTTCCTCACTGATCGCGACCGCATAGAGGGTCTGCACGCTGCCGTCCTCGAAGCGCAGCGTGACGGTGGTGCCATCGGCCAGCCCGCCGGGGGCGTCCTGGTCGGTATTCACTCCCGGCGCCGACGCGCCGACCGCCAGCAACCGGGTGATCTCCTTGATCCGATCGTCGATGCGCGCCACGTCGTCGGCGCGGCGCAGCGTCTCGGCGTTGTCCCCGAAGTCGTTCGCCCGATCCTCGTCGCCTTGCCCACCGTCGAGGTCTCGGCGTTGCTCGCGCAGTATCTCCAGCTCGTCGCGCAGCCGCTGCCGGGCCTGCTCGGTCAGCCCGGGGCGCTCCGCGCCGGAATCATCCCTGTTGATCATGCCCACCTCCGGAACTCGCGGTTGCCTACCCGATCTGGCGCGAGGCCAACCGCGGCCACCGTTCGGCGCTGGTCGGCGCGGGTCTGGTCGGTCACCTGGCGGGCGCCTCACCCTGGCGAGGTAGGGTCGGTCGGCATGGAGCGCGATGATCTCATTGAGGCAGGTGACGACGGGCTCCTTCGGTTCACCCCGGTCGACGCGGGCTCCGCGATTGTCCTCACCTCGGCCGGTGAGGTTGACCTGGAGACCGGGCCCCGTCTGCGCGCGGCGCTTGCGCGGCTGCTGGAGCGGCCGGACGCCGTGCCGATCGTTGTCGATCTCACCGATGTCACGTTCCTCGGATCCACCGGGATCGCGGTGCTGGTGGACGCGCACTGGCAGGCGGTTCAGCTCAACATCCCGCTGAGCATCGTGGTCGCCAGCGACGGAGCGGTGCACCGGACACTGCGGACCGCGGGCGTGGATCGCCACCTCAAACTGCATCACGACCTCGGCGCCGCCCTGCGGGAGATCGGCGCGGGTTGAGCGGGCGGATGGCGCTCCTCCATCCCGGGGTACTGGCTATTCGCACCTACGTGAGCGGCGGCTGCCGGCAGTAGTGTCTTGGGCGGGTTTTTCCAGAACCCGCCGACAGAGCTGGTTCGGCGCGAGGAAACCGTCCGAGGGCGGACTTCGGGTGAAGTGGGATGGGCGCGGCTGTGGACACTGATAAGCCTGATGCGCTGGAGCGCCTGGACCTCACCACCGAGGCACTGGCCGGCCTGCGCGACATCTTCGCCGCCGAGGAACCGCTGGCCACGGCGCTGGAGCGGGTCGCGGTCACCGCCTCTCGGCTGATTCCGGACGCGGACGCGGTCACCATCACCCGGCTGGGCAGGCATGAGCCGGACAGCGTGGCGTGGACCGACGAACGGTACCTGGAGATCGACAAGCACCAGCACGCCGCCGATCGCGGTCCCTGTCTGGAAGCGGCCCGCTCGCTGCGACCGGTGCGCGCCAGCACCAATGATCATCGGGAGCAGTGGCCGGAGTTCTCCGCCGCCGCCGAGCGAATCGGTGTCCAGGCCTACCTGTCTGTGCCGCTGTTGCTCGAGGCGGAGGGCCGGGAGAGCGAACTGGTCGGCGCGCTCAACCTCTACAGCCACACCGCCGCCGCGTTCGACCCGTTCGACGAGGCCCTGATGCGGTTGTTCAGCGTGGCCGCCACCCAGGCGATCAGCAACGGCGCCCGCTGGCAACAGTCTCGGGACCAGGTGCGCAACCTGGAGATCGCGCTCGCCTCGCGCGCGGAGATTGACCAGGCCAAGGGGATCCTGATGGCGGTGCACCGGTGCACCGCCGAGGAAGCCTTCGAGAAGTTGGTGGAGCTGTCCCAGCGCCGCAATGTGAAGGTCAGGCAGATCGCCAAGGAATTCCTCGACTCCGTGCTGCAGGATTCGAGCTGAGCCGTGCACCCAACGCTGTGCTCACCGGACGTTTAGTCAGCAGCCAGTGGGGCATCTGACCAGCAGGTCGCCACCACGCCTTTCGAGTGCGGTGTTGGCCCAGATTCCGTGGGTTAAGCAGCCAGCCCGCGGAATCGCCTCACCCAACGCGCTCGGCAACCGGCCTCGGTACGACCCAGGTGGCGCTCACCAGGAGGAAAACATGACCGGCCGGGAAAGCAGGCGGCGATGACCGACACCGCCCTCGTCGTGGTCGACATGCTCAATCCGTACCGGCACCAGGACGCCGAGCAGCTCACCGCGAGCGTGAGCGAAATGATCGAGCCGATCTCGGAGCTGGCGTCCCGGGCCCGCGAGCGGGAGGACGTCGCGCTGATCTACGTCAATGACAACTACGGCGACTTCGCGGCGAGCCGGGATCAGATCGTGCAGCGCGCGCTGGACGGTGAGCGGCCCGACCTGGTGAAGCCGATCCGGCCGTTCAGCGAAACCATGTTCCTGCCCAAGGTCCGGCACAGCGCCTTCTACAGCACGGCGCTGGAGTATCTGTTGAACCGGCTCGGGGTGAAACGGGTGATCCTGGCCGGCCAGGTCACCGAGCAGTGCATCCTCTACAGCGCGCTGGACGCCTACGTGCGGCACTTCGCGATCCGGGTCCCGCCGGACGCGGTGGCCCACATCGACGCCGAGCTGGGCCGGGCCGCGCTGCGGATGATGGAACGGAACATGCGGGCCGAGCTGGTGCCGAGCCCGGAGTGCCTGGACTAGAACCTCGGGCGTCGTGCGGGCCAGCCGTTTCGCCTCGGCGGGCCGAGGTAGGGGCATATCCGGGAGACTGTTGACATTGACACTCCTAGAAGGGCACCGCCCCTCCCAGAAAGGCATGGCCTGCCGCCCATGGACTTCCGCTCCGTGTACCGCCACGGCTTCCTCCGGGTTGCCGCCTGCACGCTCCGCACCGCGATCGCCGAGCCGGCGGCCAACGCCGAGTCGGTGCTGGCCGCGGCGCGCGAATGCGACCAGGACGGCGTCGGCCTTGCGGTGTTCCCCGAGCTCACCCTGTCCGGCTACTCGATCGAGGACATCCTGCTGCAGGACACCCTGCTCGACGAGGTGGAGCGAGCGCTGCTCGACGTGATTGCCGGCTCGGAGCAGCTGCTGCCGGTGCTGCTCGTGGGCGCTCCGCTGCGCTACCGGCACCGGATCTACAACACCGCGGTGGTGGTGCACCGGGGACGGGTGCTCGGCGTGGCGCCCAAGTCCTACCTGCCGACCTACCGGGAGTTCTACGAGCGCCGCCAGGTCGCGCCAGGGGACGACATCAGCGGGACGATCCGGATCGGCGGCCAGGACGGCATCGAGGTTCCCTTCGGGCCTGACCTGCTGTTCGCCGCCGAGGACGTACCGGGCTTCGTGCTGCACGTCGAGGTGTGCGAGGACATGTGGGTACCGGTGCCGCCCAGCGCGGAGGCGGCACTGGCCGGGGCCACGGTGCTGGCCAACCTGTCCGGCAGCCCGATCACCGTCGGCCGCGCGGAGGACCGGTGCCTGCTCGCCCGGTCGGCGTCCTCGCGGTGCCTCGCCGCCTACGTCTACGCCGCCGCGGGGGAGGGCGAGTCGACCACCGACCTGTCCTGGGACGGCCAGACCATGATCTGGGAGAACGGCGTACTGCTGGCCGACAGCGAGCGGTTCCCCAAGGGGGGGCGGCGCTCGGTGGCCGACGTCGACCTGGATCTGTTGCGCGCCGAGCGGCTGAGGATGGGCACCTTCGACGACAACCGTCGGCACCACGCGGCGCGCACCGACGCGTTCCGTCAGGTGGCGTTCCGGCTGGATCCACCGGGCGGCGACCTCGGGCTGCGCCGGGCGCTGGAGCGCTTCCCCTTCGTGCCGGCCGACCCCGCCCGGCTGGAGCAGGACTGTTACGAGGCCTACAGCATCCAGGTCGCCGGGCTGGAGCAGCGGCTGCGCGCGATCGGGCAGCCCAAGGTCGTCATCGGGGTGTCCGGCGGGCTGGACTCCACCCACGCGCTGATCGTCGCGGCCAAGGCGATGGACCGGGAGGGCCGCCCGCGCAGCGACATCCTGGCGTTCACCCTGCCCGGGTTCGCCACCGGCGAGCGGACCAAGGGAAACGCGATCCGGCTCAGCAAGGCCCTCGGGGTCACCTTCGCCGAGATCGACATCACCGAGACCGCGCGGCTGATGCTCAAGGAGCTGGGCCACCCGTTCTCCCACGGCGAGCCGGTGTACGACATCACGTTCGAGAACGTGCAGGCCGGGCTGCGCACCGACTACCTGTTCCGGGCGGCCAACCAGCGTGGCGGCATCGTGCTGGGCACCGGCGACCTGTCCGAGCTCGCGCTGGGCTGGTGCACCTACGGGGTCGGCGACCAGATGTCGCACTACAACGTGAACGGCGGCGTGCCCAAGACGCTCATCCAGCACCTGATCCGCTGGGTGATCTCCTCGAAGCAGTTCGAGGACGAGGTGGGGGAGATCCTGCACTCCGTGCTGGACACCGAGATCACCCCGGAGCTGGTCCCGACCGGCGAGGACGAGCAGGTGCAGAGCAGCGAGGCGACGGTCGGCCCGTACTCGCTGCAGGACTTTTCGCTGTTCCACGTGCTGCGCTACGGCTTCCGGCCGTCCAAGATCGCGTTCCTGGCCTGGCACGCCTGGCACGACGCGGCGGTGGGGGACTGGCCGCCCGGGTTCCCCGAGGACAAGCGGCCGGAGTACTCGCTGGCCGAGGTCCGACATTGGCTCGAGGTGTTCGTGCAGCGTTTCTACAGCTTCAGCCAGTTCAAGCGATCGGCACTGCCCAACGGTCCGAAGGTCTCGGCCGGCGGATCACTCTCGCCGCGCGGGGATTGGCGGGCGCCCTCGGACATGTCCGCCCGGATCTGGCTGGAGGAGGTGCGCCGCGAAGTTCCGGTGGAGTAGCCCGGGTGGACGAGGAGGGGCGGAGAAGGGGGGCGAGACAGCGATGAAGATCAGAATTGGGTCCAACAACGGTGCACCGGCGTGGAGCGGCACGTCGGAGAGCTCCCTGCTGCGGTTCTCCCGTACCGAGACGGCCAGCGCCACCGCGCTGCTCGGCGCCACCCTTGCCGCGCTGATCTGGGCGAACATCGACGCCGAGGGCTACGCGCGGCTCTGGCACACCTCGCTGTCGATCCAGCTGGGCGGCGCGGGACTGTCCATGAGCGTGTCGGAGTGGATCAACAGCGGGCTGATGAGCCTGTTCTTCTTCGTGGTCGGGCTGGAGGCGCGCCAGGAGTTCGACGTCGGTGAGCTGCGCGAACGGCAGCGGGTGATCCTGCCGATGCTGGCCGGGGTGGGCGGCATGGTCGCCGCGGTCGGCCTGTACCTGATCATCAACGCCGGCGGTGACGGGCGGTACGGCTGGGGCGTGGCGATGTCCACCGACACGGCGTTCGCGCTCGGTGTGCTGGCCCTGGTTGGTCCGCGGTTCTCGGAACGGCTGCGGGTGTTCCTGCTCACCGTGATGGTGGTGGACGACATCGTCGCGCTGGTGGTGATCGCCACCGTGTACACCGAGCGGTTGTCGGTCGGGCCGCTACTCGTCGCCGTACTGCTGTTCCTGGTCGTGGTGCTGCTGACCCGGCTGGGCGTGCGGTCCGGCTGGCCGTACTTCGTGCTGGCGGTGGCCGCCTGGGTCGCGCTGTCCCGCTCCGGGGTGGACCCGCTGGTGATCGGGCTGGCCATGGGTCTGGTCGCCTACGCGGCGCCGGCCGCCCGGGACGACCTGGAACGCGCCACCGACCTGTTCCGGGTATTCCGCGAGCAGCCCACCCCTGAGCTGGCTCGGGCGGCCGCCGTCGGGCTGCAGGCGGCGGTATCCCCGAACGAGCTGCTCCAGGAACGCTTCCACCGGTGGACCAGCTTCGTGATCGTGCCGCTGTTCGCGCTGTCCAACGCCGGTATCCCGATCACCGGGGACTTCCTCGCCTCGGCGTTCGCCTCCCCGATCACCCAGGGCATCGTGGTCGGCTACGTGGTGGGCAAACCGGTGGGCATTCTGGGGGTGTCCGCGCTGGTCACCTGGCTGACCCGGGGCCGGTTGCGGCCGACGGTGGGCTGGCTGGCGGCCGCCGGCGGAGGCACCCTGGCCGGCATCGGGTTCACCGTGTCGCTGCTGGTGGCCACGCTGGCGTTCAGCGGCGCCCAGCTCGAGCAGGCCAAGGTCGGCATCCTCACCGCCGCGCTGGTGTCCGCGCTGCTCAGCTGGGCGGTGTTCCGCGCGGCCCGGTTGCTGCCCGGGCCGGTGCGCGCCCGGCTGCTGCTCGGCACCTCCGACACCATCTCCGACCTGGCCGTCCCGGTCGACGCCGAGCGCGACCACGTGCGCGGGCCGGAGGACGCCGTGGTCACCATGGTCGAGTACGGCGACTTCGAGTGCCCCTACTGCGGCCAGGCCGAGACGGTGGTCCGCGAGCTGCTGGACGAGGGCGACCTGCGGTACGTGTGGCGGCACCTGCCGCTGTCCGACGTGCACCCCAACGCCCAGCTGGCCGCCGAGGCGGCCGAGGCGGCCGGCCGGCAGGGTGAGTTCTGGTCCATGCACGACCTGCTGTTCGCCCACCAGGGCGAGCTGCGGCCCAAGCACCTCCAGCGGTACGCCGAGCAGCTGGGGCTGGACGTGCCCAGGTTCGCCGCCGACCTGCGCGAGCACGCGGACACCGAGCACGTCGCCGAGGACCTGGACAGTGCCGACCTCAGCGGGGCGACCGGCACCCCGTCCTTCTTCATCAACGGCACCCGCCACCGCGGCGCCTACGACCTGGCCACCCTGACCAAGCAGATTCAGCTGGCCAGGGTGCGCGCGATGATCAACTCCTGAATCCCGGCCGGGCGGTGTCCACTCGAGCCGCCGGGCGCCCAACCGGGTAATGCCGGATCCTGGACACAACGCGCGCGCTCAGGGGGACGTATGCCGATCCGACGGGTCAACCATGTCGTGCTGTCGGTCTCCGACATCGAGGCGTCCGCGCGCTTCTACACCGTGGTCCTCGGGCTTCGGGTGGCCGCTGAGCTGCCGGAGACCCCGACCTGGCCGGCCATGGTGTTCCTGCGCTCCCCGCACGACACCACCAACCACCACGACATCGGTTTGATCGAGAACGCCACCTCGGCGGCGGAGGACCTGAGCGCGATGCTTCGTCCCGGGTTGTTCCACGTCGCCCTCGAGGTGGGCACGCTGGACGCGCTCGAAGCGGTCCGCGACCAGTTGGAGGCGGTCGATGCCCACCAGGTGAGCCTGGACCAGGGCATGCACCTGTCGGTGTACGGCCGGGACCCCGACGGTATCTCGGTGGAGATCATTTGGCGGGTGCCGAAGTGGTCCGAGGAGGACGAGATGTACCGCGTCCCACTCGACTTCGCCCTCGCGCGCAAGCGGTGGGGCGGCCAGCTGGCCACCGGCGCGGCTGCCGGCGAACCGGCCTGACTTACTTCGCCGCTTGGCCGAGGACCCGGTGGGCGAACAGCGTGAGGCCCGCGCTGATCCGCTCCGGGCTCAGCCCGAGCTGCTCGCGCTGGTATTGGTACACCTCGGCGGCCAGCGGCGCGAGCAGCGGGTCGACCAGCGCGTCCGGGTCGTCAGTCCCGCCAGCGGCCACCACCAGGCTGCGCACGTGCGCCCGCCAAAACCGGTACGAGCCGATCGACAACCGGGCCGCCCCGGCGTCCACGCCGAGTACCAGCGGCAGGTGCGCCTCCAGTAGCTCCACCATCGCGGTGTAGAACGCGGCGAGTCGCTCGGCGGGCGATGGGCTGGACGCCCCGCCCTGCCCCGGCCCCAACGGTGGGTCACCGCGCAGCAGCCGTTCCTGCAGCTGGCGCTCGTGCTCGTCCAGCAGCGCCTCGGCGATCGACCGGATATCGGGGTAGCGCCGGTACAGCGTGGCCCGGCCCACCCCGGCGGCCTTGGCCACGTCGTCCATGGTCACCGCGCGGGGGTCGCCGGCCCGGAAGAGCGTGGCCGCCGCCGCCAGCACCCGCGCGCGGTTGCGCGCGGCGTCCGCCCGCTCGGCGCGGGGCGGTTCGATCGGCAGGGTCACCGACATGATGTTAGGACGAGCCACGGTGGCTGGACTGGGTCGGTACGGGCCGCCGGCCGGTCACGCCTCGGCGGTGGCGTGGGCCAGCAGCACCCCGCCGGCGATGAGCAGCACGGCGGCCAGCCGGGCCAGTGAGATCCGGTCGTGGTGCAGGGCCAGCCCGAGCAGCACCGCGCCGGCCGCGCCCATCCCGGTGAACACCACGTACGCGGTGCTCACCGGCACGCTGCGCACGGCCAGGGAGAGCAGGTAGATCACCGCCAGGCAGAGCGCCAGGCACAGCAGGCTGGGCCAGAACCGGGTGAACCCCTCGGTGGGCGGGATGCTCTGCGCCCAGGCGATCTCCACCACGCCGGCGGCCAACAGCAACGTCCAGCCGGCGCTCATCGGTCTGCCCGGCCGGCGATGGCGGTCTCCGGGCGCTCGGTGTGGTCGAGCCGGTGGGCCTCGTCGAGTTGGTCGATCTGGGCGAGGGCATGGGCGTAGCTGCGCTGGTGCTCAGCCTTGCGGCTGTCCAGCGTGGGGTCGACCAGACTGTTGGTGAGTTCCGCGGCGATGAACGCGGCATCGGTGACGCCGAAGTGACCGGCGAAGAAGTGCCTCAGGTAGCTCTCCTGGTGTTCCACCTCCGCCCTCGGCGTGCCGGGCAGATACGTGCCGCCCCGGGCGGCAAGCACCACGAAACGAGTGCCCGCCAGGCTCATCCTCGGAAAGGTGACCTGGTCGATCCAGGCCTTGACCGAGGCCGGGACGCCGAAGTTGTACATCGGCGTGGCGATCAGCACGGTGTGCGCCGCGAGCAGCTCGTCCAGCAGCGGCGCGCACACCGCCCAGGCCGCGCGCCGGGCCGGGCCGTGCACTACCTCCGGATATCGCGCCGGCTCGGTGATGCCCCGGCGGAGCAGCTCGTCGCAGATCTCCGTCCAGCCCTCCGAGATCAGTGGCACCGGGTGGGCGGCCAGGTCCCGGTAGGTGTAGCCGGCGTCGGGATGGATGGACCGCCAGCGGGAGGCGAACCGGGCACCCAGCGCGCGGGACACCGATCGGGTGCGCGCACTGGCGTCCAGATGCAGCAGGTGAGTCATAGCGCTCCTCAACTCAAACGGACACGATGTCCAGATAATCCACCGTACGCCTAACTGGTCACCTCGTCCACTTAGCCCGCGTCCTCGCGTGCACGTTGGGGCGTGCGCGTGAGGGAGGCAAAGTGAGCGTGGGACGCCGCTTGGCTGGGGAGGGAGCAGAATGCGGGGGTGAGCAATCTGGAGCGCAGGCCCGGGCTGGTGACCTGCGGCGGGCGCGGCGACACGCCGGGTGAACCGGTGCTGGAGCTGCTGGCCGGCCGCGAGGTGACGCTCGGGGAGAGCACCAAGGTGCGCCGGCTGCTGCCCACCTTGGGTCGCCGGCTGGTCGGCGCCTGGTGCTTCATCGACCACTACGGCCCGGACGAGATCGCCGACCAGCCCGGCATGCAGGTGCCCCCGCACCCACACATCGGCCTGCAGACGGTGAGTTGGCTGCTGGATGGAGCGATCCGGCACCGGGACAGCCTGGGCAGCGACGTGACCATCCGGCCCGGTCAACTGGCGCTGATGACCGCGGGGCACGCCATTGCGCACTCCGAGCAGTCCCCGGCGGTGCACCCGGTGCTACTGCACGGCGCCCAGCTGTGGGTGGCGCTGCCCCGGCCGTCCAGGGACATCCCACCGGCGTTCGAACACCACACCGACCTGCCGGTGCTCACCGACCGCGGCCTGCGGGCCACCGTGTTACTCGGCGAGCTGGCCGGCGCGGCGTCCGCCGGGACCGTGCACACCCCGCTGGTCGGGGTAGACCTCGCGCTGGACGCCGGCGCCGACGTCCGGGTGCCGCTGGAGCCGGACTTCGAGTACGCCGTGCTCGCCCCGTCCGGGGCCGGCACCGTGCTGGACGGCCCTCTCCCAGCCGACACCGGCACTGACACCAGCGCTGATCCGATCGGTGCGGACACTGGCGCCGACCCGAGCCCCGCCGACCCGAGCGCCGCCGAGCCGAGTGGCGCGGAGGTGGCTGGGGTGCGGGTGAGCCCGGGTGGGCTGCTCTACCTGGGGACCGGGCGCTCGGAGCTGCGGGTGCGCGCCGAGTCGGCCACCCGGTTGTTGCTGCTGGGTGGCGAGCCGTTCGAGGAGCGGCTGGTGATGTGGTGGAACTTCGTGGCCGGCGACGGCGCCGAGATCGCCGAGGCCAGGGCGGATTGGATGGCCGGCCGGCGGTTCGGCACGGTGGCCGGCGGCCAGCCACTGCCCGCCCCGGCGATGCCCGCCACCCCGCTCATCCCCCGTGGACGGGCCCGCTGAGCCAGCCTGGACAACCTCTAGGGTGGGTCACCACCGAGTGGACGATCGCCGCCCCAACGAAGCGGAACCGGCCTCACGCGAGAGGATTCGCCCGTGGACGAGCCGCAGGTCCCCGACTCACCCAGCGAGATCCTGGTCAGGGACGCACCGGACCGGTCCCGCTTCGAAATTACCGTGGACGGCACGGTGGCCGGGTTCTCCGAGTACCGATCCCGGCCCGGCCGGATCGTGTTCACCCACACCGAGGTGGATGAGGCCTACCAGGGCCGGGGTCTGGCCAGTCGGCTGATCCGGGCCGCGCTGGACCGGGCGCGCCGGCTGAACCTCGTGGTTACGCCGCTGTGTCCGTACGTGGCGGACTTCATCCGTCGTCACCCCGACTATCTGGACCTGGTCGACGAGGCGCACCGCGCCCAAGTCAGCGGCTAGCTGGCTTCGGCGGCGTTCTTCGGCTTGGCCGGTGGGGCGATCGGGTGCGCGGTGTCCGCCCTGGCGCAAGTGTCCAGGATGGTGCGGGCGACCAGCTCCGGGTCGTCGATCATGGGCACGTGGCCGCAGTCGGGTAGCCGCACGTGGTTCGCCGAGGGCAGCAGCCGGGCCGCGCGCTGGGCCTGGCGAGGCGGCAGGATGCGGTCCTTCTCGCCCCAGGCGATGGTCACCGGCACGGTCGGCTCGGTGCCGTGCCAGGAGAAGCCCCGCCGCCCGGTGCGCATGGTCGGGGTGAACCCCACGGCGTTGCGCATCGCGGCGGTGTCGCCCATCGCGGTGATCCGGTCCACCCGGCCGGGGTGGGCGTACAGCAGCGCCAATGTGGCGGCGCGCAGCCGGGCGTTGTTGGCGATCACGTCGGTGGCGAAGCGAGGGCCGCGCGCGCTGGTCCGCATCATCCGCAGCATGCTCAGCGCGCGCACCCGGTCGGAGTTGTCCCAGAAGCCGGCAGGGGACAGCGCGGTGGCCGAGGAAACCAGGCCCTGCCCGGCCGCTTCCACCGACAGCAGGCCGCCGAGCGAGTTGCCGGCGATGTGGGGGCGGAACACGTTGAAGCCGTCGAACACCTCGGCCAGCATGGTCATGCTGGAGGCCAGGTCATAGGTGCGTCCGGGCGGCAGCGCGGGGGACAGACCGAAGCCGGGCAGGTCCATCGCGATCACGTCGTGCCGCTCGGCCAGCAGGTCCAGCACCGGCCGCCAGGCCTGCCAACGGTGACCGATGCCATGCACCAGCACCAGCGGTGTGCCCGAGCCGCGCCGCTCGAAGTTCACCTTGATCACGCGTTCACCTCCTCCGGCCGGAACTGGCGATGGTCGCTGTAGAGGCCATCACCGCTTCCGACGTAGTCCGTCGCCCGGAAACGCAGGTTCGCCGATAGCCGGGCCACCGACCACGGCCAGTTGGCCACGTTGTGTCCCGCACCGTCCAGGTAGTAACTCGCGCACCCGCCGGAGTTGTACACCGTCGGCCCCAGCGCGCGTTGTACCCGATCGTTGAACCGCCGGTGCACGTCCGGGCGGACCTGCAGCGAGGTCCACCCCTTGCGGGCCATGGTGCCCACCGCATCGGCAACGTAGCGAGCCTGTGCCTCGATGGTGCCCAGCACCGAGGCGTGCCCGGGCGCGATGTTCGGCCCCAGGAAGATGAACAGGTTGGGGAACCCGGCCAGCGCGGTACCCAGATAGGCCTCCGGGGCGCGGCCGGACCAGTGCTCGGCCAGGCTGCGGCCCGCGCCGTCGAACACGTACCGGGCAACCGGCGGGGAGGTGATCTCGAACCCGGTGCCGAAGATGACCGTCTCCACCTCGGCCGCCGATCCGTCCGTGCCCAGCACCGCGCCCGGCGCCAGCTCGGCGGCCGCCGCGTGCAGGTGCACGTTCGGCCGCCTGAGCGCGGGGTAGTAGGAGTTGGAGACCATGATCCGCTTGCAGCCCAGGGTGAATCTGGGGGTGAGCGCGGCGCGCAGCTCGGCGTCGCGCACCTGCGCGAACAGGTGCAGCCGCGCCGCGTGCTGCAGCCGGCGCATCAAGGCCTCGTGCCGGAAGGCCACCCCGATCGCCTCGTGCACGGCGTAGATCCCGTACCGCACCGCGCGCTCGGTGAGCGGTACCGCGCGGAACGCGAACTGGGCCGGGCGGGGGATCGGGAAGTCCAGCTTGGGCAGCACCCAGGATGGGGTCCGCTGGAACACGTGCAGCTCGGCCACCCGGTCGGCGATCTCCGGGATGAACTGGATCGCGGACGCGCCGGTACCGATCACCGCGACCCGCCGACCGGACAGGTCGTGGCGGTGGTCCCAGCGGGCGGAGTGGAACGAGGTGCCGGTGAAGCTGTCCAGCCCGGGCAGCTCCGGGATGGCCGGCTCGTGCAGCGGTCCTGGCGCGGCGGCCAGCACGTTCGCTGTGTACTCCCCGTCGGTGGTGTCCACCAGCCAGCGCTGCCGCGCGGGGTCCCAACGGGCGCCGGTCACCCGGACCCCGAACCGGATGTCGTCGTACACGCCGTGCCGCCGCGCGCTGGCCTGGAAGTAGCGCTGGATCTCCGGCTGGCGGCCGTAGAACCGGCTCCAGTACGGATTCGGGTCGAACGAGTAGGAGTACCAGTGCGAGGGCACGTCGCAGCCGCAGCCGGGGTAGGTGTTCTCCCGCCAGGTCCCACCCACGTCGTCGCCCTGCTCGAGCACCAGGTAGTCGCTGATCCCGGCGGTGCGCAGGGCGATCGCGGTGGCCACCCCGGAGGGCCCGGCCCCGATCACCAGCACCCGGAAGTCCCGGCGGGCGTCGGTCGGCCCGCCGGTCCGCACGGTCTGCGCGGGCGCGGTCGCGGAGCAGGTCGGGATGCTCTCCAGCCGGGCCATCAGACCCGCAGCCCCTGCGCCCGCCAGACCCGTCGGGATACCGGCGTGATCAGCCCGAGCTCCCGGTAGGTCGGGACGAACCGGTCCACGCACTCCTGGATCACCGCGCGCCCGTGCGGGTTGCTCCGGGCGGCCCGCCGTGCCTCGGCGACGTCCAGCCCCGCGTCGGCGTACATCTGGGGGGTGCGCATCGCGCGGGAGACCAGGCCCACGCCGAACGCCACGGCCAGCGCGAGCCCCTCCCGGCGAACCTGGGGCAGCCTCGGGATCAGCCGGAACAGCTCATCGTGGGCGAAGCGCATGTGCCGCGCCTCCTCCACCACGTGGATCCGGAAGGTCTGCCGGCACAGCGGCTGGACGGTCTCGTCGCGCAGGCCGACCCGCTGCAGCGCGTCGAACATCTCCTCCACGAACAGCACCGCCACGTACGCCAGCGGCTCCGTGGAGAACGCGCGCAGCAGGTCGGTGGCGAAGCGGTCCACCGGGTTGAACGGGTACGGGCCCCGGTCCAGCTTGTCCATCATCCGGGAGAACATGGTGGAGTGCCGGGTCTCGTCGCCGAGCTCGGTCAGCGCGTAACGCAGGTGGTTCGAGCGGGGGTGGTAGCCCAGCGAGTGCCGGGCCAACATCTGCATGAACAGGGTCTCCACCCAGATGCCGAACGCCAGGTTGTTGGCCAGCTCGCAGCGGGACAGCTCGATCCGGTGCGACCGGCTCATCCGCTGCCACAGCTCGGTGCCGTAGAGCGTGGACAGCCGCTCCGGCAGGAAGAAGGTGTCCGGCAGCCACGGCTCGTCCCAGGCCACGTCCACCTGCGGGTCGAAGCTGTGCCTGATCGAGGCGTCCAGCAGCTTGACCGCCGTGGTTTCCCGGTCGGGTACGCCGCGCTTGCGGGGTGCGGCGCCGCCCTGCCGTTCGGGACTGCCCTGCCGTTCGGGACTGCTATGCCGTTCGGGACTGCCCTGCCGTTCCGGACTCGGTTCGGGTTCGGCGGTGGTCATGGCGTCCTCGATTCCCTCGGGTCGGCGCGGCGCTGCGAGCGGCTGGGCGCTTCGGCTGGTCCACCGAGCAGGCGGCGGCCCAACTGCTCCAGCTGCGACACCCGCGCCTCGGTGCCCAACTTCATGGCCAGCCGCAGCAGCGGGGTGGCGAAGTGGTACGCGCCGTAGCTGGCCCATGCGCCGACGGTCACCGGCAGCACCGGTACGTCGTGCCGTACGGCGAACTCGATCCGGCGGGCGACCAGCTCCGGGCCCGGGGCGAACCGGCCGAACACGTCCTGCGCGAGGTTGCCGCGCTGGGCGCCCTCCGCCTTGGTCAGCCCGACGAAGCTGGTGGCGGCGTAGATGTTGGTGGCGATGAAGCCGGGGCAGATGGCGCTCACCCCGACGTTGTGCTCGGCCATCTCCGGGCGCAGCGCCTCGGAAAGCATCAGCACGGCGGCCTTGGTGGCCACGTAGGCCGGTAGCAGCGGGCTCGGGGTGAAGGCCGCCGCGCTTGCCACGTTGACCAGGTGGCCGCGCCGGCCCGGATCCTCCCGGTGCCGCTGGGCCAGTTGGCGGCCGAACACCCGGCAGCCGTGCACCACGCCGAGCAGGTTGACGTCCACCAGCCGGCGCCAGTCCTCGGCGGTGTGCGCCAGGAACGGCCCGCCCATGCCGATGCCGGCGTTGTTCACCACGACGTCGGGCACCCCGTGGTCGACCCGCACGGCGGCACCGAACTGCTCCCAGGCATCCGGGTCGGCCACGTCCATGGTGTGCGCCTCGGCCCGCCCGCCGCGCTGGCTGATCCGCAACGCGGTCTCGGTGGCGGCGGCCGGGTCGATGTCTGCGCAGATCACCGTCGCGCCACCGCCCGGCCGGCAGCCGAACGCCTCGGCGGTGGCCCGGCCGATGCCTGCGCCGGCACCAGTCACCACTACCAACTCCGGATGTGCGGCCATGCTGATCACCTCGCCGTGAGCAGAGACATGCCAAGCGGAATGTACCATTGCTCAATGGCGCGTTGGTAGGGTTGCCCGGACAACGGGAACAGGGTGGAGAACAGCGCCGGGCGCGGTGAGCGGCGCGGGAGAGTCGATGGCCGAGTACCGGATCGACGAGCTGGCCCGATACGCCGGGACGACCAGCCGCAACGTCCGTGCGTACCAGGAGCGCGGCCTGCTGCCCCCGCCGCGAAAAGAAGGCCGGGTCGGCATCTACACCGAGACACACCTGGCCCGGTTGCGGCTGATCACCTCGCTGCACGACCGCGGCTACACGTCCGCGCAGATCACTGAACTGATCGCCGGCTGGGAGCAGGGCCGGAACCTGGGCGAGGTGCTCGGTCTGGAAGAAGCGCTGAACAGCCCGTGGACCGACGAGATCCCCACCTACCTGCCCACCGAGCAGGTGCGCGCGTTCCTGTCCAGCGGGTTGGCCGAGGACCCGGAGCTCTTTGATCGCGTGGTGCGGCTCGGGTTGGTCAAGCCGGAGGGCGACCAGTGCCTGGTGACCAGCCCGCAGCTGATCACCACCGTTGCCGAGCTGGTCAGCAAGGGGTTCCGGCTGGCCGACGTGATCGCGCTGCACGAGACGATCGCGCCGGCCATCGACGACGTGGCCCGCCGGATGGTCGAGGCCGGCGCGGCCCGGCTGCTCGCGGAGCACGGCGAGGCCTGGCTGCCCAGCGGCGGCCAGGTGGGCGAGGTGACCGCGCTGCTGCAACGGCTGCGTCAGCTCGCCATGTCCTCGGTGCAGGGGCTGTTGGCGCACGCCATGGAGCGGCACGTGGCGGACGTGATGGGCGAGCACCTGGTGCGGGTGATCAAGCAGCAGGCGCCGGACGCCGCGCGGAGCGGTCCGTTCGAAACCCCGTGAGTGGTTAGCGTTGTTCTGGCAACGCTCACCACTCACGGGTTCGCAGAGCCTCGGCGTGGCCCTTCCAATCACCGGAAAAGTGGCTGGTCGGCGGCGGGTGAGCGCGGTCAGGATGGCGGACATGGAACGTACCCAGGTCGGCATTGTGGGCGCCGGGCCAGCGGGCCTGCTGCTGGCCCACCTGCTGCACGCCGAAGGCATCGACGTGGTTCTGCTGGAGGCCCGCTCCCGTGACTACGTGGAGAACCGGGTGCGCGCCGGGGTGTGCGAGCACACCACCGTGGCGCTGCTCCGCGACCTCGGGCTGGCCGATCGGTTGGACCGGGAGGGGCTGCCGCACGGGGGCTTCTCGCTGCGCTTCGACCGGGCCGACCACCGCATCGACCTGGCCGCGCTGACCGGCAGGTCGATCACGGTTTACGGCCAGCAGGAGATCGTCAAGGACCTCATCGCGGCCCGGCTGGCCACCGGCCAGGCCATCGAGTTCGAGGCCGCCGACGTCGCCCTGCACGACCTGGACACCGAGGCGCCCCGCATCACCTGGACGGACCGTGACGGCCGGGCCCGCGAGCTGCGCTGCGACGTGATCGCCGGCTGCGACGGGTTCCACGGGGTGAGCCGGCCGGCCATCCCAGCCGGTGCGCGCACCTTCTACGACCACACGTACCCGTTCGCCTGGCTCGGCGTGCTGGCCAAGACCCCGCCGTCGCACGAGGAGCTCATCTACGCCCGGCACGAGCGCGGGTTCGCGCTGCACAGCATGCGCTCCCCCGACGTCACCCGGTTGTACCTACAGGTCGACCCGGCCGAGCGGCTGGAAGATTGGTCCGACGCGCGGATCTGGGACGAGCTGGCCGCGCGGCTCTCGGTGGACGGCGACTTCACCCTGCGCGAGGGGCCGCTGCTGGAGAAGAGCATCACCCCGATGCGCAGCTTCGTCACCGAGCCGATGCGCTACGGGCGGCTGTTCCTGGCCGGGGACGCCGCGCACATTGTGCCGCCTACCGGCGCGAAGGGGATGAACCTCGCGGTCGCCGACGTGCGCCGGCTGGCTCCGGCCCTGGTCGCGCTGCTGGACAAGAACGACACCCAGCTGGCCGACGGGTACGCCGAGCAGTGCCTGCGGCGGGTGTGGCGGGCCGAGCACTTCTCCTACTACATGACCACGATGCTGCACCGCGCCCCCGACGCCGACCCGTTCGCCGACCGGCTCCAGCTCTCCCAGCTGCGCTACACCGCCAGCTCCACCGCCGCCGCCACCAGCCTGGCCGAAAACTACGTAGGCCTCCCCTTCGACTGACCGGGCAGCGGCTGCAGAACCGCCCGCACAGAGCCGCCCGGCCGCGGTTTCTGTGCGCGCGGATTGGGCGGTTCGGCGGCGGTTACGGGGTGGTGGCGTGATGTTCCTCGGCCTGGTCGGTGGGGCCCAGCTCGTCCGGTAGGTCGCCGCCGGGCCAGGCCTGCCACGGGTGCCGGCGCAGCGCCCGCATGGCCCGGTACTTGACCGAGCCGTGGGTGTTCATCGCCGTCCAGGCGGCACGGGTGGAGACGCTCAGCGGCGGGATCCAGTACATCGGCCCGAGCGGGTCGGCTGGCTCCGGGGCGGCCAGCGCCACCGAGGCGGACACGTGTCCCTCGCCGTCCTCGGCGGTCAGTCGGGCCAGCACGGTGCCGTCCCGCTCGACGATCTGCGTCTCGCCGACCATCAGGGTGCGCCACGGCACGCCCGGGGCCAGCGGGGTATCGAAGTCGATCGGGCCGACGTGTGAGGGCATGGCCACCGGCGCGCCGAGCAACCGGGCCATCTGCCGGGGCAGCTCACGGGCGTGCTGGCGCTGCAACGCGTGCTCCCGAGCCGCCCAGAGCCCGAACGGGCCGCGCCAGTTCAACGGGTACGACGGCCAGCACATCCCGCCCAGCAGCAGTTGGGCCTGGCCGCGCAGCCGCGCCGCGGTGCCCATCCGGGCCCACTCCCACCCACAGGCCACGCCCACCGGCACGGGCCCGCCCGGGAAGGACAGCGTGGTCCGTCCCGGGTCATCGCCACCGGTGTAGTAGTTGTTCTCCCACATCGTCGGGATGTCCTTGTCGTGCAGGTGGGTCCGCCCGTCCGGCTCGGCCAGCACGTAGGTGCCATACACATGACCACCTCGGCGGGCCAGGAATCCGCCGCCCACCACCACATCCAGCTCGCGGGCCAACCGCCGGTAGAGCTGCATCGGTGCGCCGTCCACCGGGCGCGCCACGCCGCGCAGCACCCGCGCGTAGACGTTCGGCGACGAGCCGGCCTCGGGCACCGTCACAATGTCCGGGGAGTGCTCCCGCACCGCGTCCCGGATCAGGTCCTCCAGTCGGGCCAGGTTCTCCTCCACCGCGCCCAGCCGCAGTGCCGGCTGCACCGCCGCGATCCGGACGTTCTGTGCCGCAAGCTCACTCATGCTGAAACCGCCGTCCCGCTCGGGGTGACTTCCTGGACGTGCACCGACGCCAACCGCCGGGACGGCGGCGCGACCGGCGGACACGGGTCCGGGTGGTCCGAGCCGGGCACCACCTGGCTGGACCGGAACCGCCGGCCGAGCAGCTCCCGCCGCACCCCGAGGTGGATCTTGAGCTCGGCCACCGCGTCCCGAGCGGTCTCCGCGCGCCCCCCGCCAGTGCCCCTGACCAGCGCGTCGGCCAGCGCGGTCACCAGGGTGGGCAGGCTGAGCACCTGGGTGATGGTGCGTCCGCGGCCGAACACGTCGCCCAGGTCCGGGGCGGGCGAGCGGCTGGTCCGCCGGACGATCTCGGTGAGCACCGGGGAGACCGGTCGGACCGCCGTCTCCAGGTTGCCGAAGTGGTAGGCGTGCAGGCACTCCACGTCCCGCTCGCGCTCCCACCGGCGCAGCGCGAGGTCCAGCGCGGCCGGCTCGTCCAGCACCGGCTCGGTCACCTCGGCCAGCCGCCGCCCGGACCACAGCGCGTCCCGCTGGCCCTGCCCGATCACCGGGTCCTTGAAGTGACCGGCGTCCCCGGCCAGCGCCCAGCCCGGGCCACTGGACGCGCGGAAGTACGCGGAGGTGTCGCCGGTGCAGCGCAGCGGGGTCGGGTTCGTGCAGTCCCGGACTCGCGCGGCCATCCCGGGGTGCTGGGCAAGCTTGCGTGCCCAGTGGCCCTCCGGGTCGCGCTTCGCCTCGGCGGCCTCGTCGGCGGCGCCCATGAACAGCAGCAGCGCCTTCGGACTCGGCGCGGACGGGAACAGGAAGCCCAGCGAATCACCGTCGCGCCACTGGTGGATGGTCTCGCCCTCCCTGGTGCCGTAGGCCGGGTCGTCCACGTACCGGAACACCAGGCCCCGGCCGTTGCGCGAGGCTCGGTACGGGCGGAACGCGCCGACCGCGGAGGCCACCGTGGAGCGCCGCCCGTCCGCGCCGATCACCAGCCGGGCGTGCAGCTCGTGGACCTCACCGTCGGCGCCCGCATAGCGCACCCCGCACGCCCGGCCACCGCGCCAGAGCACGTCCAGCACCCGGTGCCGCTCGCGCACCTCCGCGCCGGCGGCCCGGGCGGCGCGCACCAGCTCCAGGTCCTGGATGGGTCTGGGCACGCAGATGCAGTAGTCGATCGGGCCCGCCGGCCGCCACCGCTCCAGCAGGCTGGCCCCGCCGCTGTCACCCCGGCTGGTGCTCAACGAGAGCCAGGGGGAGCGGGTGGGGCGCTGGGCGAGGATGCCGCGCAGCGCGCCCATCTGGCGCAGCTCGTCCACCCCGGCGGGGAACAGCAGGTGAGTGGACAGCTGGTCGGAGGGGAACTTTGACCGGTCCAGCACTACGACGTTCCGCCCGGACCTGGCGAAATGCACCGCCGCGCAGGCCCCGGCCAGTCGGCCGCCGACGATCACCACATCGCATCGTTGCGTCATGGAGCCACCCTTCGAGTGATCCGCGCCACTATGGTGCCGTGAAGCAGGGCAAAATTGCAAGAGCATTCAGTTTTGAAGGGGACTATATTTTGGGTCGATTCAGCTGACCGGCAGGCCGGGAAGGACACTGTGGTGGTGATGGCTGCGGGGCCCGAGCACAGCCCTCGGATCACCAGGCGTCGGGCGCGCACCAGGGAGCAGATCCTGGACGCCGCCGAGCGGGCCTTCGGCACCGGCTACCGAGCGGCCAGGATGGAGGATCTGGCCGAGGCGGCGGACGTGTCGGTCGGCTCGATTTACGGCCATTTCGGCAGCAAGGACGGGCTCTATCTGGCGCTTGTGGAGCGGGCGCTGGAGCAGTTCGCGACGTATCTGGACCACGCGTTCCGGCCGGACTACACACCGCTGGAGCAGGTCCTGGCCGCCGGCGACGTGTACCTGCGGTTCCATCTGGAGCACCCGAGCTCGTTCCGGTTCCTCGCCTTCGACGGCGTCGAGGCGCAGACCCCGGCGGGCGACGAGCGCCTCCGCGAGCGAGTCGGCGAGCGGCTGGAGGAGATCCTGGGCAGCTTCCAGGCCCGTATCGAGGCGGCCATCTCGGCCGGCGAGGCGGATGCCGGCTACGACGCCAAGCTGGCCGCCCGATTCCTCTGGGGGGCGTGGAACGGGGTGGTCTCGTTCAGTCTGCGCGCGGACCGGATGGCACTGACCGACGAGGAGATCGCCGCCTGCCTGCGGATGGGTCGGCGGATGGTCAATGAAGGGCTGACCGCACCGGGATTCCGGGACGCCGACGGCCGTTCGCGGGCGCGGCTGGTGGACGCGGGCGCGCCCACCGAGCCGCGCTCGGACGCGGGCTAGGCGCCCGGCTCAGGCGATCCGCAGGACCAGTTTGCCCAGGTTCTCGCCGTGGAACAGCTTGAGCAGGTTGGCCGGGAAATCGGCCACCGAGCCGGTCACCACGTGCTCCTTGGAGCGCAGCCGCCCGGCCCGCAGCCAGCCGGCGATCTCGGCGCCGGCCTCGGCGTAGCGGCTGGCGTAGTCGAACACCAGGAAGCCCTCCATCCGGGCCCGGTTGACCAGCAGGCTCAGGTAGTTCCTCGGGCCGTACGGCTGGCCGCTGTTGTACTGGCTGATCGCCCCGCAGATGACCACCCGGGCGCCCCTGGTCAGCCGGCCCAGCCCGGCGTCCAGCACCTCGCCGCCGACGTTGTCGAAAAACACGTCCACCCCGTCCGGCGCCTTCTCCCGCAGCGTGCGGGACAGCGAGCCGGCCCGGTAGTCCACCGCGGCGTCGAAACCCAGCTCCTCGGTGAGCGTGGCGCACTTCTCCGGGCCGCCGGCGATACCGATCACTGTGCAGCCCTTGATCTTGGCCAGCTGGCCGACCATGCTGCCCACCGCGCCGGCCGCGCCGGAGACCAGCACGGTCTCGCCCTCCTTCAGCGCGCCGACGTCGAACAGCCCGAAGTAGGCGGTCATCCCGGTCATGCCCAGCGCGCTGAGGTAGGTGGTCAGCGGCACGGCCGACGGGTCCACGATCTGCACCCCGCGCCCGTCGGAGATGGCGTACTCCTGCACCCCGAACACACCGGTGACGTGGTCGCCCACCGCGAAGTTGGGATGCTTGGACTCCACCACCTCCCCGGCGCCGAGCGCGCGCATCACCTCGTTCAGCCCGACCGGCGGGATGTAGGAGGGGCGGTCGTCCAGCCAGGCGCGCATTGCCGGGTCCAGCGACAGGTGAGTGATCCGCACCAGCAGCTGGCCGTCCTCAGGGGTGGGCACCGACTCCTCGGTGAGTGCCCAGTCACTCGGCGCGGGCTCACCGGTGGGCCGCGCGGCCAGTCGTACCTGGTGGTTTGTCGCGTCCATGGTGCTCCCGTTCGTTGTGTCGCCGGCACCCCTCGGCACCGCTGGGTACCACCCTGGCACCCAGCGGCGCGCCCTGCTGATCTGGCCACGGTAGTGACCTCGGATAGATCATCGGTGGCGTCGTTAGGGTGATCGACCGTTCGACATGGCCTCGCGATGTGGATGTTGTAGCTAGCGTGCACCGCACCGGAGTTGATATTCCCGACAGCGGAAGGGGCGAGGTGGCCGGTCTGCGCCGTTCCCAAATCCGTCAGCGGGGCTGGCTGGTCGCGGCGGTGGCCGGGGTCTTTCTGTTGAGCGCAGGGGTGGTCGGTTACCTGATGGCGACCGGGCCCGGTCATTCGCCGGCCGTCTCGTCGGGCTCGTCGCCGGGCTCGTCCGCGGGCTCGTCGTCTGGCGCGGCCGGGCCACCCGAGGGCGCTACCTCGGTGGTCGATCCGCGGCTGGCGGCGGTGGTTCGACGGCTGCGCGGCACGGGCTACCAGGTGACCCAGGGAACCGCCGAGGACGACACCGACTGTGCGGCGAACGCCTACGGCCAGACGCGGGCCTACCTGGCCGCGCACCGCTGCGTCGGGCTGCACCGCGCGCTGCTCGAGGTGCGTAGTCCTCGGGGCGCCACCGCGCTGGTGGCCATCGCCTGGATCGGGATGCCGGACCAGGCCGGCGCCACCGCGCTGAAGGCGGAGCTGGACCGGCCCGGCTCCGGCAACATCGCCGCGCTGTCCCAGGACGACGCCCGCTACCGGAGCGTGGTGTTCCGCGGCCTGTACTACGCCTCGGCGCGGCAGGACAAGGCGGTGGTCACCGCCGAAGCGCAGTCGATGAACCCCGGGCTGACCGGCGCACAGCTCAGGTCCATCGCCGCCGCCTCGGTCAGGTGAACGGCTACTCCTACTGGGCCAGTGCGGGATCGGCGGGGAGGTGTGCCCGGGAGTGCCGCACGATCACCACGGTCCCGGTGAGGGCCACCGCCGCCAGGCAGGCCAGCAGCACCGGGTAGCTGGCGATGCCGGCGAGCAGCGCGAGCAGTGTCGGCACCAGGAACCCGATGTAGGCCAGCGCGTAGAAGACTCCGATCAGCCCGGCGAGCTCCTCCGGCCGGGCCAGGCGCTGCAGCTCGAGCAGGCCGGACACCACCGCGATGCCGAAGGCGATGCCCAGCACCACGGCGGCGACCAGGGCGACCAGTGGCGAGGCGACCTTCGCGGCCACCGCGCTGAGCCCCAACCCGCTGGACAACACGATCATCGAGATGATCACCGCGCGGGCGCTGGTGGTGCGGTCCAGCCGGCGCGCCAGCGGCTGCACCAGCGCCCCGGAGCCGAGCGTGCACACGGTGAGCAGGGTGGCGTACGGCAGGTCCCACGAGCCGAGCCGGCCGTCGACGAGCTGCGGCATGATCGCGTACGCCACCGCGGACGCGCCGAAGATCCACGGCGCCATTGGCAGGATCACCCGGCGGAACCGGGGATGGCGCACCGCGCCGAATCGGGATCCGCCGCCGCCCGCCGCAACCCGGGTCTCCGGGCGGGCCGCCGCGAGCGGTAGCACGGCGGCCATCAGCGCGGCGTGCACCAGGTAGGGCAGCACCATCGGCCACGGGCCCCACTGGGCCAGCACACCGGCCACCCCAGGGCCGAGTCCGAGGCCGAGGGTGAGCCAGAGCGCGCCGCGGCGGGTGCCGGCGTCCGATGCCGCGCCCGGCACGGCGTCGGACAGTTCTTTCACCCAGGCCGAGCCGACTGACATGGCCACGCCCACCCCCAGGCCGCCCAGCACCCGCCCGGCGGCGATCCACCCCTCGCCGTGCACACCCATCGCCATCAGGAGGCTGGCCAGCAGCGATACCACGGTCCCGGCCAGCATCACCGGCTTGCGGCCGTACCGGTCGGACAAGCCACCGGCCAGCAGCAGGCCGGGGATCAGCCCGACCACGTACGCGCCGAGCAGCGCGTCCACGGTGAGCGCCGAGTACCCGTCCGCCCGGTACATGATCAGCAGCGGGGTGAACTGGTTGCCGCCCCAGCCACAGCAGAACATCGCCGCGGCGACCCAGCGCCAGTCCCTGGTGCGCGCGGTCACCGGCGCCCGCGAGTCTCCCGCGTTCATCGGCGGTGCGTCCGATCCAGGTGGGCGCGCAGCGCGGGGGCGAACGCCGGCTCGTCGCGGGAGGAGATGATCCTGATCAGCGCCTCGTGCTCGGCCATGATGACTAACTGGTGCTCGGGCCTCGGGCGCAGCGCGCGCATGCTCATCCGGCGCTGCCGGTCGGCCAGGGTGGCGTAGAAGCGCAGGGTCAGCGCGTTGCCGCCGACCTCCACGATGGTCCGGTGGAAGGCTTCGTCGGCCTCGGCGAAGCCGGCCAGGTCACCGGCCTCGAGGTAAGTCCGCTGCGCGTCCAGCGCCGCCCAGAGCTCGGCGACCGCGGCCTGCACCCGGTTCGGCCGGCGCAGCAGCCGGCGGACCGCGGCGGCCTCGATCGCCTCCCGGGCGTCCAGCACATCCTCGGCCTCGCTCAGCGGCACCGGGACCACTACCGCGCCGCGCTTCGGGATGAGCTGCAGCAGGTCCTCGGCCTGCAGCCGGAGGAACGCCTCGCGCACCGGGGTGCGGCTCACGCCGAGGCGCTTCGCGATGTCGCCCTCGCTGAACAGGTGCCCACCCGGCAGCTCGCCGGTGAGCACCAGCCGCTTGGCCAGGTCGTAGGCCCGGTCGGCGGCGGGCTGGTCCTCGGACTCGAGTTTGGTCACTCACTCGAGGCTAGACGTTGCATCCAAGCTTGTATCTATGATGTGGCTAACGGCTCTCAGCAGGCCCCCAGCGGTGCGGCTAGGTGGCCAGGGCGGCCAGCGAGGCGAGGGCGGTGAGCAGTGCCAGCACCACGAATCCGGCCGGATACCCGCCCACCCACTGGGCGACCAGGGCGCCGCCGGCCGGGGCCAGCGCGATCGACGCGGTGATCGGCGCGGAGAACACCCCGTTCACCCGCCCGAACGCCCGGGTGCCCCACCGGTCGGCCACCGCCGAGGCCTGCAGCAGCGTGTGCGCTCCCCGGGCGGCGCCGGCCAGCATGGCGAGCGCGATCAACGCGGCGGCCGGCCCGGGGAGCAGCCCTAGCGCGGCCACGCAGGCGGCGGCCGCGGCCGGGATCACCGCCGTGCGGACCCGGGCGGAGGTCCGGCGGGACAGCGCGGCGTAGCCGGTGCGCCCGAGCACCTGGCCCACCCCGATCAGGCCGAGCGCCCAGGCGGCCAGCTCCGTGCTGTATCCCCGGCCGGTGAGCAGCGGTACCAGGTTGATGGTCGCGGCGTAGCTGCCGAAACCGGTCAGCGTCATCACCGCGACCAGCACCAGGAACGACCGGCTGCGCAGCACCGCCGAACTGTGCGCGAGGTCCTCCGCCCTGGCGCTGGCCCGCGCCGCCGGGTCCGCGTCGCGGCGCTGGCCGGGCCACCGGGGGGTGAGCAGGCCGGCGTGCAGCGGGATGGTCACCACAGCCAGCACGGCGGCCAGCACCAGATAGGTGGAGCGCCAGCTCAGCGCCTCCAGCAGCGCGGCGGTGAGCGGGGCGAACACCGTGCTGGCCAGGCCGGCGACCAAGGTCAGCGTGGTGAGCGCCCTGATCCGCTCGGTGGACGGATACCAGCCGGTCAGCGCGGCGAACGCGGGCGGGTAGAGGGTGGCCGCCTGAGCCACCCCGGCCAGCGCCCAGGCCAGGTAGAACCAGCCCAGTCCGGGCGCGGCGGCGATGGCCAGGACGGAGAGGACGCCGAGCACCGAGCCGGTGGTCATCACCACCCTCGGGCCCCTGCTGTCGATCAGCCGGCCGACCGGGACGCTGGCCGCCGCGGCCACCAGCGCGCCGGTGGAGAACGCCCCGATCGCCTGCGCGGTGGTCCAGCCGGTGTCCCTGGTCAGGTCGGCGAGCATCACCGGGAAGGCGTAGTAGAGGACGCCCCAGCTGGTCACCTCGGTGACGCACAGCGCGACAAGCGCCCTGGTCCGGGCGCGCCTGGCCGGGGCCGGCTGATCCGCTTCCGGGTCGCTCACCCCGACCCGGAAAGCCAGGCCGCCGTCCGCGCCAGTCCGTCGGCCAGCCCGATGGGCGCGAATCCCAGTGCCCTGGCTCCCGCGTCGTCCACCCGCACCGGTCCGAGCTTGCCGTACACCTC
This sequence comes from Pseudonocardia sp., assembly GCA_036402515.1. Lineage (GTDB taxonomy): Bacteria > Actinomycetota > Actinomycetes > Mycobacteriales > Pseudonocardiaceae > Pseudonocardia. Next base: position 44,985 of record DASWST010000052.1, read on the forward strand.
GGAGCGGCTGGCGAAGGTGGAGGCGTCGGGGCCGAGCGAGGAACCCGGGGGCAGTGCCCGGACCCGGTGCGGGCTGCCCACCAGCTCGGCGTAGCGGTGCAGCACGTCGCCGAACCCGGCCACCTCGCCGCACAGCACGTACCGGCGCCCCGGTTCGCCGCACTGGTAGGCCAGCAGGTGTCCGAGCGCCACGTCGCTGGCCAGCACCCAGCCCACCTGCGCGTCCACCACTTCGGTCACCTCGCCGCGCGCGGCGGCGGCGAACAGCGCGTTGTAACTGTGCGGCCCGGCTGGACTGGGCCCGTAGATCATGAGCGGGCTGACCACCACGGCCTCCAGCCCCCCGTCCCGCGCCGAGGCCAACACCAGCCGCTCCGCCTCGGCCTTGGTCGTCGAGTACGGGTCGGTGAGCGCTGTTTCGGCCGCGGCGCGCTCGCTGACCAGGCCGGTGGAGTCCACGATGGCCGCGGCGGAGCTGGTGTGTACGAACCGCTGAACCCCGGCCGCGCGCGCCGCGTCCAGCACCGCCTGGGTGCCCAGCACGTTCAGCCGGCGGGTCTGCTCGGCCGAGTTGCCGACCGAGGCGGCCAGGTGGAACACCGCTTCACAACCCGCCGCGGCCCGGCGCAGCGCGGCCGGATCGGCTAGATCGGCGACCACCCAGGGCACTTCCGGCGGCAGTGCGACGGCCCGCTCCGGGGAGCGCAGCACGGCGCGAGGGGTCAGTCCGCGTTCGTGAAGCAGGGCGATCAACGCCGAGCCGAGGTAGCCAGTGGCACCGGTGACAAGGACCCGAGGAGGCATCGACCCATCCTGATCGGGCCCCGATCGACGCGCACGGCGACCGGCGGTCGGACCCATCGATCGCATCGAATGGAGTAGCCGCCGAGCCCGGGACAGCAGCCGGTCATCCGCCAGTCACCAGGGTGTCACTCGCCCGCGATCAAGGGCGTCTCCACTCGTCTCCGGGTCACGCCCAGTGAGCGCTGCCCCCTGCTAGCGCGCACCTATCGCCCGCGACGTGTGTTGTGCTTCACATCGAGATACCGCGCACAACACCGGGCGCCCCCGGCAGCGCGCGGGCACGGGGAACGAAATTCTGGAGGCCGGCGCATGTCGTGGTGGAACAGTTCTCGAGCCGTCTACGGCGCGGAGCTGCGAGCCGGAGCGCTCTGCTTGGTTGACCACGGCTGGCCGGTGGTACCAGGCACTTGGTGGCAGAGTGACGGCTGGTGGGGCCTGCCGGATGGTCTGGATGCGGCGTCCTTTCCCGGGTGGGACTCGATGCCCTCGGTGGCCGGCGGCGTCTCCGCGGCGAGCTGTGATCCCGCCCAGGTCGCGCAGTGGTGGGCGGTCGCGCCCTACTCCGTGCTGCTGGCCACCGGTGGATCGCTCGACGTGCTCGAGGTCCCGGCCTGGATGGGCCGGCGGATGGCCGCCACGCTCCGTTCGGTCGGTCTGGTCGCCCCGCTCGCCGCGACACCGGCCGGCAGGTGGTGGTTCCCGGTGACCGGCGGCGGCCCCGAGCTTCCCGAGCAGCTCGCCCAGGCTGACGTGGTACGGCACGGCGCCGGTTCCTGGGTGATCGCTCCGCCGTCCGAGTGCGCGGACGGCCTGGTGCATTGGCGGGTGAATCCGTCGGCCTGTGGCTGGCGGCTGCCCGTGCCTGAGTTGGTGCAGAGCGCTGCCGCCGAGGCCGCCCGGTGGCGCGCGTCTCAGGGGGACGACTGGTCGGTAGCCCAGCGGCCGGCCAGCGTCGCCTCTGGCATGCGGACCTAGTGAGGTCCGCCGTGGATCTGTGCCCAGTGAGTGATCCGCGGCAGACCCTCTAGCGTCCGCCAGCCATATCGCAAGGGCTCTGTGCTCCGCTGCGGCGATCCGTCGGGACGTGCCGGAGCAGCCCGAGCGACCAGGCCGGGGTTGGTGGTCCGCCCGCCGCCAACCCCGGCCGGCACGCATTCCGTCCGCCGGTCGCCATAATTGGCCCGGTCGATCCCCGTTGTCCCTGTTGGGTCCGCTGCGCCGGTCGGACTGGCGAACCCGCCGCGCTCCGGCGGTGTGACGTTCCCTCCTGGCGGGCACTATGGAGGCGTGCAGATAGCCGCACGGAGCACCGAGGCGCCCGCTGAGTCGGGCGGTGGCCCCGGCGCGCCCCCACCCGCCGGCCCTCCACCGGGCCCGGGAGCCCCGGGCGGGCGTCCGGGGTCGCCGCTGACCCCGATCGGGCTGGACGCGCTGGACAGCGCCGCCAAGCGGCGAGACCTGCGCAAGATGAAGCTGATCGCCACCGGGTTCCTGGTCGGCGCCACCGTGGTGTTTCTGGCCGCCCAGTTCTGGCTGTCCCGGGGCGGGCCCGGCTGGGTCGGGTACATCCGGGCCGCCGCCGAGGCCGGCATGGTCGGCGCGCTGGCCGACTGGTTCGCGGTCACCGCCTTGTTCCGCCGCCCGCTCGGGCTACCCATTCCGCACACCGCCATCATCCCGACAAAGAAGGACATGATCGGGGACAGCCTCGGCGACTTCATCGGCACCAACTTCCTGTCCGAGGCCGTGGTGCGGGACAAGCTGCGCCGCACCGAGCTGGCCCGCCGGATCGGTAGCTGGTTGTCCGAGCCGGCGAACGCCGAGCGAGTCACCGCCGAGTTGGCCACCGCCGCGCGCGGCGCGGTCACCGTGCTGCGTGACGAGGACGTCCAGGACGTGCTGGAGCAGGTGGTGGTGCGCCAGCTGATGAGCCAGCAGTGGGGCCCGCCGATCGGCAGGGTGCTGGCCGGCGTGCTGGCCGACGGCGCTCACCACCGACTGGTGGACCTGGTGTGCGACCGGGCGTTCGACTGGGTGCGCGGCAATCACGACCTGGTCATGCGGGTGGTGGCCGACCACGCGCCGACCTGGTCGCCGAAGTTCGTCGACGCACTCATCGCGGACAAGGTGTTCAGCGAGGTGCTGGCGTTCTCCTGGGCGGTCAAGGTCGACCCCGAGCACCCGATGCGCAAGGCGGTGGACAAGTTCCTCGTCGAGTTCGCCGAGGATCTGCAAACCGACGCCACCACGATCGAGCGCGCTGAGCAGGTCAAGAACCAGATCGTCGAGCACCCGGACGTGCAGAAGTTCATCGGCAAGGCGTGGACCACGGTCAAGACGATGATTCTGGACGCGGCGGCGGACCCGTCCAGCGCGCTGCGCCGCCGGGTCGCGGACGGCCTGGTCGCGGTGGGCCGCCGGCTGGACACCGATGCCGAGTTCCGCGCCAAGATGGACGGCTGGGTGGAGGACGCCGCCGGCTACGTGGTGCGGCACTACCGCGACGAGATCACCACGCTGATCACTGACACGGTCTCCCGGTGGGACGCCGAGGAGACGTCCCGCAAGGTGGAGCTGCAGGTCGGCCGCGACCTCCAGTTCATCCGGATCAACGGCACCGTGGTCGGCTCCATAGCCGGCGTCCTCATCTACGCCGTCTCCCAACTCCTCTTCTAACGGAATCCCCGACTCGCCCTAACGGAATCCCCGACTCGCGGGAGCGGGCGGGGTGGGTTAGAGGGTGGCGCCGAGGGCTAGGCCTAGGCCGGCGGCGCCTAGGCCGGCGGCCACTGAGCCGAGGGCGTTGAGGGTGGCGTACAGGTAGGCGCGGCGGGTGGCCAGCAGGACGGTCTCGTAGCCGAACGTGGAGTAGGTGGTGAGCGCGCCGCAGAACCCGGTGCCCAGCAGCGCGGTCAGCGGGCCGGACGCGGACCGGCCGATCAGCACACCGAGGATCAGCGAGCCCACCACGTTCACCGTGAACGTGCCCCACGGGAACCCGCTGTCGTGCCGGGACTGCACCACGCGGTCGGTCAGGTACCGCAGGGGCGCGCCGATCGCCCCGCCGACCAGCACCAGCAGCACGGTCACCGCACATCTCCGGGCAGCACCGTCACCGCGCACCTCCGGAGAGCACGGTCACCGCACACCTCCGGAGAGCGCCGAGCTCAGCGCCCTGGTGAGCAGGATGCCGACCCAGGTGGCCGCCAGCGCGGCGACCAGCGTGCCGAACAGGTAGCCCAGCGCCACCGCGACCGCGTGCGCGGCGAGCAGGTGCTGCACGTCCACCGCGTAGGTGGAGAACGTGGTGAACCCCCCGAGCACGCCGGTGACCAACAGCGGACGCAGCAGTGGGTGCGCGGTGAAGGTCTCGGTGAGCAGCACGATCAGCACGCCGATGAGCAGCCCACCGATCACGTTGGTTAGGAACGTGGCCAGCGGGAAGTATCCAGGGACCGGGGGCAACGCCAGCGCCAACCCGTACCTGGCCAGCGCGCCCGCCGCGCCGCCCACCGCGACCGCCGCGTACGCCGAGCCCTGCCCGCCGACCCGGCCAACGCGGGACCTGGGAGGCGGGGGAAATACCTCGTCCTCGCCGGACTGGGGGAGCTGGTCAGGCACACCGGACGTTAACACGAACGGACGTGTCACAGGCCACGCGACCTGCGCAAGCAGGGCGCTTGCAATAGCTAGCACCGTCGCGTACCTTTGAATTTGTCAGGAACACAACGTACCGACCATGGCGGTCGGGGAGGTGGTCGACATGGGCAAGACCGAGCAGAACCCGGTCGAGCAGGTCGGTCACGCTGTGGGCCAGGCCGTCGAGGACATCGGGGCCTACATTCGCCAGCAGCGGGAGGGCGCGCACGTGTCACTGCGCCAGCTCGCCAAGGTGGCCGGCGTCAGCAACCCCTATCTCAGCCAGGTCGAGCGGGGGCTGCGCAAGCCGTCGGCGGAGATTCTGCAGCAGATCGCCAAGGGGCTGCGGATCTCCGCGGAGGCCCTCTACGTCCGGGCGGGGATCCTGGAGCATCGGGAGGCCAGCGCGGTCGTCGATGCGGTGTTCGCGGATCTTGAGCTGACCGAGCGGCAGAAGCAGGTGCTGCTCGAGATCTACCAGTCCTTCCGCAGGGAGAACGACCACACCCGGCCCGCTAATTGGGCGGCCGCGGTTGATCCGGCCGCCCAGCGGGATAGCCAGAACGTCCCCAGCCCGTCCATCGCCAACAACCCGTCCGCCACGCCCACCGGGCTTGTCGCGGACCCATCGCAGAACCCAGAGAGGTGATAACCATGGCCGTTTCACTGCCGACCTCCGCGGACGTCCGCAAGGTCCGTTCGCAGGCCACCAAGGCCGTCAACACCCAGCTCGACTACGTGCGCACCCCGCTGCTCGCCTGGATCGGCGCCGGCGACCTGGCCGTCAACAAGGTCAGCGACGCCGTTGCCAAGGCTCGTACCGAGGCCGCCGGGCGCCGCGAGCGGGCCGCCGCGCGGGCCGAGAAGCTGCAGAAGCAGGCCGCCGAGCAGGCTGAGAAGCTGCAGAAGCAGGCCGGCGAGCTGCCGACCGAGCTGCGCGAGAAGCTGACCGCCGAGGAGCTGCGCAAGCGCTACGACGAGGTCAGCGAGCAGGCCCGCAAGCGCTACGACGAGGTCAGTGACCAGGCCCGCAAGACCTACACCGAGCTGGCCGACCGCGGCGAGGTGACCCTGGGGAAGATTCGCAAGCAGCCCCGCGTGGCCAAGGTCATCAGCGCGGTGGAGGACGCCACCGCTCGTCTGGACAAGCGGGTTGAGCGGGTCGTCGACGACGTGCACGACGCCGGCGAAGAGGTCCTCGGCCGGGTGAGCACGGAGACCCGTTCGGTCGGCGAGCGCGCCGCGCGCGCCACCAAGCGGTTCACCACCGAGGCCGCCGACACCGTGACCAAGGTCAGCGCCGAGGTCGCGGAGGAGGTCACCGAGGCCGGTGACGAGGCCGCGCACACCGCGCGCAGCGTCACCCGCAAGGCCGCCAACAAGACCGCGCCGCGCAAGCCGGCCGCGAACAACACCACCCGTCGGTCCGCCAACGGTTCCCGCACCGCCAAGTGAGCCGAGCCGGCGTCAGCCGGTAAGTCCAGCTAGATCAGACCGCACAGCGGTCTGAGCACGCCAGTCGAACCCCGGAGCCTCCCGCGCCGGGGTTCGACTGTGTCCGGGCTATGGATCACCGCGTCCGGGTCTCGCTCGGGCTCCGCGTCCGGGCTGGGATAGGTGGTCGGGGGCGATCTCAGGTGGGCGAACTGCTGAGTGCTCAGCCGGCGGTTTGCCGACCGGGAGTGTGCCAACTCGCGATACGCACGTACTCTGGCCGAGTGGAGCTGCTCTACAGCCTGGACGGGTACATCATGCTGGCCTGCTGGATCGCCGGCATCCCAGTAGGCGCCTATGCGTTCATTCATGCCGCCCGTTCCCGTCCGGATGCGTTCACCGCGGCCGACAAGTTGACCAAGCCGGCCTGGCTGGGCATCACCGGTGGCGGGCTGGCCCTGTTGCTGATCTGCCGGGGCGGGCCGATCACCCTGTTCTGGCTGATCGGGCTGATCGCGGTGCTGGTCTACCTGGTCGACGTGCGGCCCAGCCTGATCGAGGTGCAGGGCGGTCGGCGCTAGGAGCGGCTCGGTTACTTTTTTCGCCCTGAGCGGACGCCGCTCAACTTGTCTGCGCTAACTGGAATGAGCCCACCAGTCTGAGCGTTGAACCGGGCATGACAGAGACGCTGAAGCTGCCGGTGCTGCCGCTGACCGATTCGGTCGTGCTCCCCGGCATGGTCGTGCCCATCAGGCTCGACCAGCCTGAGCCGCGCGCCGCCGTGGACGCGGTGCAGAACGGCTCCTCCGCCGATGGGGACCGGCGCGTGCTCCTCGTTCCCCGCCCCGACGGACATTACGCAACAGTGGGCACCATCGCGGTGCTCGAGCAGGTCGGCCGGATGCCGACCGGTGAGCCCGCCGCCGTGGTGCGCGGCGAGCAGCGCGCCCGCATCGGCTCCGGGGTGCCCGGGCCGGGTGCCGCGCTCTGGGTGGAGGCCACCCCGGTCGAGGACGCCCCGACCACCGGCCGCACCGAGACCCTGGCCAAGGAGTACAAGGCGCTGGTCGTGTCGCTGCTGCAACGGCGCAACGCCTGGCAAGTGATCGACTCGGTGCAGCAGATCACCGACCCCGGCCAACTGGCCGACACCGCCGGCTGGAACAGCTGGCTGGACACCGAGCGCAAGATGACCCTGCTGTCCGAGCCGGACGCCACCAAGCGGCTGGAGCTGCTGATCGGCTGGACGCGCGAGCACGTGGCCGAGCAGGAAGTCACCGAGAAGATCGCGGACGACGTCCGCGAGGGCATGGAGAAGACCCAGCGCGAGTTCCTGCTGCGTCAGCAGCTGGCCGCGATCCGCAAGGAGCTGGGCGAGGACGAGCCCGACGGGACGGACGACTACCGCACCCGGGTGGAGAACGCCGAGCTGCCCGAGCACGTTCGCAAGGCCGCGCTGACCGAGGTCGGCAAGCTGGAGCGGGCGTCCGACCAGTCCCCGGAGAGCGGCTGGATCCGCACCTGGCTGGACACCGTGCTGGACATCCCGTGGAACTCCAGGACCGAGGACTCCGACGACCTGGTGGCCGCTCGGGCCATCCTGGACGCCGATCACGCCGGCCTGGACGACGTCAAGGAGCGGCTGATCGAGTTCCTGGCGGTCCGCGCCCGGCGCAACCGCAAGGGGCTGGAGAGGGTCGGCGGCCGGGGTTCCGGCGCCGTGCTCTCCCTGGTCGGGCCGCCCGGTGTGGGCAAGACCTCGCTGGGTGAGTCCGTGGCGCGGGCGCTCGGCCGCAAGTTCGTCCGGGTCGCCCTGGGCGGCGTGCGGGACGAGGCGGAGATCCGGGGCCACCGGCGCACCTACGTGGGCGCGCTGCCCGGCCGCATCGTCCGGGCCATCCGGGAGGCCGGCGCGATGAACCCGGTGGTGCTGCTCGACGAGATCGACAAGGTCGGCAGTGACTTCCGGGGCGACCCGACCGCGGCGCTGCTGGAGGTGCTCGACCCGGCCCAGAACCACACCTTCCGGGATCACTACCTGGAGGTCGACCTGGACCTGTCCGACGTGCTCTTCCTGGCCACCGCCAACGTGTTCGAGGCCATCCCCGGCCCGCTCGCGGACCGGATGGAGATCGTCACGCTGGACGGCTACACCGAGGCGGAGAAGGTCGCCATCGCGCGTGACCACCTGCTGCCCCGGCAGATCGAGAAGGCCGGCCTGGAGCCGACCGATGTCGAGTTCAGCGAGGTGGCGCTCGGCATGATCGCCGCCGAGTACACCCGCGAGGCGGGCGTGCGGCAGCTGGAGCGGGGCCTGGCCAAGGTGCTGCGCAAGGTGGCCGTGACGCTGGACGAGACGAACAACACAGCGTCCGGGCCGGACGTGGAGCGGCCGGTGCACATCGACGCCGACGCCCTGGTCAAGTACCTGGGCCGGCCGCGGTTCACCCCGGAGTCGGCCGAGCGCACCTCGGTGCCCGGCGTGGCCACCGGTCTGGCGGTCACCGGCGCCGGTGGGGACGTGTTGTTCATCGAGGCCACCGCGATGGACGGCGACCCCGGGCTGACCCTGACCGGCCAGCTGGGCGACGTGATGAAGGAGTCCGTGTCGATCGCGCTGAGCTACCTGCGGTCGAAGGGGCTGGCCGGTGACCTGGCCTCGAAGAAGCTGCACGTACACGTGCCGGCGGGCGCGGTGCCGAAGGACGGTCCCTCGGCCGGCGTCACGATGACCACGGCGCTCGCGTCGCTGGCCACCGGGCGGCCGGTGCGCTCCTCGGTGGGGATGACCGGTGAGGTCACCCTGCAGGGACGGGTACTGCCCATCGGCGGGGTGAAGCAGAAGCTGCTCGCCGCGCACCGAGCCGGGCTGACCGACGTGATCATCCCGAAGCGCAACGAGCCTGACCTGGACGACCTGCCCGAGTCGGTCCGTTCGCAACTCAACATCCACCCCGTGGCCGACGTAGCCGACGTCCTAGAGCTGGCCCTGGAGCCAGCCTCGGTTTCCGCCGCCGCCTGACAACCCGTGAGTGGTATTGGTCGCTATGGCGACCAATACCACTCACAGGCCCTGACCTGCGCTTTCAGACCCGTGAGTGGTTTGCGTGGCTATAGCAACGCCAACCACTCACGGGTCTTTCTCGCGATCCGGTCAGGCGAAGACCATTGTTTTGTTGCCTTGGACCAGGACGCGGTCTTCCAGGTGCCAGCGCAGGCCTCGGGCCAGGACGAGTTTTTCCGCGTCTCGGCCCAGCCGGACCATGTCGGTGACCGTGTGCGCGTGGTCGATCCGGATCACGTCCTGCTCGATGATCGGGCCGGCGTCCAGGTCGGCGGTCACGTAGTGGCAGGTGGCGCCGATCAGTTTGACGCCCCGGGCGTGCGCCTGGTGATAGGGGCGGGCGCCGACGAACGAGGGCAGGAAACTGTGGTGGATGTTGAGCGCCCGGCCGGCCCACGCCTGGCACAGCTTCGCCGGCACGATCTGCATGAACCTTGCCAGCACGATGGCGTGCGGGTCGTGCTCGTCCACCTGCGCGGCCAGCTCCTGGAAGGCCGCCGCCCGTGCGTCGCCGTTCACCCCGGGCTCCGGGAACGGCACGTAGGAGAAGGGCAGCCCGTGCGCCTCCACCACGCCGCGGAGCGCGTCGCTGTTGCCGATCACCTTGACGATCTGGCCGGGCAGCTCCCCGCTGCTGGCCCGCCCGAGCAGGTCGTGCAGGCAGTGCCCCTCCTTGGTCACCAGCAGCACCACGCGCTTTTCCCTGCCGGTGTCGGTGACCTGCCAGCTGGCCCGCTCGGACAACCCCTCGGCGACCCCGACGAACCGCTGCCGCAGCTCGTCCACGTCAAAGGGCAGCGAGTCGGCCCGCACCACCTGGCGGGTGAAGAACCAGCCGGTGTCGGAGTCGGTGTGATACGCGGCTTCGGTGATCCAGCCTCCCGCGTCGGCCAGGAACCCGGAGATCCGGGCGACGATCCCGGTGCGGTCCGGACAGCTGAAGGTGATGACGAAGCGGCGATCTCCATTTCCGGCGTTCACGGGCGTTGATGCTGCCATGCCGGCCTGGCAGCCCCGCTCGGGACGGCCCCACCGCTACTGGGCCAGCCACTCCTCGGTGAACCGCGCCTCGCGCTCGATGAGCTTGACCACCTGCTCGGCGATCGCCGACTCGATCTTGCCGCCGATCAGCGGGACGTCCACCTTGGCCTCGGCGTCCAGGACAAACTCCGAGCCGCCGGTGATGTCCGCCACCCGCAGGGCGCCGCCCATGCTGCCCGGCGCGTCCTTGACCCGGGCGGTGACCGTCCCGTCGTAGTGGCCAGGCCTGGCCAACCGCCAGGTCTCGGTGCGCTCGATCACCAGGTCGCCGCGCAGGAAACCGCGGATCGGGCCTGGCAGGTACTTCTGGCTGACGCCCTGGCGCATCGAGTACTTCGCCGAGTCGGCGTCCGAGCTCAGATCCAGCAGTACCGCGTTGTCGCCGCCGATGCGGTCCAGCCTGGCCTGCAGGTATTCGCGGCTTACCAGGGTGGTGTACAGCTCCGAGGCGGGCAGTGTGTACCGCGACTGGTAGCGGATCGGCCGGGGCATGCCGCGACATTACCGTTGATACCGTTATCCGACGTGACCACCTCTGCCCCGATCCGGTCGGCTGTGCCGTTCGCCGAGCTGACCACCCTGCGCCTGGGTGGCCCGGCGGAGCGACTGGTGCGCGCGGACTCGGCCGAGGACGTGGTTGAGGCGGTGCGCGCGGCCGATCTGGCCGGTGCGCCGGTGCTGGTGCTCGGCGGGGGATCGAATCTGGTGGTGGCCGACGCGGGGGTGCCCGGCACCACCGTTGAGGTGGCCAGCTCCGGGTGCTCGGTGCACGCTCTGCCGGAGGGGAAAGCCCTGCTCACCGTGGCCGCCGGGGAGGACTGGGACGCGGTGGTGCGACGCGCGCTGGCCGAGGGGCTGAGCGGGCTGGAGTGCCTGTCCGGGATCCCGGGGCGGGCCGGCGCGGTGCCGGTGCAGAACGTCGGCGCATACGGCGTGGAGATCGCCGAGGTGCTGGTCGACGTGGATCTCTACGACCGGCGGGCCGGCATCGTCCGCGAGCACGTGCCGGCGGCGGAGCTCGGCCTGGTGTACCGGGGCAGCGTGCTCAAGGGCCGGGATGACGCGGTGGTGCTGCGGGTGCGACTGGCGCTGGACGTCTCGCCGAGCAGCGCGCCGATCCGTTACGCCGAGCTGGCCGGCGCGCTGGACCTACCGCTGGGCGAGCGGGCGCCCTCGGCACAGGTGCGCGAGGCGGTGCTGGCGTTGCGCCGAGGCAAGGGCATGGTGCTCGATCCGGCCGACCACGACACCTGGAGCGCCGGATCGTTTTTCACCAACCCGGTGCTGCTCGCCGCCGAGGCCGACGCCGTGCAACACCGAGCCGATGCGCGCGAGGCGGGCCCGCCGATGCCTCGGTACCCGGCACCGGACGGGCAGGTCAAGCTGTCCGCCGCATGGCTGATCTCGCGGGCCGGGTTCGACCGGGGGCATGCTGGACCGGGCGGGCGGGTAGCTCTGTCTGGTCGGCACTCCCTGGCGCTGACCAACCGCGGCGCCGGCTGCACAGCCGATCTGCTGGCCCTGGCTCGGCAGGTCCGGGATGGGGTGCGGGACACATTTGGCGTTGAACTGACCCCGGAGCCGGTATTAGTGGGATGCCGCCTGTAGGACGGTAGGTAGGTATGGGCGTGGGTGTGGGCATGGACGTGCGCAGGTTGCTGCTGACGGTCGCCGTCGCGCTGGTCGGCGGCGCCGGAGTGGTGACCGGGGTCAGCGTGGAGGACGCCGACGGCGAGGGCAGGTCGGGGATCCTGGCGCCCCGCCCGCCGAGTGTGTCGCTGGCCTACCAGCCCGCGCAGGGCGGCCCGCCGGTGAGCCCGATCGAGAAGATCAAGGTCACCGCGACCGACGGTGAGCTGCGTGACGTGGCGCTTACCCCGGCCTCCGGGCCACCGGTACGCGGACAGTTCACTCCGGACCGGCGCGTCTGGTCACCCGCCGAGCCGCTGCGCTACGGCACCACCTACACCTGGACCGGCACCGCGGCGGACGCCGAGGGCAAGACCGTGCCGCTGGCCGGAACCGTCGTCACAGTGAAACCGTCGCGGCTGGTCCGCGGCACGCTGAACATCGGCGACGGGCGCACCGTGGGGGTGGCCACCCCGGTGCAGCTGCAGTTCTCCGGGCGCGTCACCGACCGGGCGGCGGTGGAGCGGGCACTGACGGTGACCACCTCGGTGCCCACCGAGGGCAGCTGGGGGTGGCTGCAGGACGAGAGCGGTGGCTCCCGGGTGCACTGGCGGACCAAGGAGTACTGGAAGCCGGGTACCAAGGTCACCGTGTCCGCGAAGCTGTTCGGCGTCAGCTACGGCGCCGGCGCGTACGGCGCGACCGACCTGAGCACCACGTTCACCATCGGCCGCTCGCAGATCACCAAGGCCAATGTGACCAGCCACCAGCTCGTGGTGATTCGGGACGGCAAGCAGGTGGCCAGCTACCCGGCCAGCTACGGCTTGGACTCCGACCCGAACCGCAACACCCGCTCCGGCGTGCACGTGATCACCGAGAAGTTCACCGACAAGCGGATGACCAGCCAGCAGTACGACTACGACGTGATGATGAAATACGCGGTGCGGATGAGCAACAACGGCGAGTTCATCCACGCCAACCCGGCCACCACCGGGGTGCAGGGCTCGACGAACGTCAGCCACGGCTGCGTGAACCTGTCCACGGCGGACGCCAAGGCCTACTACGACTCGTCGATCTACGGCGACCCGGTGGAGGTCAGCGGCTCCGCGGTCCGGCTCTCGGCCAGGGACGGCGACATCTGGGTGTGGACCATGGACTGGGCCGCCTGGCAACGCCTCTCTGCCCTCACCGGCTGATCAGCCCTGCTCAGGGGTCGTGAGTGGCGATGGTC
>DASWST010000053.1:0-4437 GCA_036402515.1 Pseudonocardia sp.
TCCTACGACGCCGCGATTGCCGCGGGTCTGCAAGACCAGTACCCGGCCGCGGCGGCCACGATTCAGTAGGCAGGCTGCCGCGGCTACTCGGCGGCGGGCTGCTCGTCGGAGCTGCTGGCGCGCACGTTGCGCACGATGTCCCGGCCGAAGGTGACGTCCAGCCGCTCACTGACCGCCAGCTGGAGCACGGCCAGCATCGCCTCGCCGGACACCTCGCGCAGCTGCTCGATCGTCTGGTAGAGCTTCGGCCACCGATCGGCTGGCCGGCCGGAGTCGTCGAACGGCCGCCAGACCTCGCCCAGAAACAGCTCCACGTAGATCTTCGCGATGCCGTCGGCGTGCTTGCGCAGCTGTTCGACCACGTCCAGCGACCGGGACAGCGGGATGCCCATGTCGACCATCGACTGCGCGGCGCCCATCAGCCGGGGACTGATCTCTTCGTACTGATCGTCGCCGACCTCGCGCAGCAGGTCCATCTTCTGCGCGCGGCGCAGCAGGCCGCCGTCCTCGGCGCCGAACCGCTCGGTCAGCTCATCCAGGTGCACAATCTGGCGTTCCTCGGGCGCGAACAGCTGGCGCACGGTCCGGATGAAGTGCACCACTTGCTCGGTGGTGCCACCCGTGGTGTCCAGCAACTTCTTGATCGTGTCGAGCTTGACGCCCTCCCCCTGCAGCTCCGCGATGAGCTCCAGCCGAGCCTCGTGGCCGGGCCCGTAGTACCCGGTACGGGCTCTGACCTGCGGAGGAGGCAGCAGCCCGCGCGCCTGGTAGGCGCGGATATTGCGCACAGTGACGCCGCTCAACCTGGCCAGCTCGTCAATCGTCCGCCACTCGACACCGTCGACCTCGACTGTCATGTGACACAGGATACCATCGCATTCGCCTTGCTATGTGACATCAAACTGTGCTCTTCTGGTGTCATGTTCCGAGTTGCCCCGCCGAGGGCCCCTAGCCGAGTGCGCGCCACGGTGCGCGCGATGGGCGGCGCGCTCACCACGCCGCTGCTGCCGGAGGACTTCGCCGGGCTGATCAACCCGCTGTGGTCGCGCACCGCGCTGCGCGGCCGGGTGGTCGAGGTCCGGCCGGAGACCGACCGCGCCACCACCCTGCGCATTCGCCCCGGTCGCGGCTGGCGAGGCCACCGGGCCGGTCAGTACGTGCGGCTCGGGGTGGACGTGGACGGCGTGCGGCACTGGCGCACCTACTCGCTGACCGGACCGGAGACCCCCTCCGACGGGTGCATTTCGGTGACCGTGCAGGCGCTGCCCGGCGGAGTGGTCTCGCCGCACCTGGTGAACGCCACACCGGCCGGCACCATCGTGCACCTGGAGGCGGCGGACGGGGACTTCGTGCTCCCCGAACCGGTGCCGGGCCGGCTGCTGATGGTTACCGCCGGCAGCGGCATCACCCCGGTAATGGCCATGCTGCGCACCCTGGCCGCGCGCGGCCAGCTTGCCGACGTCGTGCTGCTGCACAGCGCGCCGAACGCCGCCGAGATGATCTTCCGAGACGACCTGCACGCCCTCGCCGACCAGCACCGCGGCCTGCGCCTGGTCACCAGGCAGACCCGAGGCGAGGGCCGGGTGGAACTGGCCGAACTGGACACCCTCTGCCCCGACTGGCGCGGCCGGGAGGCGTACGTGTGCGGCCCGGTCGGACTGCTGGACGCCGCCCGCGCCCACTGGGCGAACGCCCCTGCCCGGCTGCACGTCGAGCAGTTCACCCCGCCGGCGCGCACCGGCGGCGGGTGTGGCGGCGAGGTGTCCTACGGCGAGGCCGCCACGGTCGGAGTGGACGGCGAGACCAGCCTGCTCGAGGCCGGCGAGGCCGCCGGCGTGCCACTGCCCAGCGGCTGCCGGATGGGCATCTGCTTCGGCTGCGTGCTGCCCCTGCGTGACGGCCAGGTCCGGGACCTGCGCACCGGCGAGGTGCACGGCGAGCCCGGTGACCTGGTCCAGACCTGCATCAACGGCGCGAGCGGCGCTGCCCGCCTGGACGTCCCCACTACCTGAGGAGCTCCACCATGACCGCGACCCTGTCCAAGAACGACACCCCGGAATCCACCCCCCGGGTCTACCCGGTGCCGTCCACGCCCGCCCCGGAGGCCAGCGGCCTCACGGCCGAGCAGGTCGAGGAACTCGGTCGCCGGCTGGACGCCATCCGCGACCGGATCCTGGCCGAGCGCGGCGCCACCGACGCCGCCTACATCCGCCGCGTGATCAAGACCCAGCGGGCGCTGGAGATCGGCGGCCGAGCACTGCTGTTCGCCGGGGTACTGCCGCCCGCATGGATCGCCGGGACGGCGCTGCTGTCCGTCGCCAAGATCTTGGAGAACATGGAGATCGGGCACAACGTCCTGCACGGCCAGTGGGACTGGATGCGCGACCCCAAGATCCACTCCAGCAACTGGGAGTGGGACCTGGTCAGCGACGCGCAGGGCTGGAAGCACTCGCACAACTACGTGCACCACACCTACACCAACGTGGTCGGCAAGGACCGCGACGTGGGCTACGGCATCCTGCGGCTGTCCGAGGAGCAGCCCTGGCGCCCGTACTACCTGGGCAACCCGGTGTACAACGTGCTGCTCTCGATGTTTTTCGAATGGGGCGTCGCGCTGCACGATCTGGAGTACGAGAAGGTAATCAGCGGCGAGAAGACGAAGGGCGAGGTCTGGGCGCAGCTCAAGCGGATCGGGCGCAAGGTCGGCCGCCAGTTCACCAAGGATTACCTGGTCTTCCCGGCGCTGGCCGGCCCGTTCTTCCTCCCGGTGCTGCTGGGCAACGCGACCGCCAACCTGGTGCGCAACGTGTGGTCGCACGCGGTGATCTTCTGCGGGCACTTCCCGGACGGCACCGTGCAGTTCACCGAAGAGCAGCTGGAGGGCGAGACGCGGGGCCAGTGGTACCTGCGACAGATGCTCGGCTCGGCCAACCTGGACGGTAGCCCGTTCTTCCACCTGATGACCGGGAACCTCAGCTTCCAGATCGAGCACCACCTGTTCCCCGACCTGCCCAGCAATCGCTACGCGGAGATCGCCACCGAGGTCCGTGCGCTGTGCGCGGAGTACGGCCTGCCCTACACCACCGGCCGGCTGCCCACCCAGTACCTGCAGGTGGTACGCAAGCTCGTCCGGTTGGCGCTGCCGCCCAAGCACGTCCGTCCGGCCGACCTGGCGCTCGTCGAGGGCTGAGTACCCGGGCTCCACCGCCGCGGTTGTTGTGGATCACTGCCATAGGATCCGCGAGCAACCACGGCGAGGGGGCGCAATGGCCGGGTACCAGACATATGAGGCACGGGCGGACGCACAGCGCGCGGCGGCGCTCGCGGCGACGACATCACCGTTCACCATCGAAGTCCGCTTCCTCGGCGGGCTGACCGACAGGCAGCAGGCGGCGTTCACCGCCGCGGCCGACCGGTGGACCAAGATGATCGTGGGCGACCTGCCCACCGCAACCGTGGACAACGAGGCCATCGACGATGTCCTGATTCTCGCCCAGGGCTCAGACATCGATGGCCCAGGCAGGATCCTCGGTCAAGCGGGGCCGACCGATCTCCGCCCGGAGTCGGCCGGCCCCGCCGCCTTCACGCCCGCCAAGGGCGTCATGTCGTTCGACACCGCCGACCTGGCGAACATGGAGGCGGACGGCACGCTCAACGACGTGATCACCCACGAGATGGGCCACGTGCTCGGCATCGGCACCATCTGGAAGGTCAAGGATCTGCTCAGGGGCGAGGGCACGCAAAACCCCACCTTTGCCGGTCCGGGCGCCGTGACGGAGTACCAGAAGTTGCGCGGAGCCGGCGACCGCCGCCAGGTTCCGGTGGAGAACACCGGCGGCCCGGGGACGCGGGAGGGCCACTGGCGGGAGTCGGTCTTCCGCAACGAGCTGATGTCCGGCTTCATCGCCGCGACCGGCAACCCACTGAGTCGAATGACGGTGGCCAGCCTCGCCGACATCGGGTACCAGGTCGACCTCGACGCCGCGGAGCCCTACCAACTTCCGGACCTGGCCGCGCTGGCCGACCAGGGCGAGCTCCTTGCCCGCGCCGCCCCCGTCGACTACGCCACAGTCCTTCCCGTCATCCCGCGGATACTCCCCGCGGACAGCGTCTAACGGCCCAGTCAATCGCTAAGGCCGAGGGTGTCCGCGAAGTAGCGGATGCCGTCGCGGCGGCGGCACCGCGCGGCGTGAGGTCTCCTCGCGCCGGGTCTCGCCGGGGATCGATCACGGTCTGCCAGCGCCCGCCACTGCTTTACGCCTAGGCACGGGGTAGTTCAGTTTGTAACATCCGTGACGGTGGTGTTCGTCTGCGAGAACAACCGCTACGGCATGTCCATGTCGGTCGAGCGCTCGGTCCGGGTCGCCAACCTGGCCGAACGGGCCCTCGGGTACGGCATCCCAGGCGTCACGGTGGACGGCAACGACCTGCTCGCGG
>DASWST010000054.1:0-59945 GCA_036402515.1 Pseudonocardia sp.
CCCCGACCGCCGAAGTCGAACATCAACCCGCGGGCCTGTTCGCGCATCCACTGGTAGTCCAGGATCGCGGTCACATGCGGCCGCTCCCCACCCTCCAACGGCAGCCGACCCTCATCCAGGGCATGCTCACAAATCTCCCCAGCAGCCTGACGCTCACCCAACGACTTGAGTTCATCGGTGGCCGGGCACAACACCGCCCGCACCGCCCGGCACAGCACCTCAAACGTCGCCGCGTCCAACCGACCCTTGACCCGACCACCCGCACCGTCGGCTGAGGCGGACAGGTGTAGCTCGTTGACCTGCGGTTCGTCCTCGTTTGGGGGTGGGCCGTCCTGATCGAGCCGGTCCAGCATCCGCGCGGCCAACCCGGCCAGCTCATCGGGCCGGAAGTGCCGGGCGAGGCCGGCGAGCTGCTCTTCCAAACTCGACCACTGCTCCGGGCTGATCCGCTCGGCGGCACCTTTGCGCAGGGCGTGTTCGATCACTTCGGCGTGCGCCTGATCGATCTCCCACCCCGCTAAGGCCATCGCGGTGGCCGGCAACCTCGGCTCCAACGCCACCCCACCCAACGACGTGGGAAACACCGCCCGAGCCACCGCAACCATCCGACGCGCCTCACCCTCCCGACACCGCAACAGATCCGCCACCGCCGACACCGGGCGCACCCCGAGTTCGACAAAATCACCGTTGTTATCCAACGACGCCACCAGCTCGACCATGTCAAGCTCGGCCTGGCGCAGCACCGTCTTCAGATACGACAGCTGATCAATCCGATCCTGCATGGACGCGGAGCGCACATCCACCCGCATCGCGGCCAAACCCGCAGACACGGACCCCCGCGAGGGGACAAGCGGACTCTCCGACATACCAACATTGTGGCAGCGGGGTCCGACATTTCCGAAGCTCACTCGAAGCTGGGCACACAATATTTCAACGAGTATTTTGGGTGCCTCGCCTACCGTCCCCGACCAGGGTCCCCGACCCCACAGACAAAAGGCGGAAGCCCGACTGTTGTAACTGACTGCTCTTCCGTCCCAAGCATCTTTTTGAAATGACCAGCAATCCCAAGGGGCCAAGATTTCGGACAATGATACGGCGGCCACCACAACGGACGCCCACCTAGCCACGCACACCGCCACCACCACGACTGCGGGCACCGACCTGGCACCGCCAGGAACCCCCTGCGTCCCAGCGCCTCACGAGAACAAGATGCCTGGTCTTGGTCTATGGACATGCCTCGAAGGGGACTCGGAGGACACGATGGGATCGGCCTCATTGCGCACCGCCGCGGCGGCGATTGTCATGGCGGCCGGGGTGAGCGCCTGCGCCGCCGAGCCGTCGGCGCCGACCACCCCCGCGCCGCCGACCAGCCCGAGCTCCGGTGGCTCGGCGCCCCCCACTCCGGGCCGGCTGGCGTTCCCCGACCGAGCGCCACGGGGAGCCGTCAGAGCGGCCGAGCCAGACGTGCCAGGGCCGGAGAACCTGGATGTGGTTGAGGCGTCGGTGCGGTCGGACGGCGGCGGGGCCGGCGGGATTGAGGTTGTCTTCGACCGAACCAGCAGGACCGCGACCGGGGAGAAACCGGCGGCGCCCCGGCGATTCGTGTTCCTGTTCGATCATTCGGTCAGCTTCCATCCCGAGGACTTCCCGGCCTGCGAGCGAGCGGTGATCGCCAGTCGCGGCTTCGCCGGGTGTCCCGAGGGATCGCGGGTCGGCGGCGGGCAGGTGGACACCTTCCCGGGCAGGACGGCCGAGCTCGCGGTGTTCAATACTCCGGTACGCCGACGGCGCCCGCGGCGTACTGATCACCGTGCCGGCCACCGGGGCGATCTTTGAGAACACCTTTGAGCCACTGGTCGAGCCGTATCGCGGCGTCTACGGGATGGGTTCCGACGAGATCTTGCCGATCAGCGCGGTGCCGCCCGGCGAGCGTGCGGCCAGCAGTCGGTTCCGGGTCAGCTTCGGCGCCAGTCGTCGGGACGGGGACCAGGTGCACAGCTTTGTGCGCAGCACCGCCGCTCCGGGCACCGATTTGCGGTTCGGCTACTGGGGTGAGTTCGTCACCGGCCAGGTCGTCCGGGTCGAGGACGAGGTAGCTCGCCCCTAGCCAGAGAGCAAGCGCCGCGGCTCCGGCACCGGCTCCGGCTGGGGGCTCCGGCTCCGGCTCCGGCTCCGGCACCGGCACCGGCACCGGCACCGGCTCCGGCTCCGGCTCCGACATATTGCAGCAGAGTCTAATTTTAGGCTCCAGTGCAGAATTCAACCGAACGCCGATAGCCTGCTCGGGTGACGGAGCTGGGTTTGCGGGAGCGGAGCAAGGCGCGCCGCCGGGCAGCGATCGTGCGGGCGGCGTTCACGCTGTTCGCGGAGCGCGGGTACCACGCCACCACGGTCGCGGACATCGCCGAGGCGGCCGAGGTCGCACCCAGGACCATCCCGCTGTACTTCGCGTCCAAGCAGGACATCGCGCTTTCCCGGTTCACCGCGTTCGCCGAACGGGTCACCGAGGCGATCCGAAACCGCGCCCCGGGCCAGTCTGTGCTGGACATCGTCGAGCAGGAGCTGCGGGACGAGGCCCACACCGACGAGGAGGAGATCCGCGAGCTGGCCAGGCGGATGTTCGCCGCGAACCCCGAACTGCGAGCCCTGCGCGCGGCACGGATGACCCGCACGATCGACGAGGCAGCCGCCGCGATCGACCACGATGCGGGCCGGCCGGTTGGCGAGATCGGGGCGCGGTTGGCCGCCGTGGCCATGGCCTCGATCATGATCGAGCTCGCCGATACGCGGCCCGGACCCACGCACTCCGAAGGCCTGGAAGTCGCCCTCCGCTTCCTCCGCGCCGGACTCGACGCCCTCCCAGAACACTGAAGGAACGCCGAACGGCCGCTGAGCTGGAGATCTGCACATCGTCCATCTGGTGTTGACGTCAGGCCGGCATCTTGGATTGCCGGGAGGTGACGACGGTGGCCAGTGGCGTGAACGGCTCGGCCGGCGTGGTGACGCTGCGGGTGGCCGCCAAGACCGTCGAGGCGGACGGGGTGGTGACCCTGCGGCTGGCCCATCCCCAGGGCGCGCGGTTGCCCGACTGGACCCCCGGCGCGCACATCGACCTGGTCCTGGCCAACGGGGTGACCAGGCAGTACTCGCTCTGCGGGG
This sequence comes from Pseudonocardia sp., assembly GCA_036402515.1. Lineage (GTDB taxonomy): Bacteria > Actinomycetota > Actinomycetes > Mycobacteriales > Pseudonocardiaceae > Pseudonocardia. The sequence goes on from DASWST010000054.1 coordinate 3,160, forward strand.
ACCGCTGGGACGCACACAGCTACCGGGTCGGGGTGCTGCGCGAGCCGGACGGGCGGGGTGGCTCGGCCTACCTGCACGACGAACTGGCGGTGGGCGAGCCGGTTGGCGTGGGCAGCCCGCGCAACAACTTCCCGCTGGTACCCGCGCCGCGCTACCTGTTCGTGGCCGGCGGGATCGGGATCACCCCGCTGCTGCCGATGATCCACCAGGCCAACCTGCTCAACGCGGACTGGCAGCTGCTCTACGGCGGCCGGCGGCGGGGATCCATGGCGTTCCTGAACGAGCTTGCCGGCTATGGCGAGCGGGTACGCGCCGTGCCACAGGAGGAGTCCGGGCTGCTCGACCTGGCCGGCTTTCTGGGCGAACCACGCCCGGACACCCGGGTGTACTGCTGCGGCCCCGCCCCGCTGCTCGCCGCGATCGAAGCGGCGTGCGCGGGGTGGCCGGCGCACACCCTGCGCACCGAGCGGTTCGTCGGCCAAGAGCTGGACACCCCGGCCCGGGACATCCCGTTCGAGGTAGTGCTGGCCCGCTCCGGCGGCAGTCTCACCGTCACTCCCAACCTGTCGGTGCTGGAAGCGGTCCGCGCCGCCGGGGTGGACGTGCTGTCCTCCTGCCGGCAAGGCACCTGCGGAACCTGCGAGACCACCGTGCTGGCCGGGCAGCCAGACCACCGCGACTCGATCCTGGAAGACAACGAGCGGGCCGCCGGCGACTGCATGTTCATCTGCGTGTCCCGAGCCCTCGGCGACCGCCTGGTACTCGACCTCTGAGAGCCGCGCGAGCGCCCACCATCCCCGGAGGCAACAGTGACCACCGCACTCACCCCGGACGAGCTGGCTACCAGCGACGTCGACCCGTTCAGCCACCCGGTGCTGGCGGACCCACTACCGATGCACGCCGCGCTGCGCGATGCCGGCCCGGTGGTCTACCTGTCCCGCTACGGCGTCTACGCCATGGCCCGCTACCGGGATGTGCACGCCGCGCTGATCAACTGGCAGGACTTCCAATCCGCCGCCGGAGTCGGCCTGAGCAATTTCCGCTACGAGAAACCCTGGCGCCCGCCCAGCCTCCTGCTGGAAGCCGACCCGCCACAGCACGACGCGCCCCGCCGGGTGCTGTCCAAGATCCTCGGCCCGCGCGCGCTGCACCGGCTCCGGGACGGCTGGTTCGCCGAGGCCGAAACGCTGGTCGAGCAGGTCCTGTCCGAGGCGGGCACCGAGTTCGACGCCGTGGCCGCGCTCGCCGAGGCCTTCCCGCTGCGGGTCTTCCCGGACGCCGTCGGCATCTCCCCGCACGGCCGGGAGCACCTGCTCCCCTACGGCAACCATGCCTTCAACGCCTTCGGTCCGGACAACGACCTGGTCGCCAAGGGCGCCGCAACGGTCGCCGAGAATTCCGCCTATGTCGGCCGCCAATGCGCCCGCGACGCGCTTACCCCGGACGGCTTCGGCGCACGGATCTGGGCGGCCTCCGACCGTGGCGAGATCACCCCGGAACAGGCCCCGCTGGTGGTCCGCTCGCTGCTCACCGCCGGGGTGGACACCACTGTGCACGGGCTGTCCGCCGTGCTTTACGCGTTCGCCACCCACCCCGAGCAGTGGCAACGCCTGCGCGCCGAGCCGCACCTGGTCCGGGTCGCCTTCGACGAGGCGGTGCGGTGGGAGTCCCCGGTGCAAACCTTCTTCCGCACCGCGACCACCGAGCTCACCGTCGGCGCGGGAACCCAACACCCGGTCACCATCCCGGAGGGCAAGAAGATCCTCATGTTCCTCGCCGCCGCCAACCGCGACCCCCGCCGCTGGGCCGACCCCGACAGCTTCGACCTGGCCCGCGACCCATCCGGTCACGTCGGCTTCGGCATGGGCCTACACCAGTGCGTCGGCCAACACATCGCCCGCCTGGAATCCGAGGCACTGCTCACCGCGCTGGCCCGCCGGGTCAGCACGCTCGAGCTCGCCGGCCCCGTCCAGCGCGAGCACAACAACACCCTGCGCGCCTGGAGGTCCATCCCGCTCCGGGCCCGGACGGACTGAGGTGGGTTCAGCGAGATTTGTCGAACTCCAGCGAACCGTCGACCCCGCCTCGTTTCCCGGCCAGCCCCAGCAACTCACCCAGCACCTCGGTGAGGCGGTCGGCGGCGTCGGGGTTGTACTCGTTGGCCCGCCATGCGATGTGCCGGTCCGGACGGACCAGGACCGCGCCGCTGGTCGACGTGCCGCGCAGCGTGGCCCAGTCGCCGTAGTTGTCGTGCAGCCCGTCGCGGGTGCCGATGTGGTGGACGTCGACGGGGATGCCGGTGGCCTCGCTGGCGGTGCGCGCCGCCTCTGTCCAACCCTGCCCGCCGATGCCGGTGAGCAGGCTGAAGTGGGTGCCCTGGACCAGGTCGAGGGTGGACAGCCGGGTGCCCGCCCGGTCCAGCCAGGCGTGCGGCAGGTAGGCACCGGGCCAGGTGGTCGGCTGGTAGTACAGCTGCGGGTCCCGTTCCGGGGCGGGCTCGGGCGAGCCGTCCGTCACCACCGCGCCGGCTCGATAGCGGTAGCCGAGGTCGATGCCGTGCGCGTTGAACTGGTAATTCATCAGTTCGACCGCCTCGCGCAGCGCGGCCCGGCGTGCGTCGCCGTCCGGACCGGGCAGGTAGAGGCCCTCGAGCGCGGCCCAGCCGTCGGCCTCGGACTGGTCGGGGGCGAAGCCGAGCGCGGCTTGCACGGAGACCATCTCCTCGACGCTGCGCATAGCCCGGTCCACGACCTGGCGCCCGACCGGTTGGCGTTCGGCGGAGTAGCTGTCCATCAGCCCCGGGCCGGCTTGGCCTCGGATCACGGTGGCGAGCTTCCAGGCCAGGTTGAACGCGTCCGCGATGGAGGTGTTCAAGCCGAGGCCGTTGGTCGGTGGGTGGCGGTGCACCGCGTCGCCCATCGCGAACACCCGGCCCTCCCGGTAGCACGAGGCCACCTGGTGGTTGATCGTCCAGGTGGCGAAACCTTTGATGGACGGGGTGAGGGTGGGGTCGCCGACTATCCGGCGGATTCGTTGCACGGCGAACTCGTCGCTGTGCGGGATGGTCTCGGTGGCCGGGTCATAGGCCACCACCATGACGAACTCGGTCCAGGGCCGGTGGCAGATGAGCGTGCCGCCGCCGGTGAGGAACGGGGTGCCCGGCGCGGCGTTCCAGTACAGGACGCCGGGGCGGTGGGCCAGGTATCGGGTGAGGTCGGCTTCGAACCAGATGTTCACCGCGGCGGACAGCCCGGCCTGGCCCTCGATGGGCAGCCCGGCCTGCTCGACGATCCTGCTGCGGCCGCCGTCGGCGCCGATCAGGTAGTCGCACCGGACGGTCAGCGGTGCGCCGGTCACCCGGTCGCGCACCCGGGCGGTGACGCCGCTGGAGTCCTGGGTGAAGGACAGGAACTCGTGGTTGAACCGCAGGTCGGCCTCCGGCCACTCCTGTGCCGCGTCCAGCAGGACAGGTTCGAGCACGGTCTGCGGACAGTTCGCCATCGGACTGGGGCTGGCCCGGTGGTAGTCCGCCGCGCGGTCCGGGCCGGTGCCCCAGGCGTGCAGGCGGGCCAGCTCGAGCCCGGCCAGGCTGGTGTGCCAAACGTTGTTGCCCATCAGCTCGCTGGGGGTCGCCGCGGTCAGCAGCCGGTCCTCGATGCCCATGTGCCGGAAGATCTCGACCGTCCGCTGGTTGACGATGTGCGCCCTCGGCGTGTGCGCCGTGCCCGGGTGCTTCTCCACCAGCAGGTGCCGCACTCCGTACCGGGACAACAAGTTCGACATGGTCAGCCCGGCCGGGCCGGCACCTACCACCAGGACCGGGGCGTCGATGTCCACCACTGCAGGCTCCTCTGATTGAGTTTCGAAATTTTAGGACAATATCGTTGACATTGCCACCCCGCGGCGCAAGCCTGGAGGGCGGAACCTGCCGAACAAAGGAGTCGCCCGATGGGACTGCACCGGCTGACCTCGATCACCGTGGGCGTGCCGAATGTGGCGGCCACGGCGGCCTACTACGCGGAGTTCGGCCTCACCCCGGCCGGCCAGCCAGGGACGGGAGCCGCACGGTTCGCCACCCGGGACGGCGGCGAGCAGTTGGAGATCGTGCCGTCGCCGCGGCGGCGACTGCTGCGGGTCGGGGTGGGCGTGCACGACGCCGACGACCTCGGCCGCATCCAAGCCCGGCTGGCCAGGCTGGACCTGACCGGCGAGCTCGACGGCGACCAGTTGCGGGTGTCGGATCCCAGCTCGGAGCTGGAGGTCACGGTCAGCATTGCCGCGCCGGTCGCGCAGGACCAGGTTTCGCCCGATCCGACGAACGGGCCTGGCCGGGCGGATCGGCCGGACGGACGGGCACCGGCCATCGAGCGGGAGAGCCGGGTCCGGCCGCGCAAGCTCGGCCACCTGGTCATCGGGTCGGTGGACCGAGCGGCCACCCAGCGGTTCTTCGTCGACGGCCTCGGCTTCAAGATCAGCGACGAGGTACCTGGGCTGGCCAGCTTCATGCGCTGCTCCACCGACCACCACAACGTCTTGGTGCAGCAGGCGCCGCTGAACTTCCTGCACCACACCGCGTGGGAGGTGGACGACGTCGACGAGGTAGGCCGGGGCGCCACCGCGATGATCACCGAGCACCCCGAGCGGCATGTGTGGGGCCTGGGGCGCCACCACATCGGCTCCAACTTCTTCTGGTACCTGCGTGACCCGGCGGGAAACTTCTCCGAGTACTACAGCGACCTGGACTGCATCGTCTCCGACGCACTGTGGCGCCCGTCCGTGGTGGAGGGCGCCAGGGGCCTTTACAACTGGGGCCCGCCGCCGCCCCCGTCGTTCATCCAGCCCGATGACCTGGCGGCCCTGATGACCGGGTCACACAGTGCGGCTGCCGCCCACTGAAGCCCTGCGTCACCCCCTCCGCCCGGTGCGAACTCATACCGGCGACGCGGCTGCCCCGAGCGTCACCTAGAGTGGTGGGGTAGCGGGCGCGATACCGGACGTCCGCCGTAACACCCCAACACAGCTCAGGAGCACCTGTACTCATGGCAAAGCGAGCACCGCGCGAGTTCAAGAAGAAGGCGTGCACGTTTTGCAAGGACAAAGATCAACAGATCAACTACAAGGACACCGGTCTGTTGCGTCGATTCCTCTCCGACCGGGGCAAGATTCGTCCCCGCCGGGTCAGCGGAAACTGCCGTCAACACCAGCGGGACGTCGCGGTTGCGGTGAAGAACGCGCGCGAGGTTGCCTTGCTGCCCTACACGTCGACCGGCGGCGAAAAGGCCGGCGGCCCGCGTCGGGGTTGATCCGCCAGCGGTGAGCCGGGCATGCCGTGAGCTGCCCGGCGGCACCCGCGCGTGACTCAACGGTTGGGACGTGCCGCTCGCCGGCCGAGCCCCCGCCACCAGGACCGCCTCCGAGCTGGGGGAGACTCGGCGGGCGCTGGTGTGCGGGCTGGTGCCGCGGCGAGGGGTTTCGCCGATCGGTTGGCTTGCCATCGGGCGACCGCCTGGTCCGGGTCCACCAGGCGCAGCACGACCGGCGGGCCGGACGGCACGATCCGCGCCCGTCTGATCTGCCGGTTGAGTTCGTGGACGTGATCGCGGACCGCCCGCTCCGACGGCAACCCGGCGACTGCCTCATCCACTCGCTCGATCTGCTTGCGAAGCTGGAGCGATTCGGGCAACAGCTCTTCGGTGGACAGCCCCTCGCGCCGGATGTAGTCGCGCACCCACCACAGTTCATCGTCCGGGCCGTCCAGCCCGGGCAATGGCTTGCCCTTGCCCGGCAGGTTGTCGAACTCCCCGCGCTCCTGAGCCTCCCGGATCGCCCGGTCCACCGCGGACTCGTAACGGGGCCCGTGCTCGTTCACCCGGCGAGTATGGCAAACCGTCCAGGCCGGAGGTGCAGCTCAGCGCACGCCTGGGCAGCCGCTCGCGGTGTAGACGTAGCTGGTCACGCTGTGCGGCGGCCCGTCACGGGAGTCACTGTTCAGAACGGCCTCGGCGGCCAGGGACAATGCCAGCGGGTGTCCGCCGGCAAAGTCCAGCACAGAATCCCATTCCTCGGCGGGCACCCCGCGTAGCTTCAGCATCGCGCGAGCGTCATGCGCGGACAACTCGCGCAGGGTCTCCATGCGCAGGCTGCCGGCCCAGGCGCTGTCCGTGCGCCAGGCCAGGCTGGGGCTGTTCCTGCTGGCCAGCACCACGACGGCGCGGCCCGACAGGGTGCGCAGAAACTCTTCTCGGAACCATGTCTCAAGCTCTTGTATCTGTTCGAATCCGTCCACCAAGAGCACCGGATCCGGCGTTCGTAGCGCCGCCGCCGCGGCCGCCATGAACTCGATGCGCGACGAACCAACAGCGCGGGCATCCACCCGCACCACCGCGCGGCCGGCCTGCTGCGCATCGTCGGCGAAACGCCGCAAGAGTATGGACTTCCCCATACCCGGCGCCCCGTTGATGAACAGGACAGACGAGGCTTCGGGGCCGCCGGCAAGCGCCGCGGCAAAGAGCCGGCACTGCGACTCCCGGCCGACAAACAGGCGGTGGCGCTGCGCCCGCAGCCGCGCGCCGAGCGTCGTGTGCTGCTCCGGTTTGCCAGCCACCGCGTGGTCGGCAACCGCGCCATGCTGAGCACCCCGGCTGTCCGGTGGTGTCGGCAAACTCGGTGGCTTGAGGTTGAGGCCCGGGTCGGCGCGCAGCAGCTTCTCGTGCAGCCCACGCAGCCGAGGACCGGGTTCGATCCCGAGCTCGTGGCGCAGCAGTGTCCGGACCTTGCGATACTCCTCGAGCGCCTCGGCCTGCCGGCCACAGCGGTACAGGGCGAGCATGCGAAGCTCGCGGAGCCCTTCGTTCAGCTCGTCGCCCGCGATCACCGCCGCCAGCTCGACCATCACCTCGACATGCCGGCCGAGCTCCAGTTTCAGCTCGAGCAGCTCTTGGGCCGCCATCACCCTCAGCCGCTCAAGCCTGGCGCGTTCGCGCTCGACCGCATCCCCCGGCACGCCCGCGAGTGCGCTTCCCAACCAGAGCGCGAGACCCCGCTGGAGCTGCTCGGCCGCGCCCCTCAGGTCACCCGACGCCCTGCTGCTCCTGGACGATTCGACAAGAGCCTCGAACTCCAGGAAGTCGACCGAGCCATCCGTCAGCTCGAGCGCGTATCCACCGAAGCCGGTCTTTATCGTCATACCGCCGGACCCGGCGGACAAAGACCGGCGAAGTCGGGAGATATACGTCCTGGCGGTGGGACGAGCCGCCGCCGGCACCTGGTCGTCCCACAATCCGTTGAGTATGTCGTCGAGGCTGATAAACCGGCCGCGCCGGGACAGCAACATGCTCAACACGGCACATTGCTGCGGAGACCCCGGATCAATTTCCACCCCGCCTCGCCAGACACGGACCGGGCCAAGCACGGCGAATCGATATGGCTCACTCTCCGGTTCGACCGGTCCCATCTCGTGGCCTCCATTGCATGCGCGGCGGCGTGCCCGCACAGCAACTAAACGTGCTGGCTGGGGGCGAGGAACCTGTCGCGTTGCTGCCCTCAGACCGACCCGTGCTGGGCCGGTGAGGAGAGGACACCACCGCGGCGGACCGGCGTCTGCGTACTTCTACACACTGGGGTCAAGAGGTGAGCGAACGGAGCGCCTCGAGGTCGTGCACGACGATCTGGCGGCGTCCGGTGCTAATCCAGCCGTATGCACGCAGCACGCCCAACGCCTTGCTGACCGCTTCGCGCGACGCGCCGGTCCACCCGGCCAGCTCGTCCTGGGACAGCGGCACAGCCACCCGCAGGCCGGTGGCAGTCCGTTGGCCGAACCGTTCGGCGAGCTCCACCAGCCGGGTGGCCACCCGCCCGGTGGTGCTGTGCGCGCCGAACTCGATCCGCTTGCGGTCGGCGTCGCGCAGCCGCTCGGTCAGCAGCCGCATCAGCAGGAAGCTGACCCGCCCGTTCGCCTCCAGGTGGGCGGTGAACTCGGCGACCGGCACCACCAGCGCGGTAAGCCGCTCCAGCGCGGTGACCGTCGCCGAGCGCGGCTGGTGGTCGATGGCCGCGAGCTCGCCCAGCAGCGCACCGGGGCCACGCACCGCCAGCAGCACCTCCGATCCGCGCGCGGTGGCGGAGGAGACCTTCGCCCAGCCGGACAGCAGGACCAACACCCAGTCGGTGCGCTCGCCCTCGGTGCACACGGTCTCGTCCCGCTCCCACTGCCGGCGGCGGCCTCGGCGCATCAGGTCCGCCCGCTCCGCCTCGGTGAGCAGCGACAGGAACTCGCTGGTCAAGCGTTCCGGCTCGCCCTGAGGCAGGCCATGGCTCCGCTCGGACCGGTCTGCCCGCATGCACATCCCCCGAAAACGCCAAAGGTCCTCAATCGCCGAACTTAACCAGGCCTCGGGGTATCCCGCTCGGCGCCGACCGCCCAACCTGATACCCGGACGGCTGATACCGGCTCCGCCTCCGGGTCGCTGCGATGATCCGCTCTAGAATTCCGGCGTGAGCGACCAGGCGGGCAACGCACGCTCGTTGGCCAAGCTGCGAGACACCCTGCGCAAGACCGATCGGCACCAGGGTGTGCTGAAGGCGGTGCACACCCTCCGCCGCATGGCGCCGGGCGGAGGTGAGCTCTCCGAGGTCGCGCCGACGAGCGATCGCGCCTCGGACCGCATCGCTCGGCTGATCCGTGAGGTGGGCGCCGACCAGGCCAGCGCCACCCGGGAGCTCGGACTCACCGCCATCCAGGTGTGGCAGGCGCTGGCCACCACTCGTGGCATCGGGCGCAACAACGCCGAGGTCACCATCCTGTTCACCGACCTGGTCGGCTTCTCCGAGTGGGCGCTGAAGGTCGGTGACGACCACGTGCTGCGGCTACTTCGACAGGTTGAAGGCGTGAGCGAGACGGCAATCAGTCGGCATAGCGGCAGCGTCGTCAAGTCACTCGGCGACGGGCTGATGGCCGTCTTTGCCGACACCGCAAGTGCGATCGAGGCCGCCCACGAGGCATGCACCGCGGTCAGCGCCATCACCCTCGACGGCTACCGCCCGCAACTTCGCACCGGGCTGCACTGTGGGCACCCGCGCAAGGTCGGCCGGGACTACGTCGGGGTGGACGTCAACGTGGCCGCCCGGGTCGCCGCGGCGGCCGGCGGCGGTGAGGTTCTGGTGTCCGGCCCGGCGCTCGCCAACGTGGACACCGACCGCTACACGGTGCGCCGCCGCCGCGGATTTCGGGCCAAGGGCACCCCGGCGGACCTCGAGGTCTACTCGGTGGTCCCCCGGTACGGAGAGGACCCCGCCACCCCGGTCAATCGGGGATAGCCTGCCGCACTGACACCTCAGGCCTCGCCACGGCTTTCAGGCAGCCTCGATGAGTTGCTGTCCCCTCGTCTCCGGCAGCAGGAGCGCGGCAACCGCCATCACCGCGTACGCCGCGCCGGCGAACAGCGCGATCGCGAAGCCGATTGAGAGCGCGTCGGCGAGCACCCCGACCAGGAACGGGAACACCGCGCCCACGCCGCGCCCGAAGTTGTAGGCGAAGCCCTGACCCGAGCCGCGCAACGCGGTCGGGAACTGCTCGGTGAACAACGCGCCGAGGCCGCCGAAGTATGAGGCGCTGAAGAATCCGAGCGGGAAGCACAGCGCGGTGAACAGCGGGCCGGGCAGGCCCCCGGTGGTGTACGGGATGACGATGGCCAACGAGCACACCGCGCACAGCACGATCGCCCACCGCCGGCCGAGCCGGTCGCTCAGCCACGCGCCGAACAGGTACCCGCAGAACGCGCCGACGATGACGAGTGCGAGGGTGCCGCCGCGGGCGAGGATGGACAGCCCGCGCTCGGCCGCGAGGAACTGCGGCAGCCAGGTTGTCACGGCGTAGTAGCCGCCCTGGGCGCCGACGCCGACCAGTGCGCAGAGCACCGTGACCGGCAGCTGGGGCGGCGCGAAGATCGCCAGGAAACCGGCCTTGGTACCCGCCCCGGCGCCCGCCGCTTCAGCCGCCGCGTCGCCCGGCGGTCCAGCCGCGCCAGCCGCCGCGCGCAGCAGCGGTGGCTCGGTCACGTGCCGCCGGATGTAGAGCACCAACAGCGCCGGGAGGACGCCGAGGCCGAAGAGCACCCGCCAGGCCATCTCCGGCGCGAACAGCTGCTCGGTGAGCACCGACAGCAGCACGGCCAGGCCCCAGCCGACGGCCCATCCGGACTGCACGCTGCCCACCGCGCGGCCGCGGAACTGGGCGCGCACGGTCTCCCCCATCAGCACCGCACCGGCCACCCACTCACCGCCGAAGCCGAATCCCATCAGTGCCCGGAACACCAGCAGTTGGGTGCCGTCCTGGGCGAACCCACACAGCAGCGTGAAGAACGAGAACCACAGGATGGTCAGCTGCAACACCCGCACCCTGCCCAGGCGGTCGGACAGGGCGCCGGCCAGCCAGCCGCCGAGAGCCGAGCTCAGCAGGGTGACCGTGCCGATCAGGCCGGCTTCGCTCCGGTCGGCCAGGAAATGCACGCTCAGCAGCACCGGGATGACCAGGCTGTAGATCTGGACGTCCATCGCGTCCACCGCCCAGCCCCCGAAGCACCCCCAGAAGGTGCGCCGCTCCCGTGGCGTCATCGAGCGGAACCAGCCTCGCTCCTCAGACGTCTGACCAGTTGCATCGGAAGCGTGAATCCCCATCGGACGTTCCTATCAGATGTCTGTGATCAATTGACTCCCGCGAATCAACACGCTCACACAGCTCGCGGCGCCTGACACCGCGGCTCAACGCGCTGTGTCGAGCCACCCAAGCTGTGCCACCGCGTGCGTCCTGCACACCGGCGTACCGGCGGCGGTGCAGACTGGCGGAGTGACCAACGGTCAGGCGGCCGCCCCAGCGGCGGAGCAAGAACCCGAGCCCGCGCCCCCCCGCGCCTCGACGGCAGGGGGCAACCCGCACCACCCGGCGGTGCACAGCAGCGGCCTGTTCGGGCTGGCGATGGGAGCGCTCGGCATCGTCTTCGGCGACATCGGCACCAGTCCGCTCTACGCGGTGCAGACGGTGTTCTCCATCGACAACAACGCGGTGAGCCCGACGCCCGTGGACGTGTACGGCGTGGTCTCCATGATCTTCTGGTCGGTCACGCTGGTGGTGACGGTCAAGTACGTGGGATTCATCCTGCGCGCGGACAACGACGGTGAGGGCGGCATCATGGCGCTCGCCGCGCTGGTCCGCGGCGTGTCGAGCTCGTCGGCGCGCCGCGCGTCGATCGCCCTGGCCCTCGGGGTGCTCGGTGCGTCGCTGTTCTACGGCGACTCGCTGATCACGCCGGCCATCTCGGTGCTCTCCGCGGTCGAGGGCCTTGAGGTCGCCCGGCCCGAGCTCGCCGCGGCGGTGCTGCCGATCGGAATCACCATCCTCACCCTGTTGTTCGTGGTGCAGCGCTGGGGAACCCACCACATCGGCCGGCTGTTCGGGCCAGTGATGGTGCTGTGGTTCGTCACGCTCGCCGTCCTCGGGGTGCCGCACATCGTCACCCACCCGGGAGTGCTGCTCGGGCTCTCGCCGCACTACGCCGTCTTGTTCGTCGCCGAGCACCCGCTGACCGCGTTCCTCGCCATGGGCGCGGTGGTGCTCGTGATCACCGGCGCGGAGGCGCTGTACGCCGACATGGGCCACTTCGGCCGGCGCCCGATCCGGGTGGCCTGGTTCGTCCTGGTCTGGCCGGCCCTGATCATCAACTACCTGGGTCAGGCGGCACTGATCCTGGACGACCCGCGCAACGTCGCCAACCCCTTCTACCTGCTCGCGCCGAGCTGGGCGCGGCTGCCGCTGGTCGTGCTGGCCACCTGCGCCACGGTGATCGCGTCGCAGGCGGTGATCTCCGGGGCGTTCTCGGTATCCCGGCAGGCCATGCGGCTCGGCTTCCTGCCGCACCTCACCGTCCGGCACACCTCGACCCAGGAAAGCGGCCAGATTTACCTCCCAGCGGTGAACTGGCTGCTGTTCGGCGGGGTGCTCGTGCTGATCGTGGTGTTTCGGTCGTCGAGCAAGCTGGCCACCGCCTACGGGCTCGCGGTGACCGGCACCCTGCTGCTGACCACCACGCTGTTCCTCATCTACGCCGCCATCGCGTGGCAGTGGGAGCGGTGGAAGCTGGTGCTGTGCGCGGTGCTCTTCGGCGGCATCGAGCTGACCTACCTCGCCGCCAACCTGACCAAGATCGTGCACGGCGGTTGGCTGCCGCTGCTGATCGCGGCGATCGTGGTCACCGTGATGACCACCTGGCAGCGGGGCCGCCAGATCGTCACCGCCCGCCGCATCGAGATAGAGGGCGAACTCCCCCAGTTCATCGAACACGTGCACGCCGAGCGGATCATCCGCGTGCCGGGCACCGCGGTGTTCCCACACCCGACCAAACAGACCGCGCCACTTGCGCTACGGGCCAACGTCGAGTTCAACCATGTGCTGCACGAGCGGGTGGTGATCGTGACGGTGCTGTCGGAGAACGTGCCGCACGTGGCGCCGGGCGAGCGGCTGGCCATCGATGAGCTCGGCCATACCGCGGACGGCTTGGTGCACCTGTCTGCCCGGTTCGGTTTCCAGGACGAGCAGGACATCCCCGGGGTGCTGCGCGAGGCCCGTGGGCTGTCCGACGAACTCGAAATCGACCCCGATACCGCGTTCTACTTTCTCTCCCGCGTCATCATCGAGCGCTGCCACAACCCAGGCATGAGCACGTGGCGCAAGCGCCTTTTCATCGGGATGTCGCACAACGCGGCCACCCCGGCGGCCTACTTCAAGTTGCCCATCGACCGCACGGTGGTGATGGGGTCACGCATCGAGCTCTGAGGCAATCTCCGCGGCCCGCCTCACGCACGGGCGGGCCGCGTAGCGGCTCCCTGCTCTAGCGGACGGCAGGCACCCAGGTGCATGTCCACCGACTCACGCCAGGCGGCGGATAGTTCGGGCACAACAACGCCTGGGGTGCATAGGAGCCGTACGCCGGGTAATGGCGGTAGTACCGGGCGGTGTACTTCCGGTCACGCTTCTGCCGGTGCTTGAAGCTGTCGTCGAAGCTGCAGCAGTCGTCCGAGGTTTTGAACGACGCCAAAACCGGGGCGGACGTCGGCACCAACGCCGGCGTGGGCGTTGCGGCGGAGGCAGTACCGGCCGTCACCGCCAACATTGCCGCTCCGACGGTGGCGGCCATGGCCAGGGAAGAGAGCGCTCGTCTCACCGGAACCTCCTTGTGGATCACCGTCCTGAGAATACTCGTTGGCCCCTCAGTGACCAGTGGTTACTGAGATCGTGGGAAGGATCACCCAGTCGGGCGCAAAGGCTCGTCCGTTGGCCGCACCGTGGTGATGGGCTCACGCAGCGTGCTCTGCGCCGGCTCGACCCCGGCGGGAGGTGGCGTGCGCTGCGCCCCGACGCCCGCGAGGATCACCAGCGCAACCCCGAGTACCTGCAGCGGGCTCGGGGTCTGGGCCAACAGCGCCAGGCCGAACGCCGTGCCGATGCCGGGTTCCAACGCCATCAGCGTGCCGAAGGCAGCCACCTTCATCCGGCGCAGCGCCAGCATCTCGAAGGCGAACGGGAGCAGCGGAACCAGCAGCGCCAGGCCGAGTGCCTGCAGGGCGATGACCGGGGTCAGGCCATGGATCGCCGGCCACGCGGCAAATGGGGCGGTCACCACCGCGGCGGTGCCCAGTGACATCGCGAGCCCCTGCAGCCCCTGGACCTGGGTGCCGACCCGTTGGGTGAGCAGGATGTAGCCGGCCCAGCTGACCGCCGCGGCGGCGGCGAAGGCTATCCCGATCAGGTTCAGGTGGCCGGCCCACGGCCGGGTCAGCCCGACCACGCCGACCAGGGCCAGCGCCGGCCAGACCAGCGCGGAACGCCGGTGGGTGCGGACCGCGGCCACTGTCAACGGGCCGAGGAACTCGATCGCGACGGTGGTGCCCAGCGGGATCCGGGCGACGGCTTCGATGAACACCAGGGTCATCACGCCGGTGGCCGTGCCGAGCAGGAGCGCTCCCCGCACAGCGGAACGGGACAGCCCGCGCAGCCTCGGCCGGGTGGCCGCCAGGAGGATGACGGCGGCGATCGCCACCCGCAGCCAGGCTGAGCCCGACGGGGTGAGTGCGGCGAACAGGTGGGTGCTCAGTGCGGCGCCGAGCTGCACGGACACCATCGCCGAAACGGCCAGAGCGGGAGCGGGAACCTTCATGCTCTCAGTCAACGTGGTGGCTCAGTACACGTCCAGCGATGATTTCGCATTATATTGTTTACGGATCATGGACAATGGGCGGATGGATCTGGACAAGCTCCGGGCGCTCGTCGAGCTGTCGAGGCTGGGCACCATGACCGCGGTCGCCCAGGCCACCGGCTTCGGCACGTCCGCGATCAGCCAGCAGCTCGCGGCACTCGAACGGCAGGCCGGGGTGGCATTGCTGGAGGCTTCCGGGCGACGGGTGCGGTTGACCCCGGCCGGGCGGCGGTTGGCCGCGCACGGCCGGGACATCCTGGCCGCTGTCACCGCCGCGGAAGTCGATCTGGCGGCCAAGGACGAGCCGCACGGCCTGGTTCGGGTGGCGGGCTACACCACGTCGCTGCGCCGGCACCTGCTGCCGACCCTGGACGCACTGGGCCGGGCGCACCCGCAGGTCCGGCTGGAGCTGCACGAGAGCGAACCCGCCGAGGTGGACGCCCTGTTCGATGCCGACCTCATCGACGTGGCCTTCGTCTACGACTACACCCTGGTGCCACGCGCCTGGCGACACCTCCCCACCCTGCTCTCCAACACCCCGATGGTGCTCGCGGTGCCCCCGGGTTCGGTCCTGCCGGATCGCATCCGTACGCCCGCCGATCTGGATGTACTGCGCGACACCGACTGGATCGGCAACTCCAGGGACACCGGCGACGACGAACTCGCCGCTCGGCTGTGTGCGCTCGCCGGGTGGGTACCTCGGGTGCGACACCGGGCGGACAGCCTCGAGCTGGTCGTGGACCTCGTGCTGGCCGGCGAGGGGGTCTGCGTGCTGCCCACCGACGCCCCCGAGACGCGGCGGGTGCGCATCGTCCCGTTCGATGTGGCCCGCACCGAGCGGCGCATGTGGAGCCTGGTCCGCGCCGGAACCCAAACCTGGCCGGCGAACCTGACCGTCATCGATCACGTGCGCGCCCACGTGCACAGCGCTGTGCCGATCGATCCATGAGCCGATCGATCAATTGAGGCGATCGATCCATGAGGCGATCGATCCATGAGCCGATCGAGCCCGGCTGGCCGGGCTCACCGGTGGGCGATTGCCCATATCCGGCCCTCGAACCGCGGGCGTAGGGTCGGCGCGGTCGAGAGCATCTCGCACGAGGGCGGTCAAGCCCGCGTCGTTCTTGACGGGAGCCCAGGTCGGACGGCACACCTGTCCGGGAACGGGGGCCGACATGGCGTCGGGACCCACCACCAACTCGGCCCGGATCTATCTCGAACAGATCGCCAAGGTGGCGTCGCTGCGCGCCGACGAAGAGGTCGAGCTAGCCAACCGGATCAAGGCCGGCCTGGACGCCGCCGAACAGCTGCGCACCACACAGCGCGGCGGCGGGACCAGCGCCGGTGTGGAACCGGAACTCACCCGGATCGTTCGGGACGGCGAGTCCGCGAAGAACCAGCTACTCGAGGCGAACCTTCAGCTGGTGGTGGTGCTCGCCAAGCACTGCACCGGCCACGGCATGGCCTTCCCGGATCTGATCCAAGAGGGCAACCTCGGGCTGATGCGCGCGGTGTTGAAGTTCGACCCCACCAGGGGCTACCCGTTCGCCACCTATGCGACGTGGTGGATCCGTCAGGCCATGGTCCGCGGCATGGCCGACCAGACGCACACCATTCACCTTCCGGTGCACGTGGTTTACCTGACGAACAAGCTGGATGGGGTCCGCCGTCACCTGCGCCAGAGCCTGGGTCGGGAGCCCAGTGAGTGCGAGTTGGCGAAGGAGATGCAGGTCAGCGTGGAACAGGTGCTGGAAATCGAGCAGTACGCGCGCGAACCACTCTCGCTGGACCAGGCGGTCGGCAGCATCGGCACGAGCCCGCTCGATCATCGCGTCGACGACGCACAGGCCGTGGTGGCGGCGGACGCTGAGGCGTTCAGGCTGTTGGGAGACCAGCTGCGGGTGCTGCTCGCCGAGCTGACCGAGCGGGAGGCCGGCGTGGTGCAGCTGCGGTTCGGGCTCACCGACGGCCAGCGCCACACCCTCGAACAGATCGCCGAGTTCTACGGGGTCGACCGCGAGACGATCCGACAGGTGGAGCTGGCCGCCATGACCAAACTCCGCGCCACCACCCGGGTGCACCCGGTACCCGCCCTGCTCGACTGAGCGGCGCGCTGCCGCCGGCCGGCCGGATCGGCCCGATCTGCACGTACGGGTGGCGAGCCGACCGTTCGCCGCAGTACCCGGCGCGCTCATCTCGTGAGCGTCGTATCCGCTGGTGACAAGGTTGACCGTGCTTGGCGGCGGTGTTAGAAAATGCGCCGCACGCAAGAAATCGGACAGTCCGAAAGCGCTCGCACGAGGCGGCGCAACGGTAGGAACGCAAGGGATCGCAGGAGGTCGAGGAACGGTCTGAAGGAGGTGGTCGCCGCGCATTTCCGCAGCACACCAAGATCCGAGACAGGTTAATCCCTCTGAGTGGGCCGGCCCGGCCATTTCGCTGGGCCGGCCCCTCCTTTTGTTCACCCGCGGTCGGCTTCGGTCAGGGAGCCAGCTCCAGCGCGCTGCCGGTCTCCGGGTCGTACCAGCGCATCCGCTCCGGGGCCAGGGTCAACCACAGCCGCTCCCCCGGCGAGGCGCGGAAGGACGCCGGCGCGGCCACCTTCAGCTCCTGGCCGGCGAGCTCGGCGGTGATCAGCACCGCCGAGCCGAGCGGCTCGAACACCGACACCGTGGAGGGCGAGGCCCCAGGGTCGCCCTCCCGCGATACGGCAATGGTCTCCGGTCGTACCCCCAGCCGGACCTCCCGACCGGCGTAGCTGGCCAGCCGGCTCGGCGCGGGCAGGTGCAGCCCACCGAGGTCCACCTGGGTGGAGCCATTGGACCCGTGCACCCGCCCGGACAGGAAGTTCATCGGCGGGCTACCCAGGAACGAGCCGACGAACTCGGTCGCCGGGTCGTCGTACACCGTCATCGGCTGGTCGCACTGGATGATCCGGCCATCTCGCATCACCGCCACCCGGTCACCCAGCGACAGCGCCTCCACTTGATCATGGGTGACGTAGAGGGTAGTCGTGCCGATCTCGCTGACCAACTTCTTCAACTCCGCGCGGAACGACAACCGCAGCAGCGCGTCCAGGTTGGACAGCGGCTCGTCCATCAGCAGCAGATCGGCGTCCACCACGATCGCCCTGGCCACCGCCACCCGCTGCCGCTGCCCGCCGGACAGCTGGGCCGGGTACCGCTGCAGGTACGGGCCCAGCTGCAACAGGTCGGCCGCCCAGGCCACCTTCCGCGCCACCACCTCCCGGTCGACCCCGCGCATCCTCAACCCGAAGGCGATGTTGTCCGCGACCGTGCGATGCGGGAACACCGCGTAGGACTGGAACACCATGGACAGGTTGCGCTCCCTCGGCGGCAGGTAGGTGATGTCCCGCCCGCCCACGATCACCCGACCGGAATCCGCCAGCTCCAGCCCGGCAACCATCCGCATCAGCGTGGTCTTCCCGCAACCGGAAGGGCCGAGCAGCACCAGAAACTCACCGTCGGCTATATCGAGCGAGACGTCGTCGCTGGCCGGCGTGCCCTGCCCGGGGTAGGTCTTGCACAGCCGCGAGATGGAAACGTCGGTCATCGCAAGCCCCCTCTGGTCAGCACTGCACTTTTCAACGCAGCGTCGTTCCCCACATGTTCAACAGGTAGCGACGCATCAGGACGAGGAACACCAGGGCCGGCACGACCAGCATGAAACCGCCGGCGAACCGGTAGGACAACGGCGAGTCGGCCAGCGAGGTGAGCACCTGCGCGGGCAGCGTCCGGTGCGTCAGGGTGAGCACCGCGGCCGCGAGTACCTCGTTCCAGGACAGCACAAAGGTGAAGATCGCCGACGCGGCGATGCCGGGCAGCGCCAGCGGCACCACCACGCGGCGGAACGCGCCGAACCGGGTGCAACCGAACAGCAGCGCGGCCTCCTCCACATCCCTGGGCACCGCGACGAACACGCTGGCCGTGATCAACACGGTGGTGGGCAGGGCCAGCGCGGTATGCACCAGGGTGACCGCGGTGATGGTGTCGTAGATCCCGCTCACCAGGAACAGCTGGGCCAGCGGGATGGACAGCACCACGATCGGCAGTGCCCGGGTGAGCAGCATGAACAGCTGGTAGGTGTCCCGGCCTCGGAAGCCGTACCGGGCCAGGGCGTATCCCGCCGGCGCCCCGACCAGCAGCGAGAGAACCAAGGTGGACAGCCCGGCCAGCAGCGAGTTGAGGAACGCCGGGACGATCCCGGTCGAGCCCAGGAACGTGCCCACGGTCGCGGTGGAGAAGTCGGTGGGCCATGGCAACTTGGGGAAGGTGTTCAGCGACTCCGGCGAAGAGAATGCGGACACCGCGATCAGGTAGAGCGGGAAGCCCATGAACAACGTCACCGCGACGCAGAACGCTTGCAGCAGCGCGCGATCCCGGCGATGGCGGCGCAACGGCGACCGGTCCGCGCCGGGCTGCCCCGGCTCGGAGGTGGGCACGCCGTCGGGCGCGCGGCTGGGGCGCACCGTGGTCATCCGCCACCTCGCCGGGGGTCGGGCTGGCGAAGCGTGCGCAGGTACACCAGTGAGGTGAACATCGAGACCCCCAGCACCACCAGCGCGACCGCGCTGGCCACGGCGGGGTTCTGCAGATTGACGAACCACTCGTAGGTCTCCCCGACCAGCAGCGGGAAGTTGCGGCCGGTCAGCGCCTGGGCCGCGGCGAACGCCTGGATGGCCAGGATCGTGCGCAGGATCAGCGCCACCTGCAGGCTGGGTTTCAGCAGGGGCAGCGTGACGTGGCGCAGCCGCTGCCAGAAGGTGGCGCCGAGCACCTGCGCCGCCTCGTCGTACTCGGTCGGGATCACCTGCATCCCGGCCACCAGGATGACCAGGACCAGCGAGGTGGCCCGCCAGATCTCGGCCACCGCGACGGCGAGGAACATCGTCGCGGGGCTGAGGTAGGACAGCCACTGCACGCCCTGTTGAACCACGCCGAGGCCGACGAGCGCGGAGTTGAGGTACCCGAGGTCGGTGAAAATGGCCAGCCACACCAGGCCCGCGGCCAGGTCGCTGACCGCGAGCGGGACCGCCCAGATGTAGAAATAGAAGCCGCCGAACCGGGGCCGCGCCCGCAGCGCCAGCGCCATGCTCAGCGCCAGCGCGAACTGCACCGGGATCACCACCACGATCAGCAGCGCGGTGTTGCGCACCGCCTCCCAGAACCGCGGCTCGGCGAACATCCGTCGCCAGCTGGCCAGGGTGAGCCCGTCCGGGCCGAGGAACGCCTGC
Source organism: Pseudonocardia sp. (assembly GCA_036402515.1). Taxonomy (GTDB): domain Bacteria; phylum Actinomycetota; class Actinomycetes; order Mycobacteriales; family Pseudonocardiaceae; genus Pseudonocardia. Next base: position 22,660 of record DASWST010000054.1, read on the forward strand.
AGCACACCGGAGATCATCGGCCAGCCGAACAGCAGCGTCATGAACACCGCGGACGGCAGCAGCAGCAGGTAGGGCAGGCTCAGCCGAGGCAGCCGGCGCTGCTGCGACTGGGTGGGCGGCCGAGCCTGGGCGGGAGCACTCACTCAGGCCACCCGGCACACGTGGCCGCCGGCCGCCGGGTCGGGGGCCCAACACGGTGCCGACGCCGCGTCCAGCAACGACTGCATCACCCGGCCCTGCTGATCAAGCGTGATGCGGATGTCGTTGCCCTGCAGCACGATCGAGGTGAACGCGTCCCGGAACACCTTGTTCATCTCCCCGTCCTGCTGGCCGAGCCCCACCGGCGGCAATGCCACCAGCGCGTCCGGCGCATCTTGCTGCGCCGCCACGGCGTCGGCCTCCATCCGGGTGGCCGGGGACAGGTCGGCGGGCAGCTGCCCTGCCACCGTCGGGAAGAACGAGTTCTGCCGCAGCACCTCGTTCTGCACCTGGGCGTTGGACAGCACCCTGATCAGCGCCTTGGCGCCCTCCACGTCAGGGGCGCCCTTGGGGATGGCCAGCCCGGTGAGGATCGGCATGTAGCCGCGCCCCTTCGGCCCGCTCGGCGCCGGCACCATCATCCAGTCCTGGGGTCGGTGCGCTGGGGCCTGCACCAGCCTGGCCACGTGGTCCCACGCGACCTGGACCTGGCCGGCCAGCAGCGGTTCCTGCATGGCGGAGAAGTTGGCGCTGGCCGGAGTGCAGTTCGCCCAGAGATCCTTGAGGTAGCGCCACATCTCCACCGCTTCCGGCGTGCGGAACGAGGTGACCTGGCCGCCGGTGAAGGACGGGTAGAGGTAGCCCTGCAGGAATCTGTACAGCAGGCCCTTGTTCCCCGCCGGCAGTCCGAACTGGGGCGACCCGGTGGCCCGCCGCGCGGCTGCCGCCCAGTCCAGGAACTGCTGATAGGTCAACCTGGCCGGATCGGCCCCGGCTGGCAGGTACTCCAGCGCGGGCTTGTGGATCGCCACCAGGTAGGTGGCCTGGGCCCACGGGATGTACCAGGTCCGGTCGGTCCCGGCCCTCGCGAGCTGGCGGAAGTCCGCCGAGTAGTTCCGGTCCGACAACTCGCTGGCCAGGTCGGACACGTCCTCCAGCAGCCCGTTCGCCAACGGCGAGAGGTCTCCGTGCACGCCGCCGAGCAGGCTGGTGCGCACCTGGCCGCTGCTCACCTGCGCCCTGATCGTGCTCTGGAACTGGGACGGGTCACTGGTAGTGACGTAGTTGACCGCTCGGCTGCTCGCGGTGCGCAGGATGGCCCGAAACCGCTCGGTCTCCTCAACCGGGGTGAACTGGGTGGACAGGAACGTCAATGCCTCTCCGCCACTGCCGGAGGTGTTGAAGCCGGTGCACGCGGAGAGGAATGGACCGGTCAGGCCGAGCGCCAACGCCGTCCGCAACAGCCGCCGTCGGCTCACGCTGGGCCCCACGGCGTTCACGATGAGCTACGCCCCACGCTATGACAAGGGCGTAGCCCACCTACCTGGCTAATCCGGGGGCTCGGTGGTTCCCTCGCCCGGTTGCACATCCTCGTGTTCGGGGACGTCCGGGTCCTGCTGGTATTCCTCGAGGTCGACATCGAGGTCCGGCGGCAGCGGCGTCCCCGGGGAGTGGGGTGGGTCAGGAGTGATCGCGGGCTCGTCCTGCTTCTCCATGTTGCCGGCCACCTCATTCCGCTATTTGCTGCTCAGGCTGGCCACCAGGTTGACAGTGGTGGCGAGTATCCCGGTGCCGAACAGGTACGACAGCAAGGCGTGTCGAAGCGCGGTCCGGCGGATCGTTCGGTCCTTGATTGCGGTATCGGATACCTGGAAGGTCATACCCAGGGTGAAGGCCAGGTACGCGAAATCGAGGTAGTCCGGCGCCGAGGTGTCGTTGAAGTCCACGCCACCGTCGGTGTCCCGGTAGTACAGGTAGGCGTAGCGCAGCATGAAGATCGTGTGCACCAACGCCCAGGACAGCACCACCGAGGCAAGACCCAACCCGACCTGTGCGAGTTGGCCACCGCCCTGGTCTCGCGACGCCCGGACCAGCACGACGCCGACGGCTACCAGGCTGGCCACGGCGGCGGTCAGCAGCAGCAGGTCGGCGACCGGGCGTGCGGGATCGACCGCCGTGGCCCGCGCCTCTGTCCGCTCGGCATCCATGCGCGCCACGTTGAACCAGACCAGCGCCAGGTACACCAGACAGGCGCTGTCCCAGCCGGCCAGCAACCCCACGGGCACCGAGCCGATCGAGCTGAGCAGGCCGGCGACCACCGCGCCAATCGCGATCGCCACCGTCACCTCGGTCCGCCAGCTCGGCCAGCCCGAGCGCTCGAACCCTTGCTCGCCGCCGTGTCCCACGCAGATCACTCCCGCCAGGTTGGCCGACTCGTCGCGGCACCACTCGGCATTCTGCTCGGGTCGACAATCGGGCCGGGTATGGCGCGCTCGGGCTTATCGAGCCGTGAGCGGGAGCGGCGTTAGCGCTGTTCCCGATCCCGGTGACGCGCGAGCTGGCTGTGCCCGTTTACCCCGTAGGACTCGCCGTTGATCTCGTAGAGCGCGACATAGACCGCCGGGGGCAGGGCGCCGAGAGTGTCGGCGAGGAGCTGGTAGGCATGGGACATGAAGGCCGCCTTCTCCTCGGCGCTGTTGGAGCCGACGGTGATGCGCACCTCGAGGTGCGCCCCGGTGCTTCCCGGGTGACGCCGGGAATCCACGGACCTTCCGGTAGGTGTTGTGACTGAAAGCCGCGACATCAGCGCCCCGCCCAACCAGCCTCACCGGCGGCGAGGGTCACCTTGCCCACCGATGCGCCGGCGCCGATCAGCTCGTACGCGTGCCCGGGCGTGGGCGATCAGGAACGAGGGGCCCTCGCGGACGCGCAGCCGGCCCTCCGCGACCGCCGCGAGCAAGGTCTCGATCACCCGTCGGGTCGCCACGCGATCGGCGAGGTAGGGCGTGAGCCAGAAACCGAGCACGCCGATCGAGGCGTTCATCAGCCGGTCAACCGACACGGTATTCGAAGATCCGGATGCCTGCCCGTAGGCCACCAGCCGGCCACCCGTGGCCAGCGCGTCGAGCAGCGCGTCCACGATCGGCCCCGCGACCGACTCCAGCACCAGATCAACCCCAGCCCCGCCATTGGCCAGCCGCACCCGTTCGGCCAGACCGACCGGCGCGCTGTCCAGGGCCGCATCGGCGCCGAGCTCGAGCGCCGACCGTCGCTTGGCCTCGGTGGAAGCGATGGCGATCACTCGGGTGGCGCCGAAGCAGGTGGCGATCTGGATGGCCAGGCTGCCCACCCCGCCGTCTTCGGCGGTGACCACCACCGACTCCCCCGACTCAACTCTCGCCGCCTTGACCAGCAGGTACCACGCGGTCAGGCCTTGCACCAGGACAGCCAGCGCCGCGCTGTCCGAGACCCCGTCGGGAATCGGAACGGCGAACTCCGAGGGAACAGCGGCGTACTCGGCGTAGCCACCGGTCCCGGCCTCGATGAGACCGACCACCCGCTGACCGTCGCTCAGCCGCCGCCCGGCGACCTCACCGCCGAGAATCACCGGCAGCTCAGATGCCCGCCAAGAAGCGCGTCGCTCGGTGTCGAAGTAGTTCACCCCTGCCCGGGCGACCCTGATCAAGGTGCTTCCCGGCGCAGTCGCGGGTCGTGGCACGTACTCGGGACGCAGCACCTCCGGGCCACCGAATGCCCGAATGACCACGGCCCGCATGAGCGCATCCGACGGGGCCGCCACGAGCCCGCTCACCGGCGCGCCTCCCCCCTGTTGCTGAAACGACAACGCAATGTTGACCGTATCGCCCCGATTTTGGAAACAACAAAGCTAATTGGCTCGGTCCGCCGCGTGATCACGGCGAGTGGTCGTTTGACAGCGGCGACCGGGCGCTGGGCTAGACGGGTGGCCGCGATGAACGGCTGAGTGACACTTGGCGGCCCCCGCCATGAGCAGTAGAAATACAGGCTCTATCACTCCAACGAGGGACGTCACGTGGGAAAGTCCAGCCCCCGCCATGGTGGCCAGCCAACCCAGCCGATGATCACTCTCGGTGATCTCCTCGGTCGGCGTATCGCACCGGCCAGCGCGCTCGACGGATGCCCGGCCATCAGCCGAGGGTCGACGCCGGCGCACCCTCCCACCCGGCGTGAGACCCGAGGGGCGCGGGTGGCGGAGCGCCGCGGTGGGCAGCGACGGCCCGTCGGGACGGCGCAGGCGACGCCCTTCCCACACCGCAAGCTCGCCCACAGCGCGGGCGCGATCGTGGCGGTGAGCTCACTCGCGGCCGGCGCCGCGCTCTTCGCGCCGGTCCTGCCCGGCCCGGCCACGTCGGATGCCCCGGACAGCGGCTACCCGGAGCCCAACGTCCTGGGCGGCCATCCGCACTCCGGGTTCCCCGGCGCCCTGGGCGGTGCGAATGGTAGTGATGGCCTGGGTGCCCTGGGCGTGCCCGGCCTGTTCGACCCGGTGTCGTTCTCCACCCCGGGCGGGGGTTCGGCCGGCTCGTCGGTTCCGCGTGCGCTCGCCGCCGGGCCGTCCAGCTCCGGGCTTCCCGGCCTCACCGGCGGTAGCGGGGTTGGCACAGGCACCGGCGGCGGGGTCCCGGTTGGCGGTGGTACCGGGACCGGCGGAGTGGTTGGCGGTGGTACTGGGACTGGCGGAGGAATCGGGACCGGCGGGAGCGGCACCGGCGGCGCTGGCGGAGGAACCGATATCCCCGGCGGCACCGGTCAGACCCCCGGCGGCGGCACTCCGGGCGGCACTCCCGGCGGTACCCCCGGCGGCGGCGGTACCCCCGGCGGCGGCGATCCCGGCGGCGGCGGTACCCCCGGCGGCGGCGGTACCCCCGGCGGCGGCGGTACTCCCGGCGGCGGCAATCCCGGCGGCAATCCCGGCGGTGGCGGTGGCGGTGGCGGGACTGCCGCGCCCTCAGGAGGCCTGGTCGGGGGCGTGGCAGACGGCGTGGTCAGCGGCGCGGGTGGAACCCTCGGCGGGGTGGTGACCGACCTCGGCAGCGCGCTCGGCCCGGCGGGGGCTCCGGTGAAGACCCTCGGCGCCGTCGTCACCAACACCACGGCCGTCCTCGGGACGACGCTGGACGAAACGGTCGGCATGGTGGGCGGCATCGCGCAGACGGGGGTGCAAGCCGTGTCTGACGTGGTCGATGGCGTGGGCAACGCGCTCGGCGGCACCGTGCAAAGCGTCGGCGGCGCCCTGCCGGTGCTCGGCCCGACCGTCCAAACCGTCGGATCGACGCTCACCCAAACCACCCAGACCCTGGCCGGCACCCTGGACGGCGTCGTCGGCGGACTCACCGGCGGCCTGCTCGGCGGCACCTCCCCGACAACATCCGCACCGGCCACTCCCTCCCCAGTGACCTCCTCCCCGGCGACCCCCGGAGACCCCGCCCAAGCCGTCGGATCAGCCCTCACCCAAACCACCCAAACCCTGGCCGGCACCCTGGACAGCACCGTCGGCGGACTCACCGGCGGCCTCCTCGGCGGCGGCGGCCTGCTCGGCAGCACCTCCCCGACAACGTCCGCACCGGCCACTCCCTCCCCAGTGACCTCCTCCCCGGCGACCTCCTCCCCGGCGACCTCCTCCCCGGCGGCCTCCTTGCCTACTGCCCTCTCGGCCGCGACCGGCGCGGCGCCCCCAGCGGCGCCGAGCGCTCTGCCGTCGAGCGCGGTTTCCAGCCTGGCCACCGGCCTCGCGGGCCCCACGAGTGTCGGCACCGCCGGTGGCGACGCGGGCCCCCCGGCCGGATCCGCCCTGAGCGCCCTGACCGGCCCGATCACCCAGTCCGATGCAACCTCGGACGCGGTCCGCTCGACCGCCGGAGCACTGGGCTCGCTGCTCGGCGGCACCTCACGGCCCACTCCCACAAACCCCACGGCCGCGCCCGCCGGCTCGAGTTCCACCGCCGCGAGCTCGCCGTCCGCGTCCGCCATCACGAACTCGCCGGCCGCGCCCGCCGGCTCAAGTTCGAGCGGCTCCCGCACCGCCGAAACCCCAGGGGGCGGCTCCGACTCCTCAGCCAGCGCCTCCGTCCAGAGCTCCAGTACCAGCGGATCACCCGACAGCTCCAGCCAGCGCAAGGCCAGCAAGAGCGCCGTCTCCGGTGACCGCACGTCCGCCCCTGAGACCGCCTCCAGCGGCGACAGTGGCTCCAGCCGGACCAGCGACAGCGCCAGCCGCTCCGGCAGCGGCGCCTCCGAAGACAACCCCTCCCGAGGCAGCGACTCCAGCGACAGCAACTCCAGCCACAGCAAATCCAGCGACACCAGCTCCAGCCAGAGCAAATCCAGCGACAGCAGCTCCGGCCACAGCGGCTCCAGCGACAGCGGCTCCAGCGACAGCAGCTCCAGCAACAACAAATCCAGCGACAGCAAATCCAGCGACAGCGGCTCCAGCCACAGCAGCTCCAGCCACAGTGCGTCGAGTGACAGCGGATCCGGTGGCGGCGGATCGGGTGGCGGCGGATCGGACAGTGGGGGGCACAGCCACTGAGCCGTATCCGGTGATCTCCGGGCCGCCCGGCACGACGTGTCGCCGCTTATACCCGTTGGCCAGGCGACTCCTCAGGAACGGGTACCCATCGGCGTAGCGGCACCGGCGCCCGCTGGTCGATCGGCACGCGGACTGCCAAGGTGGGGTGAGGGGCCGCCCACATCGGGTAATCGTGTCGTGCCCGCACGTCTGTCGAAGGAAGGACCGGAACCAACAATGATCGCCACGATCAACCCGGCAACCGGTGAGACGATCAAGACATTTGAATCGGCGAGCTCATCTGAGTTGGCGGAGCGGATCGCCCGGGCCAGTGAGCGCTTCCGCGAGTATCGGCACACCAGCTTTGAACAGCGAGCCAACTGGCTGCGGGCGGCAGCGGACCTGCTCGACGCCGAGGTCGACGACGTGGCCCGGTTGATGACCATCGAGATGGGTAAGACGCTGGCGTCGGCCAAGGCCGAGGTGGGCAAGTGCGCGAAGGGGATGCGCTACTACGCCGACCACGCGGAGGGCTTTCTCGCCGACGAGCCGGCCGACGCCGAGGCGGTCGGCGCGGTCAAGGCGTATGCCACCTACCAACCGCTGGGCGTCGTGCTCGCGGTGATGCCGTGGAACTTCCCGCTCTGGCAGGTGGTGCGGTTCGCGGCACCGGCCCTGATGGCTGGCAACGTCGGGCTGCTCAAGCACGCCTCGAACGTGCCGCAGACGGCGCTGTACCTGGAGGACGTGCTGAGCCGGGGAGGTTTTCCGGACGGGTGCTTCCAGACGTTGTTGATCTCATCCAGCCAGGTGGAGGCGGTGCTGCGCGATCCTCGGGTGGCCGCCGCGACGCTGACCGGCAGCGAACCGGCCGGGCGCTCGGTTGCGGCGATCTGCGGCGACGAGGTCAAGCACACCGTGCTCGAGCTGGGCGGCAGCGACCCGTTCGTGGTCATGCCGTCCGCCGACCTGGATCGCGCGGCGGAGATCGCGGTGACCGCCCGGGTGCAGAACAACGGGCAGTCCTGCATCGCCGCCAAGCGGTTCATCGTGCACGCGGATGTCTACGACGCCTTCGCGGAGCGGTTCGTGGCCAGGATGCGGGACCTGCGGGTCGGCGATCCGTTCGACTCGGACACCGACGTGGGTCCGTTGGCCACCGAGCAGGGCCGCACCGACGTGGAGAAGCTCGTGGAGGACGCGGTCAGCCGAGGCGCCACGGTGCTCTGCGGCGGGCAGCGCCCCGACGGCCCGGGGTGGTTCTATCCGCCCACGGTGATCACCGACATCACCGAGGACATGCCGATCTACCAGGAGGAGGTCTTCGGACCGGTCGCCTCGCTCTACCGGGTGGGGGACATCGAGGAGGCCGTCGCGGTGGCGAACGCCACTTCGTTCGGGCTCGGTTCGAACGCCTGGACCAGTGACCCGGAGGAGCAGCGGCGGTTCATCACCGAGCTGGCGGCCGGACAGGTCTTCATCAACGGCATGGTGGTGTCCTTCCCGGAGCTGCCATTCGGTGGGATCCGGCGCTCGGGTTACGGCCGGGAGCTGTCCGCGCACGGCATCCGGGAGTTCTGCAACCTCAAGACGGTCTGGGTCGGCGCCTGAGGTACGCGCCCGCCGCGCCCGCCGCGCCCGGCGGCGCCGCGCGCCGAGTGGCAACGCAGTCCGGTTTGATCTTGGATAGACCGGACTGCATTGCCGCTCGACGTGATGCGGGGACCCTTTCCTCAACCACGATCCCTCGGCAGGATGAACCAGCCCGCGACCGTGCCCAGCATGCCGATCGACACGTTGATGTAGAAGATCAGCCGCCTGCTTCACCCGGAAGACGATCATGCTGTCCAGGTTCCAGGCCAGCCCACAGAGCGCCGATGCGAGCGCGAACCCGATCATCGACAGCCGCCGCGCGAGGGTGGCGCCGATCCGATCGCCGAGCCAGTTGCTCAGCGGAACCACAACGCCCAGCGCCAGCGTGTAGGCCGTGCTGGCCCACTCGATGTCGTCAGACGCGGCGCCGAGGTCCTTCTGCACGGTCGGGATGGCGGAGTTGACGATGCTGCTGTCCAGCTCTGTTCACAGTGCCGCCAGCAGGGCTTCCTCGAGGTGGTCCGGGTCGCCGCCGGCGAGCCGATGCAGCAGCAGCCCGCGCAGCAGCGCGAGCGTGCGGGTGACGCGGACGGCGGCCAGGTCCGGCGAGCCGGCCGGGTGAGCGCGCAGGAGTACCTCGGTCCAGTCCCGGACGGATTGCTCCGCGAAGCCGCGCCAAGGGCCGGGATGGGGACGCACGGACAAGGCATAGGCCTCGAAGAACAGCCTGACGGTGCCGCACCGCTCCGGCGCGGCCACCCATCGCCACAGCCGCCGCACCAGCTCGTGGTAGCTGTCCAGTCCATCTCCGCCAGACTCGGAGCTCGCCCGGGCGCCCGCCTCGGCGCGCAGCTCCTCGGTCACCTCGGCGACCAGCTGGAGTTGGTCCCGACGAGCCCTGGCCAGGATCTCCTGGACCAACTCGCCCTTGGAACCGAACAGGTACAGCAGTACGCGAGGACTCGTGCTCGTGGCGGCGGCGAGCGGTCGCAACGAGAGGTTCGCCAGGCCGTGCTCGAGGGTGTAGGCGTAGGCCAGTTCGAGCAGTTCAGTTCGCCGTGCCGATCCGGTGGCGTTCTTGGCGTTCATACGCGGCCTCGCAATTGTCCCGACGAGCTCCGTTGCCTGGGAGCCTCTCGCCGAGCATACTGAAACGAACGTTTCAGTGGACGATCGGGCGGGTGTTTCGGGATGACTCCGTGGCTGTCCTTGTTGGGCCGCACCGCACTGGTCACCGGCTCGGCCCGAGGGCTGGGCCTGGAGATCGCCCGGGGCCTGGCCACCGCCGGAGCGCGGGTGCTGCTCAACGGGCGCGAGCCGGACGGGTTGCGGCGGGTCGCGGACACCCTGCGGCGGGAGGGGCTCGCCGTCGAGGCGCTCGCTTTTGACGTCACCGATCGAGCCGGGGCCAGCGCCGCGCTGCGTTCGGTGGAGGACTCCGGCGGCGTGATCGATGTGCTGGTCAACAATGTGGGGCAGCGCGACCGGCGTGGGTTGGGCGCCTTCACCGAGGGTGAGTTTGCCCGGCTGCTCGAGACCGACCTGGTCTCCGCGTTCACCCTCAGCCAACTGGTCGCGGCGACCCTGATCCAGCGCTCCCTGCCCGGCCGGATCATCAACGTGTCCTCGGTACTCGGGCAACTGGGGCGGGCCAATGACGTCGCCTACAGCACCGCGAAGGCTGGCTTGGACGGGTTGACCCGCGCGCTCGCCGCCGAACTGGGCCACCGGGAGATCACCGTGAACGCGGTCGCCCCCGGCACGTTCGCCACTGAGGCCAACGCCGCGCTGACTGGCGACGCGGAGTGGAGCGACTGGCTGCGGCGGCGTACCGCGCTCGGCCGCTGGGGCCGACCGGAGGAGATCGCCGGCGTCGTCACGTTCCTCAGCAGCGACGCCGCGTCTTACATCACCGGCCAGACCATCGCGGTGGACGGCGGCATGACCACGACGTTCTGACTGGCGAGTGATCTGGTCAGCCGCGACACGGAAGGCCGACTCTGCAAGGAGCAATTCCAAACAAATTGTGCAGTCGGAAAACACGCTCGCCGCCGGCGCGGGATAGACACTGTGTTCGGCCGATCGAGCTCTCCGACATACCCACATTCTCGCGCAAGGGTCCGACAGTTTCCGAAGCCACCAACCAAAAAATAGAACGATCCCGCCGGGCTCAGGTACCACGACGGATGTCACGATGGTGCCCGTGATCGATCCGGAAGCCCGGGTGAGCGCGCTGATCGTGCTGCGCGAATGGGGGCGGATCGGCTGTATCGGGTTCGGCGGCCCGCCGACGCACATCGCGTTGCTGCGCGAGCTGTGCGTCCGGCGTAAGCGGTGGCTCGAGCCCACCGAGTTCGAGGACGCGGTCGCCGCCTGCAACCTGCTGCCCGGCCCGGCCTCCACCCAGCTGTCCATCTTCTGCGCGTGGCGGGTCCGAGGACGCCTGGGCGCGCTCATCGGCGGCCTTGCCTTCATCGTGCCTGGCCTGATCCTCATCCTGGCGCTGGCCGCGCTCTTCCTGGCCGGCACGCCGCCGCAGTGGGTGAGCGCGGCCGGCGCGGGGGCCGGAGCGGCCGTCCCGGTCGTCGCCGTGCACGCCGCCCTCGGCCTCCTGCCAGCAAGCTGGCGGCGCGCCGCCGACCGCAACGGCCACCGCGACCGCACCGGCAACAGCGACAGGGACCGCACCGGCAACAACGACAGCGCCGACGACAGCGACGGCGACGGGGACGGCGACGGCGACGAGAGCCGCTCCACAACGCGCTCCCGCCGGCTGCGCTGGATCGGCTACCTGATCGCCGGCGGGGTGGCCTCGGCCCTCGTCGGTCCCTGGTTGGTGCTCGTGTTGCTCGGTTGCGGAGCCGTCGAGCTGGCCAGCCGGACCAAGCCCGGCGACCGACGCCAGTCGCTGATCTCGCCGGCCGTGCTGCTCGGACAGGGGACCGCCGCTGTCGCCGGCCTGCTGGCGGTTGCCTGGGTGGCGATCAAGGTCGGCGCGCTGTCCTACGGCGGCGGTTTTGTGATCATTCCGCTGATGCAGGCCGACGCGGTCGACCATTACCACTGGATGACCGGCGGCCAGTTCCTCAGCGCGGTCGCGCTGGGGCAGATCACACCCGGTCCGGTGGTGCACACCGTCGCGGTGGTGGGCTACGCCGCCGCCGGTCTGCCTGGCGCCATCCTCGCCGCCGCGGTGGCGTTCTCCCCGTCCTTCGGATTCATCCTGCTCGGCGCGAGCCAGTTCGACCGGCTGCGTGCCAACCTGCGGGTCCGCGCGTTCCTGGACGGCGCCGGCCCGGCCGCGATCGGGGCGATCCTGGGCTCCGCGGTACCCCTGGGCCGCGCGCTCACCGGGCCGTGGCAGTACGCGCTGCTGGCCGCCGCCGCGATCCTACTGTTCGCGCTCCGCCGCGGGGTGGTGCTCACCCTGCTCGCCTGCGCGGCCCTGGCCGTCCTGCTCAGCGCGGCCGGCGTGCTGGTCACCGGCTGAGCGCGCTCCAAGAAAACTCCCAAAATCCGCTGGGAACCTGGACCCGAAGCGAGCCCGGCAGGGGTGGCCCCGTCGAAACACACCTGCCGGTCCCCAGTTCGCTCCGGAGAGGTGCGCATGACAGAGATCAATGGGCTGCCCGCACATGTGATGCTGGTACACGTAGTGGTGGTGCTGATCCCGCTCAGCGCGTTGCTCGTGGTGCTGGTTGCCGTGTGGCCGGCGGCCCGGCAGCGACTCGACATCGCCACGGCGGCGCTCGCGGTGGCCGCGTTGGCGAGCGTGCCGCTGACCACGGAGGCCGGTGACTGGCTGGAACATCGGCTCCCCCGGACGCCGCTGCTGCGGATCCACACCCAACTCGGGGACACCATGCTGCCGTGGGCGATCGCCCTCGCGGTTGTCGCGCTGGTCATCCTGGTTCGAAACCGCCGTGCCGTCGGGCGAGGGCAAACCCGAGCGGCCCGGGTCGGTGCGGGAGGAGAGCCGGCAACCGTGGAGATCCGCGACTCGGACCGACGCCACCGGCCCGACCCGAAGCGGGAGAAGATGCTGAGCGCCGCGATCGCCGCGATCGCCGTGGTCATCGCGGTCGGTTCGGTGGTCACCGTGTACCGGATCGGCGACTCCGGTTCCCGAGCCGCGTGGACCGGGCAGTTCAGCGAGCAGCCGGTAGCGCCCTCGCCGGGCCAGAGCGGCGTCGCTCCCAGCTGAGAATTCTCAGAGAGCTGGCCGGTACGGCGTCCCAGCTGGTCCACCATGGCTGGGTGTCATTGGACCTCTCGGACCTACCTCGGCTGCTGCTGGTAGAAGACGAGCCCGAACTGCGCCGCATGCTCCGCGAGCTGCTCACCAGCGAGGACTACCAGGTCGACGAAGCGCCCGACGGGCAGCGGGGCCTGCACCTCGCGCTGACCCGAGAGTATGAATTGATCATTCTCGACCGCCGCCTCCCCGGAACCGACGGCCTGCACCTGCTCAGCCGATTGCGCGCCAGGGGCGTTGTCACCCCCGTCCTGGTGCTCTCCGCACTGGGGAATCCGGCTGACCGGGTGGAGGGCCTCGACGCCGGGGCGGAGGACTACCTGGCCAAGCCCTTCGATCTCAACGAACTGCTGGCCCGGTTACGTGCGCTGCGCCGCCGGCACCTGGACACCGCCCGGAGCCTGCCGCTGACCACCGGCCGGCTCGACCTGGACACCCGGGAAGTGCACACGGACAGCGCCGAACCGGTGCGGCTCTCCGAACGGGAGTGCAGCTTGTTGGCCACCTTGGCCGGCCGGCCACGCCAGGTCTACCCGCGCCGGGACCTGCTCGCCATCGTTTTCCCCGAAGCGGAGAGCGAGGTCGTGGTGGATACCTACGTGCACTACCTGCGGCGCAAGCTGGGGCGGCAGATCGTCGCTACGGTCCGTGGCCGCGGCTATCAGCTCGGTCGGCTGTGAACCTCGCCCGGCTGACCCTCCGCGTACTCCCCCGGGTCGCGCCCCACCGCGCCCGGCACCCAGACGACGTGCTGGTACGCCGCGCCACGGTGCGGATGGGGATCATGGCCGGCCTCGGCGCGGCAGCGATCGTCGCGGTGCTCACCACGGCCGCCTTGCTGGTGCTGCTGCACAACCAGCAGGCCGCCGCGTCGACCCTGCTGGCGGATACCGTGCACCGCGCCGACGACGCGGTGGATGCGCCGTCCGGGATGTGGCTGGCCATCCAGGTCGGCGATGGCGTATCGGTCAGCCCCGGGCTGCCTCCCGGTCTCCCGGTACGCGCGGCGATAGACGAGGTCCGTCGGACCGGGGCCGCGGACATCCGGGTGGTGGCGCTGGACGGCACGCGGTTCCGGATCCGCACCGAGAGCAGGGGCACGGCGATCGTCCAGGCCGGCCTGGATCTACAGTCCGCCCGGGCCCAGTCCATCTCTGTGCTGCGCGTCCTGCTGCTGCTCGGCGGGGTCGGCCTGGCGCTCGCCGCGCTGGCCGGCGCCTGGGTCGGTCGTCGGGCGGTCCGCCCACTGGCCTCCGCGCTCGCCCTCCAGCGATGCTTTGTCGCCGACGCCAGCCATGAGCTGCGCACCCCGGTCACCCTGCTGCGCACCCGGGCCCAACTCATCCGCCGCTCGATGCGGGACTCTGCCTCGACGAAGCTGCTCGCCGAGGTCGACGGACTGGTCGACGATACCACCCAGCTCAGCGCGATCCTGGATGACCTGCTGCTCGCCGCCGACAGCCGCGAAGACACCCGAACCGTCGTCGACCTGGTCGAGCTCACCCAACAGATCACCGAGTCCTGCGCCTCGCACGCCAGAGACAGCAAGATCAGGATCTCCTGCGTGCCTGGCCCACCCGCCCGCGTCCTCGGCTCCCCGGTAGCGCTGCGGCGGGCGCTCACCGCGCTGCTCGACAACGCCGTTCGGCACGCGCACGCGACGGTCCGGCTCAGCGCGGTGCACACCCGCAACCACGTCGTGGTCGACGTGCACGACGACGGCCCAGGCATCGATCCCGACATCGAGCCCCGGCTCTTCGACCGCTTCGCTTCCATGCCGGCGAGTGGATCCGCCGGCCCTCGGCGCTATGGCCTCGGCCTGGCGTTGGTCAGCGACATCACCGCACGCCACGACGGGACGGTGAGCGCGATTCGATCAGATCGCCACGGCGCCACCATCCGGCTCACCTTGCCCGCCGCCTCGGTCCGGTCCGGCCACACCGGCTGATGTGAGGCAGTCGAGGGGATGGGGGCAGCTCGGCCACCCGGCCAGGCAGGCAGGATGGAGACGTGCATCCCAACACCGTTCTACTCGACCTCGATGGCACGCTCGTCGACTCGGCCTCCGGCATCCTGGGCTCCCTGCGTGAGGCGTTCGAGGAGCTCGGCCTGGCCTGGTCGGAGGCCGACCTGGGCCGGCAGCTGCTCGGACCGCCGCTCCACGAGACGCTGCCACCGATCGTCGGCGAGGAAGCCACCCATGCCGTGGTCCCGGTCTACCGGCGGATCTACGCCGAACGCGGAGTGCTCAACTCGACGCCCTACCCCGGGGTGGACGAGCTGCTCGGGGCGCTGGTGGACAGCAACCGCCGGGTCGCCCTGGCCACCAGCAAGTCCGAGCCGGCCGCGCGCCGGATCCTCGCCAACCGCGGTTGGACCTCGCTGTTCAGCACCATCGTGGGCGACACGGAAAGCTCGGCACGGCCCACCAAGACGGCCGTCATCGCCGAGGCACTGCGCCAGCTGGACGCGACACCGGACGACACCGTGATGGTCGGCGACCGCAGCCACGACGTGGTCGGCGCCCGCAACAACGACGTGCCGTGCATCGGCGCGGGCTGGGGCTACGGCGAACCTGGCGAGCTCACCCGGGCCGGCGCGACCGCGGTCTACGACAGCGTCAACGACCTACGCGCCGCACTGGGAGCCGCCTGACCACCGCACCCGACGTCGCGGCTCAACCCTCGTCCAGTAGCTCCGGCTGGGCGTGCACGATGTCGTCCCAGAGGATCTCGAAGCTGTACCGGGCCACCCGAGGACTGCCGAACTGGCGGTGCGCCACTCGGGCCTGCTCGTCGCTGAGGTAGGCCGGCGTTCCGGCCGCCTCGGCCAGCAGCTGCACCTGGGCGGCCCGGTCGAAGCTGATGAACCAGAAGGCCGCCTCTTCCACGCTGGCGCCGACAGTGATCACCCCGTGGTTGCGCAGGACCACCGCTCGGTTGCCGCCGAGTGCCTCGGCCATTCGGCGACCCTCGTCCGCTTCGAGGGCAAGCCCGTTGTACTCGCGGTAGACGCTCTGGTCCTCGAAGAACGCGCAGGCCTCCTGCACCACCGGCCGCAACGGAACACCCAGCGCGGCCAACGCCCGGCCGTGGATGGAGTGCGCGTGGGCGGCGGCGATCACGTCCGGTCGCAGGTCGTGGATGGCCGAATGAATCACGAACGCGCCCCGGTTGACCGAGCGGGTGCCGTCCACCACCTCGCCGGCGCTGTCGACCATGACCAGGTCCTTGACGCTGATCCGGCCGAAGGACACGCCGAACGGGTTGACCCAGAAACAGTCCGGGCGCTCGGGGTCCCGCACCGTGATGTGCCCGGCGACCCCCTCGTCGTACCCCTGCCGGCCGAACAGCCGCAGCGCCGCGGCGAGCCGCTGCTTGCGATGCCGGCGCTCCTGCTCGACCGTGTCGAACTCCGGCGCGTCCGGAATCGCCAGCGAGGACTTCGGTGCTGTCATGGCTGCGTCCTCCCAGACTCGGCCGAAAAGAGTCAGCAGGTTATCAGACAGGTTATTCGCTGTCGCCCGGTCCGCGCCACCGAGGAAAAGCTCCCGTAGCCTGTGGCCATGCTCGAGGACTGGCGACCGGCCGCGATGCCGGTGCGGCGTCCCCTGGTCGACCAGGTCATCGCCAGCCTCAACCAGCTCGTCGAGGACGAAGGCCTGCGTCGCGGCGACAAACTGCCCAGCGAGGCACAGCTGGGCGCCCGCCTGGGCGTCGGTCGCTCCACCTTGCGGGAGGCGATTCGGGTCCTCTCGCACAGCGGTCGGCTGGAAACCCGGCAGGGCAGCGGCACCTATGTGAGCTCCTCGGCCAACCAGGAGAGCGCGGCGAGCCTGGACGAGCGGCTGGCGGATGCGCACGTCGTCGAGGTCTTCGAGGTACGCCGCGCGCTGGAGGTACTGATCGCCCAGACCGCGCCGACCAGGCGCACCGGCGACCACGTGGCGCGGATGCGGGAGGCTCTGCGGCAGTGCCGCGACCACGCTTCGACCGGCGACGTCGCCGCGTTCATCGCCGCCGACTCCCGGTTCCACCAGGTGGCCGCCGAAGCCACCGGCAATGTGGTGCTCGTGGAGCTCTATGCGGTACTGCGGCGGTACCTGGAAAACGCCAGCGTGGCCATCGCCGACCTGGTCGAGCTGCGGCGGGCCAACGACCTGCACGAGGTGCTGCTCGAGGCGATCGCCGACTCCGATCCGGCCGCGGCCGTCGCGGCCACCCGCCAGCATCTCGACGACACGGTCAGCCTGTTCGAGGCCGCCCGCCGGCGACCCGGCGGCTGACGCCCCGTCCGGCGCATTGACGGCCGCTACCCCAGCTGAACAGAATGGCTGCGGAGTTATCAGGTCGTCAGACATCTTTTTCCCCACCGCTCCCGCCCCGTGGAGGAGTGCCCGCATGGCCGTTCACCAGCTCGCCGGACCCGTGCACCGGCTATGGACCACCGAGCACCCGCCGGCGCTAACCGTCGCCGACGGCGACACGGTCACCTTTGGCGTCCAGGAGGCGCTGGCCGGCCAGTTCGACGACCTGCGCACCGGCGACCCGCTGCCCGAGCTGGACTGGGATCGGGTCTACCCGTTGGCCGGCCCGATCATGGTGGACGGAGCCCAGCCCGGCGACGTGCTCGAGATCGAGATTGTGGAGGTCGTCCCGGGCGACTGGGGCTGGACCGCCGTGGTCCCCGGGCTGGGGCTGCTCGCCGAGGATTTCCCGGACGCCCACTTCCACCGCTGGGATCTCACCGACCCGAAGGGAGCGGACTTCAAGGGCCTGGCCACCGTGCCGGTCCGGCCGTTCCTGGGCGTGATCGGGGTCTGCCCGGACACCCGGGAGGCGCTGCCGGTGCTCCCTCCGGGCCACTTCGGCGGGAACCTGGACTGTCGGGACCTGGTCGCCGGCTCGCGGCTCTACCTGCCCGTCCAGGTCCCGGGCGCGCGCCTTGCCCTGGGCGATCCGCACGCCGCCCAGGGCGACGGGGAGGTGTGCGTGAGCGCCATCGAGGCGTCCGCCGAGGGCGCGGTCCGGCTGCGCCTGCACAAGGACCGGCGCCTGCCCGGGCCGCAGCTGCGCACGCCCGGCCCGGTGCGGAGCGGGATCGACGACGCCGGCTACTACGCCACGATGGGCGTCGGGCCGGACCTGATGGCCGCCTCGCGGGACGCGCTCCGCGCGATGATCGACCACCTGGGCACGGAGTACGGACTCGATCCGATGGACGCCTACATCCTCAGCAGCACGTGCGTGGACCTCAAGATCACCGAGGTGGTTGACGCGCCGAACTGGGTGGTCAGCGCCTACCTCCCGGTGGGGGTCATGCGCGGCTGACCGCACCGGGCGGGGTCAGCGGGACGCGCACCGAGCGGGGTCAGCGGGAGCCGCACCGGGGAGCTCAGCGGGCGCCGACCAGGCGGGCGGCGGCGACCCCGTCCAGCACCCTGCCCAGCGCCGCGATGTCCTCCGGCGGAAGCTGCGCCCAGCCGGGCGGGGGCGGCGGCACCACGTCTTCGATCAGCTCGACCATCCGGCGCCCCTCGGCGGTCAGCGACACCAGCTTGCTCCGCCGGTCTGTGGGGTGCGCCGCGCGGACGGTGAGCCCGCGCGCGCAGAGATCGTCCACCGCGACGGTGGCCGCCGGCCGGTCCACCATCATCGCCTCGGCCAGGGCCGCGTGAGTCAGCGCACCGGAACGGAGCCGGCGCAGCGCGCGGACCCGGGAGAACGGCAGGCCGGTGATCTCGGCGACCTGCCGCCGGTAGTCGTCCAGTCCGTCCACGACCAGCCCTCGCAGGTCCCGCCACAGCTCAAACGGGTCGAGCATGCTCATCCGGAGCCACCTCCCGGCGCGCGGCCGGGACAACGGCCACCGCGTCCACGTCGTCGAACAGCGCCGCCGCGCGCCGGGCGGTGCCCAACGCCCATCCGCTGGTGGTGATCAGCCCCAGGGCGATGATGACCACCCCGGTGCCGAACGCCATCCACCAGACGGCGTGCGTCGCCGTGGTGAACGCGACCCCGCCCGCCGCCAGCGTCGAGGAGACGATCGAGCCCGAGATGGCCACCCCCAGGGTCGTGCCGGTCTGCCGACTGGTGGACGCCACCGAGGCGGCCACCCCAGCCATCGAGCGGGGCATCCCGGACACCGCGGAGTTGGTGATCGGCGGGTTGATCATGCCCTGGCCGATGCCGAAGAGCAGGTAGATGCCGAGCAGCGCGAGGATCGGCGTGGTGGGGGTCAGCCAGGTGAACGCCAGCCCGGCGAGTGCGACGCCGGCGCCGGCGACGACCATCGGCATTCTCGGCCCGCGCCGGCCGACCACGCGTCCCGAGATCGGTGCCAGCAGGACGATCAGTACCGCCACGGGCAGGGTGCACAGGCCGGCCTGCAGCGCGGAGAAGCCCCGCATGTCCTGTAGGTAGAGCGTGTTGAGGAAGAGGAACGCGCCGTAGGCGCAGAACCCGATCACGGCGGTCACGGTCGCGCCGCTGAACGGCACACTGCGGAAGAACCGCAGCTCCAGCAGCGGGTCGCGATGGCGAGGCTCGTAGACCAGCAGCCCGATCGCGCTGGCCACCGCGACGCCGGCCAACACCAGGATCAGCGGCGACATCCAGCCCAGCCGGGGTGCCTCGATGATTGCGTAGACGACGCTGCTCAGCAGCAGGATCACCAGGCCCTGGCCGACCGGGTCGAACCGGCGGGCACGGGCGGCGCGGGACTCGGGAACGAACAGCGCGGTGCCCACAATCGCCACGATGACGATCGGCACATTGACCCAGAAGATGGCCCGCCAGCCGGCCGAGTCCACCAGGGCTCCGCCGACGATCGGCCCGAGCCCGAGTGCCAGACCCTGCACGGCCCCCCACACGCCGATGGCCCTGGCCCGCTCAACGCGATCCGTGAAGGTGTTGGTGATGATCGACATCGCCACCGGGTTGAGCATCGAGCCGCCAAGCGCCTGCACCGCCCGCGCCGCGATCAGCCATCCGACGCTCGGCGCCAGGCTGCACACCAGCGAACCGACCCCGAAAGCGGCCAGTCCCACCTGGAAGGTGCGGCGCCGGCCAACCCGGTCGGCGGTCGACCCGGAGAGCATCAGGAAACTGGCCAGGACCAGCGTGTATGCGTCGATGGTCCATTGCAGGCTGGATACCGAGGCGCCCAGCTCCCGCCGCAGCGCGGGCAGGCCGACGTTCACGATGGTGGCGTCCATGCCGACAACCAGCAGGCTCATGCAGCAGATCGCCAGCACCAGCATCCGGCGTCGCGGGCTGAGCTCCGGCACAGTAACCCCTCTGTTGAGCTTCGCTAACTATTGGAAGACTACAACTAGTTCCTGGGGGCGGCACTGTGAGCTGACCGACGACTCAGGCGCCGCAGGCTCCGGTGGAGACCTGCCGGGCGAGCCCGGCCGCCGACTGCAGCATCGGCGCGATCTGCGGCAGGGTCAGCGCGTACCCGCTGTTGGCGTGGTCCGGATCGGTACCGAAGATCATCCCGAGGATGCGGCCGTCCGGAGCGATCAGCGGGCCGCCGGAGTTTCCGGAGACCACCGAGGCGCGAATCGTGTACACGTCGCGCACAACGGTCTTGCGGTTATAGATGTCCTCGGTACTCAGGTCGATCTGGTCCCGGATGCGCGCCGGCGTGGTGGTGAGCGGCCCGTCCAGCGGGTACCCGAGCTCGACCGCGTCGTCGGACGGGCGCGCCGTGTTCGGCGCCAGAGCCAGCTGCGTCAGCCCGAGCCCCGGCACGGCCAGGATCGCCACATCGACGTCCGGGTTGAACAGCACCACCTGGGCGGGCAGCTGCCGCTTGCCGGAGGCGGAGTTCACCTCCACGGTGAGCTCGGCGGTGCCGGCCACCACGTGCGCGTTGGTCGCCACCCGGTTCGGGGCGACCACGAAGCCCGACCCCTCCAGCGCGCGCATGCATTGCGGCGCCCTGCCGTGGATCTTGAGCACGCTGTTCGACGCGGTGCGCACGGCCGGGGCGCCGGCCAGTGTCATGTTCGGTGGCCCCACCTCGGCGTTGACCTTGCCCGGCTGGCGGGAACCCGGCGTCAGGCCCGACGAGCTGAGCATGGCGCGCAGATCGTCGGGCAGCTGGCTGGCCGACGGCACCGCGGCGCCCACCACCGCATCCATCCCGCCCAGCAGCGCGGAGCCACGAACGCCCTCGGTCAGCCCGGGGAAGCTGGCCGAGGCGAGCGGCAGCGCAACCAGCCACGCGGCCAGCACCACGGTGAAGGCCTGCACGAGGGCGCCGAGCGCGGACTCCATCTGTACCGGCCGGCCGCCGGTGATCCGGTCCCTGATCAGCCGGCCGAGGAACACCCCGCTGGCCTCGCCGAGCGCAACCAGCACCACAACCACCCCGATGCTGACCATCACCCGCACAATCGGGGTATCCAGGCCGCCGGCCACCGTGGGTGCCGCCATCACCCCGAGCAACGCGCCGAGCAGCACCCCGAGGAAGGACAGCAGGGATACCGCCAGGCCGTGGCGCCACCCGGATATACCGGCCAGCACGGCGAGCAGGAGCACGAACAGATCCACCCAGGTCATGGTCGTGTTCCTCGTCTCGCCGGCCCGATGGGTAACCGGGTCACCATCTCAGCAGGCGACGATAGCGATCTTTGCGGCCGGTCACCGCATCCGGGCCAGCTCAGACCTGGTGATAGTGCTGCCGGTCAGCGTCCAGGTGCCATACCGTGCGGGATTTGCCGGGCTTGGGCACGCCCGCCTTACGCAAGGCGGTCCACAGCGGCCGGCACCAGGTGGTCACCGCGATCGACGGCACCACCTGCACATAGCTCGGCCGGTGCGCCGGGAGCAGGCCGTCGCAGGCCCGGTTCAGCTCGGAGTCGGTCAACTCGGTGCCCGGGCGCAGCGTGACCGCCACCACCAGCACCTGGTGCTCGTCGGCCCCCTCGGGCACCGCGTACGCGACGGCCAGGTCCACCGCCGGGATGGCTTCCATGGCGCGGCGGGCGGCGGCCGGCACCGCCACCCCGTGTGGCGTGCGGACCAGCGCGGACGCCTGCTCGACCAGCCAGAGCTGGCCGTGCTCGTCGCGGCGGAACAGGTCGCCGGTGGACTGCCAGGCGTCGTCCGGTTCGAACACCCCGCGCAGCGGGTTGCCGGCCAGCGGGTCCGTTGGCTCGACCCTGGCGAGCAGCAGGCCCACCTCGCCGGGCGCGCACTCCCGGACCAGCCCGTCGGGCCCCAGTTCGAGGCCGAGGACCTCCTGGTCGAACGCGGCGACCCGGACCTCCGGAGTGTCCGGCAGTGGGCGCCCCAGCGAGCCGATCGGGTTGCCGGTGAGGTTGGCCAGGATGGCCGCGCCCTCGGCGGAGGCGTAGAACTCCAACACCCGAGTGTGCGGGAACCGCTCGACCAGCCGACGCCACAGATTGCTCGGCATGCCCGAGCCAAGGAACATCCGGATCGGGTGGTGGCGCTCGTTCGGATTCGGCGGAGCCAGGGTGATCGCGCGCAGCGAGGTCCAGGTGTAGGAGACGTGGGTGGCCCCGTAGCGGCGCACCTCGGCCCAGAAGGTGTCCGCGTCGGTCGCGCTGGCCACCGCGAACCGCGCACCGCCGGCGATCGCGCCGCCAACGCTCATCAGCAGGGCCGACGAGTGGTAGTACGGCGCAACGCTGTAGACCGTGTCACCCGGGCGCAGCGCGGCGGCGGTCGCGGTGCCCAGCGCGGACATTGCCCACCGGCGGTTGGTGATCCGCATTGCCCTGGTGGTCGCCCCTTCCCCGACGAACAACACGAACGCCAGGTCCCCGGCCCGCTGCGGGTTGGGCCGGTACCAGCCGGGCAGCTCGACGGTGGCCGGGTCGATCCGTTCCAGGTCGATCACGTCCGGCCGCAACTGCCGCCAGTCCGGGCCGCCGCCCAGCACCGCCCAGCGCACCCCGGACAGCTCATCCACCGCGTCCACCTGCTCGGGGTCCGAGACCACCCAGCTGACCTGGCCGAGAGCGGCTTCCCGGCGCAGCTCCCCGTCCGGGCGCAGCAGCACCGCGGTGGCGCCGATCCGGCTCAGCGCCGCCACCATGGTGAATGCGCTCGGCCGGGTGCTCATCAGCACCCCCACCCGGTCGCCGTGCCGCACCCCGGCGCTGATCAGCCCCTTCACCACGCTGTCCACCCGGTACTTCACGTCCTGCTGCCGATAGCCCCGGTCGCCGAACAGGAAGAGGACCTCTCGCGGGCTCCGCTCGGCCTGCTCGTCGAGCATCAGGCCCAGCGAGATGCGGGTCGACGAGTCCAGGTGGCTCATCCGGGACAGCCGGGGCAGCAACGCGGGCGCGTCGGTGACCACGCCGGTGGCCACGCGCACCGCCCGCCGCGTGGCGCTCAGCGCGATCCGGGTGGCGTCGATGCCCAGCTCCACCGCCTGTCCCACCGCGGCGGCGGCCGCGCCGGGGCGCGGTGAGGTTGCCTCGACCAGCTCGGCCGGGCCGATGTTTGCCGGTAACTCCCCGTGCCCGTCCCGCCAGTGCACCCAGGCGGCCACCGCCGGCCAGGTGTCCCGGCTTGCCCGGGAGCCGACCACCATGCCGAAGTGCCCCACCGGCAGGGCCAGCTCGTAGACGTCGGCGCGTGGCGCGGCCCGGCGGATGGCCCGGACCGCGTCGGGGTGGCCGATGTTGTCCGTGGTGCCGACCACCGAAAGCACCGGCACCTCGATGTCGGCGAGCGTGACCAGCCGGTCGTCGATGACGAACCCGCCCTCGAGCATCCGGTTGTGCGCCACGAACTGCTCCAACAGCTCGGCCATCGCCGGGCCGGCATAGGCGGTGAAGCCCTCCGACTCGAGGAACCGGCGCTGACGCTCCCGGGGCAGCAGGGCCTCGCGGTCGTGCAGGGTGAGCAGGAACTGCACCCGCCCCTGCATGGTCTTGACTGGGGAAAGCAGGTTGAAGCCCAGCCGGACCGCCCAGCTGGGCAGCGCGATCCGGCGCAGCACACCGCTCTCCACCAGCCCGGTTGCCAGCCTGGCCAGCATCTCCGGCGAGACCGGAATCGGCAGCGGCGCGGTGCTGTCCGCCGGAGAGCCGAAGGTGACCAGTGAGTCGATGTGCTTGCCCCGGCGCAGCGCGGTGGTCTGGTAGGCGAACATCCCGCCCTGCGAGTACCCGGCGAGCACCACGTCCCGCCCCGTTGCCGCATACACCCGGTCCACCGCGTCGCTGACCGCGAGCACGTGGTCGGTCAGGGTGCGCTCCAGCCCGCCCGGTTCCCGGCTCGGGTCGCCGAAGTCCACCACCCACGGGTCGATCCCGTCGCGGTGCAGCCGGCCCACCGCCGAGGTGGCCGGCGAGACGTCCCAGACCTCGGCGGTCAGCATCAGCGGCGGGATGAGCAGGACCGGCCGGCCATCCGGGGGCGCGTCGCTCGGGAAGTAGCGCCGAAGCCGGTAGTTGACCTGCTCGGCGGCGACCTCGTACGGCGAGGCCTGCTCCCCCGTGTCCAGCCCGCCGAAGCGCACCACCTCGGCCACATTGCGGACCGTGGCACCGGCCTGACGCAGGTAGCGCAGCGCGGCCAGTGGACTGCTCGTCGGCCTCGCCGCCAGGTTGTCAGTCGGGTCCGGTCGACGCTGGTTGTCGGTCACCACGAGTGCACTCTGCTGCGCCGATGCGCTCCCCCGCAAGCATCGCGCCGGCGGGCCGCCCCTGATCAGGAATTCCTAACTCGCGATGCCTACCGTCTGCTTGATCGTCTCCGGTTGATCGAGGACCCGGAGCATCAGGTGGGCGACGTCGGCCCGGGAGACGGTGAGACCGCCCGGCAGGTTCTGCCCGATCGCGGTCCGGTAGGTGCCGGTCAGCGGCTTGTCGGTGAGCCGGGGCGGGCGCACCGCCGTCCAGTCCAGCGCGCTGGCCCGCAGCAGGTCCTCCATCCGCGCGAGGTCGGCGTAGTGGGAGCGCAGCGCCGCCTTGATGACCGGGCCGAGGAGGTGCCGCATCAGGAACCGATCGCCCGGGTCGTGCCTGGGCGGGTGTGGTCGACCGGGTGAAGGCACGGTGCCGATCGGCGCGGCGCTGACCACGACGACGCGTCGCACCCCGGCCGCCACCACTGCCTCGAGGATGGCCTCGGTACCCCGGCTGGCGACACCGGCCTCGGCGGACGACCGGGGCCCTAGGCCGGAGAGCACCGCGTCGGCGCCGAGCACCGCTTCCCGCAGCGCGGTACCCAGTGCCGGGACATCAGCGGTCGTGAGATCGGCCCTGACCGCGCGAACGGGCGCGATCAGCCTGCTCAGATCACGCACCACCGCGGTGACGTCATGGCCCTCGGCGACGGCCTGCTCGAGCACGTGCCGGCCGATGCCGCCGGTCGCGGCGACGATGGTCAGTTTCATGGGTGCTCCCTCGCAGGCCTCAGAATCTACGAGAACAATATCATACGAGATACGTATCTTCTTGCGTCGCCCCCGCCGCGAGGCGCCGACTGGGCACCGCGCAGCGGAGCATGCAGGTTCAGGGTGCTGTCTAGGCCTGGCCCTGGTCGGCGCGCAGCGCGATGCGCAGCCCCAGCTCGACCAGCGCCCAGCCCGCGCGCGTACGCAGGGAGAGGAGCCATCGCGGCGACCGGGTCGGGCGGGCGAACCTGGAGCGGCGCTGGCTACGAGCCAGTCGGTGCTGCTCGGCCGCGCGCAACAGGTCAGCCTGATGTTCACGAACGAGGGCGTCGAGCTGAACCGGATGCGACATCGAGGACCATCCCCACAGTTGCTGGTTACCCGTCAGTCCTACCCCGCCACCCCGACAGATTTGCCGGCCAACAGCGGCGACGCCTGGTCACCCGGAAGTGTGATGAGCGCCACCCATTCCAGTGATCGGGAACTCTGGTGAGCCAGCGGCTGACTGGACAGGCGACTCCGGCCGGCAACGAGGGAGACCTGGGTGATCTCATCGGTTCCGCTGAGCGTGCCGCTGACCGTGATATTCGCGGCGACCGGCGGATACTCGCTGCTGCGCTGGGCCTCGCTGCGCGCCGGCGTCGCCGGTCACCACGGCGATCGGGTTGCTGAGCTGTCCCACCTGGTGATGAGCGCGGCCATGATTGCCATGGTGTGGGAGTACGGCGGACCCACCGGTAACGCCGCGCAGATCGTGCTGTTCACCGTGCTGGCCGGCTACTTCCTCACCCGGCTGCCGGTGGGGCGGCGGACGCGACCGGGTGGTTGTCCGGCTCCGGGTTTCCACCTGCTGATGTGCAGCTCGATGGTGTGGATGTTGGCCGCCATGCCGCTGCTGATGGGCGGCCTGGCCACGGATTCGGCTGGCGGGCATATGCACGACATGCCGATGGGCGGCGCCGACGCGGCGGGCCAGGACGGCCAGCCGCCCTCGGCCACTCCGGCCTGGGCGGTCGTGGTCACCGTGGCGTTGAGCGTCGCGCTGCTCGCGGCGGCGGGGTACTGGTTGCGTCGCGCGGTGGGCACTCCGGCGCGCCCCGAGGTTGCGGTCGGCGCTGAGGTTCCGGCTCTCGTCGGGACCGGCGCGGCGCGGGTGGCGCAACCTCCCGCGCGGTCGGCTCGTCGCACTCCGGGCCGCGTGCCGGCCGCGCTGACCCCGCGCCGGGACGCGCTGTGTCACCTGGCGATGAGCGTCGGCATGGCCGCCATGTGCCTGGCCATGCTCTGAGGCCCGCGTTCACCACACCGCAGCTCAACCCCCGCCGAGCCGACAGCAAGGAACAGGCATGTCCGATGTCACTGTCTCCAGTACCACGTCCGGCACCACGTCCGGCACCGCCTCCGGCAGTGGGTCCAGCACCGGGTTGACTCCCGGCGAGCTCATCGAACCCGACGACCTGGGCCTCACCGAGACATCCCTGCCGACCGGAAGCACGGTGCGCGCCTGGTGGTGGCGAGAGCTGCGGCCACTGTTGCTGCGGGTGCACTTCTACGCCGGGTTGTTCGTCGGACCGTTCCTGCTGGTCGCCGCGCTGACCGGACTGCTGTACACCACCACTCCGCAGCTGGAGCAGCTGGTGCACCGCGACCAACTGCACGTCAGCGCGCCGGCCGGCGGCGCGGTGCTGCCGCTGTCCCAACAGATCGACGCGGCCAGCGCCGCCCTGCCCGAGGGCTCGCTCAAGGAGGTCCGACCGCCGATCGCCCCGGACGGCACCACCAGGGTGATCTTCAGTGCACCCGGGGTGGCCGAGGACTACTCCCGCACGGTCTTCATCGACCCGTATACCGCCCAGGTTCGCGGCACCCTGACCACCTTTGGCGAATGGCTCCCGGTCCGCGCCTGGTTCGACGAGCTGCACCGCACCCTGCTGCTCGGCAACGTCGGTCGGGTGTACAGCGAGCTCGCGGCCAGCTGGCTGTGGGTGCTCGCGCTCAGCGGGCTGGTGATCTGGGTGGCCCGCCGCCGGCGCTCCCGGCGCATCCGCCGGGCGCTGCTCCCTCGGCGGAGCGGCGGCGGCCGGGGCAGGCTGCGCTCCTGGCACGGCGCCGTCGGAATGTGGGCGGCCGTGGGCATGCTGTTCCTGTCCGCCACCGGGCTGACCTGGTCCCAGTTCGCCGGCACCAATGTGGACACGCTGCGTGGGGCGCTGCAGTGGACCACTCCGTCGGTGCACACGACTATCTCGGCGAGCCTTCCCCCCGACGCGAC
Source organism: Pseudonocardia sp. (assembly GCA_036402515.1). Taxonomy (GTDB): domain Bacteria; phylum Actinomycetota; class Actinomycetes; order Mycobacteriales; family Pseudonocardiaceae; genus Pseudonocardia. Next base: position 49,696 of record DASWST010000054.1, read on the forward strand.
CGCGAACGGACCCGTGCTGGCCGAGGAGGCCGAGCGGGCGCTGGCGGTCGCCAGGGCGCACGGCCTGGCCGACTCCGTCAAAATCACCCCGCCGGCCAAGCCCGGCCGAGCCTGGGTAGTCATGCAGGTCAAGCGGTCCTGGCCGGAGAAGCAGGACTCAATGGCGATCGATCCGGCCACCGGCACGGTGGTGGACCAGCTCCGGTTCGCCGATTGGCCCTTGGCCGCCAAGCTGGCCCGGTGGGGTATCGACGCGCACATGGGCCTGCTATTCGGGCTGGCCAGCCAGATCGCCCTGGCCGCGCTGGCGATCGGGTTGATCTGCATGATTACCTGGGGTTACCGAATGTGGTGGCTGCGCCGGCCCTCCCGGATGGCCCAGTCCCCCGGGGTGGCCGAGTCACCCCGCGCGGCCGCGCCGTCTGGCCGGCGGTGGTCCGGATTCGGCGCGGTCGCGCTGCTGGCCGCCGTCGCGGTCGGCGTCGGATTGTTCCTGCCCGTATTCGGTGCCTCGCTACTGGTCTTTCTGCTCATCGACGCGATACGCACGGAGTTGGCCATGTCGCGGACGTGAGCCGGAGCCGGAGCAGACCGGGAACGGGGCGGAATGTCCCGATTTATGTCGAGTCCGGACATACGAGAAGGGCGCTGGACCAGGTCCAACGCCCTTCCCGAGAAGAGAACTTCAGTGACTGCCGGACGAGTCGTCGTAGGAGTTCGACTGGTCGCAACTTCCGTCGTGACTGTCGCTGTTTTCCTGGTCCCTAGACCCCCAGCCGACGACACCCTCGCCGCCCGAGTTGTTGCACACCTGCCACGGCACCTGAGCAGCGCTGTCCTGGACGTTGACAATTCCAACCTGGCCGTGGGCACCATTTCCGGCACCATCAGCAAAGGCGAGCGGGCTCACCGCCACCAGGCCAGCGGCGGCAAGGGCCGCCACAATTGCAGTCTTCTTCAGCACAGTGACTTCTCCTGTTCGCATCGGCGGCATCGCTGACCGCCAGGGCTGCCAGCGATGATTGGGGAGCGCTCGCTGGCAACTGCCACCCTAGTGGGTGTCCGTAGACATTGATACCGATATGCCCCAATCGGGGCTTGACTCTTATTCCGTGAGAGGTTACGGCCTCTTTTGAGTGAACTGAATTCACGCCCAATGAAAGGGAACGCTCTGCATTTAGCTAACTCGGACGGCGGTCCCCTTGACGGGCGCGTTGATCAACTTATGGGGTTGCTGGCAACAGATGGTGAAGTTGTTCACCGTCCGGACTGTACCGGAGTCGCCCCTCGGGGCCTGAGGCGAGCAGGCGCTTCAGTCACAGAGCGTGATCAGTCGGGCGGGGAGACACCGCTGTTGGCCGCTCGGTCCTGGCCCCCACTCCGCCTAGGGTGTGGAGATTCGCAAAGAGCGCGCCGACCCCTCCTCGGTGCCGCCAAGGAGGATCCGGTCCCGATGATGGACGACGCCGCGCTCACCGAGTTGGCGTTGCGCGCTCGGGCCGGAGACCGCCAGGCGGCCACCCTCTTCGTCCAGCGCACCCAGCAGCAGGTCTGGCGAATGTTGATCACCCTCAGCGATCGAGGGGTGGCCGAGGACCTGACCCAGGAGACCTACGCGCGAGCGTTCCGCTCGCTGGCCGGCTTCCGCGCCGAGTCATCGGTCCGCGGTGGCTACTGTCCATCGCCCGCCGGGTCGCCGCCGATCATCTGCGCGCGCTGCGGGCCCGTCCGAGAATCGATCCGGACGTCACCTTCGAGCACGCCCCGGCTACCGCCGCGAGCGGTGATCTCAGCGAGGCAGTGGCGTTGCACGCCATTCTGGACACGCTGGATCCGGACCGCCGCCTGGCGTTCGTGCTCACCCAGCTGCTGGGGCTCAGCTATCACGAGGCCGCCGAGGTGTGCGACTGCCCGGTGGGCACCATCCGCTCCCGGGTTGCCCGGGCCCGCGACGACCTGATCGGCCACCTCGCGGAGCGGGGCAATCCGGCCGACCCGGAGCGCCCGGCCAACCGGAGGCGCGACCGGGACCAGCGCGGCTCGGCCTCGGGGCGGCAGAAGGACAGCGGCTGAGGCCCCGAGCACAGGGCGATTTCAGCGGGATGGGAACCACTCCATGATCAGCGCCGACTTCCCCAACATGGGCTGTAGTAGCTGCCGCGAGCACCTGTCCGCCGACCTGGACGGCGAGGCTGATCAGGCGCGGCTCCCGGCCGCCCGCGCGCACCTGGACGAGTGCCGCGACTGCGCGCGCTGGTTCTCCGATGCGGCAATGGTCAACCGGCTGATCCGCACCGCGCCGGCCGACCCCGCCCCCGGGCTGACCGAGGCGCAGCTGGCCAGCGCACTGGCCCAGCTCCCTCCCCCACCCTCGCCGCGCCGGCGGACCTGGCACCGGTTGGCCCGGCTGGCCCTCGGCGGTATCGGTGCCAGCCAGGCGGCACTGGGCGCCATCGCGCTGGGATTCCCCGGCGCCGCTATGGGCGGGCACACGGCGATGACAGGCACAGTGGCCGGCGGGCACGCGGCGATGACGGGCACTGTGGCCGGCGGGCACGCCGCGATGATGGGCATGGCCGGCGACGGACACACCTCGATCCTGGGCGCGGACCTGGCCCACATGTCGCACGAGTCGGCGGCGTGGAACCTCGCGCTCGGCGTGGCCTTCCTGGTCGGCGCCGGGTGGACCCGGCACCTGGCCGGCACGCTGCCCGTCCTTGGCAGCTTCGTCCTGGTGTTATCCCTGGTCAGCACGCTGGATCTGATCAGCGGAAACGTCGATCCGGCCCGAGTCGGCTCCCACCTGCTGGTCGTCGCGGGGCTCGGCCTGATCGTGCTCATCCTGATCACCAGGCCGTCCGAGTTCCAGCCGAGGCCGCTGCGGACCGGGCTGGCTGGGCGCACCGCGCCGGCCCTGGACGGCGGTGCGGAGGAATCCGCCGCACCCCCTCCCACCGCCGCTCCGACCCGGCCGGACCCGGCCGCGCGTCACCGGGTGGCCTGAGCCGAGGGCTCGCGTCGACAAATCTCGGGGACCGGTGTCGATCCGGAGGCTCGGTGTTCGACGGGTGGGTGAGGGCGGCCGGAGCCGCCACCGGAACCCGAGGGGATCGCGATGTCGCGCACCGAAACCGCACCGGCCACCGCACCGGCCGCCGCGCCCCGCGCCGGCGGGCGGGAATGGCTCGGCCTGGCCGTGCTCGCGCTGCCCACGCTGCTGCAGTCGCTGGACATCAGCGTGCTCTACCTGGCGCTGCCCACGCTGAGCGCCGAGCTGGGCGCCAGCGGCACCGAACAGCTGTGGATCATGGACAGCTACGGCTTCATGATCGCCGGTTTCCTGGTCACCATGGGCGGGCTCGGCGACCGGATCGGCCGACGGCGGCTGCTGCTGATCGGTGCCACCGCGTTCGGCGTCGCCTCGGTGGTGGCGGCCTTCGCCAACAGTCCGGTCACCCTGATCGCCGCCCGCGGGCTACTCGGCATCGCCGCGGCCACCCTGATGCCGTCCACCCTGGCGCTGATCTCCACCATGTTCCGGGAGGCGGCGCAGCGCGGGCTGGCCATCGGCGTGTGGCTCAGCTGCTTCATGGCCGGTGCCGCGATCGGTCCAGTGGTGGGCGGTGCGCTGCTGCAGCACTTCTGGTGGGGCGCGGCGTTCCTGATCGGTGTGCCGGTGATGGTGCTGCTGCTCGCCGTCGGCCCGATCCTGCTGCCCGAGCACCGGGCCACCGAGGCTGGCCGGCTGGACCTGCCGAGTGTGGCGCTGTCACTCGGCGCGGTGGTGCCGGCGGTGTACGGCGTCAAGGAGCTGGCCAGGGACGGCCTCGGGGTGCTGCCGATGGCGGCCCTCGGCACCGGCGCGCTGCTCGGCGTGGTGTTCGTCCGCCGGCAGCGGCGGCTCGCCGACCCGCTGCTCGACCTGCGGCTGTTCGCCCGCCGGGAGTTCAGCGCCGCGCTGGCCGTCGGAATGATCTCCGGTGCGGTGATGGGTGGATCGGTATTCCTGGTCACCCTGTACCTGCAGCAGGTGCTCGGGCTGAGCCCGCTGGCGGCCGGGCTGTGCGAGGTGCCGCAGGCGGTGGCCATGACGGCCGGCTCGCTGCTGGCTCCCCGGCTGGCCCGGCGCTTCGGCCCCGCCCAGGTGGTGGCCGGTGGCCTGGTGCTCGCGGCCGGCGGGTTGGTCGTCCTCGCGCTGGCCGGCCAGATCGGTGGCCTGGGGCTGACCGTGCTCGGGCTGGTGCTCACCCACGCCGGCCTCGGCCCGGCCATGGCGCTGGTTGTCGGGTTGGTGCTCGGGGCTGCCCCGGCGGCCAAGGCGGGCGCCGCTTCGGCCCTCTCCGAGACCAGCGGCGAGCTGGGCATCGCACTCGGCGTGGCGGTGTTCGGCAGCGCCGGCATGGCGGTCTACCGGAGCCGACTGGGCGCCGACCTGCCGGCCGCCCTGCCCGCTGGCATGGCCGACACCATCCGGGAGGGCCTGGCCGCCGCGCAGACGGTGGCAACCGGGCTGCCCGGTCAGCTCGGCGCTCAGGTGCTCGGCGCGGCGAACCATGCGTTCGTCACCGGGCTCACCCTGACCACCACCATCGGCGCCGCACTGTTCCTCGCCCTGGCCCTGCTCACCGCCCGCCGCCTGCGCAACGTCTCCCCCGCCTAACCACGCCGGCGGCCGGCACCGCTCACGCCCGGCAACCCGGCGGTTCCCCAGCTGCACGCCCGGCAGCTCCCGCGCGCGCCCAAAACCAGCCCCCTGCGCGGCTGGGCAACAACAGGCCGAGGTGGTCGACACATTGACCGCTTCGCTTAGGCTCTCCTAAATTGAAAGAGCCCAGCAGCTCAGGAGACGACACGCGTTGACCACGGCGATCACCGGGTCGGGCAGACCGGCCCGGCGCCCGGGGCGCACCGGCATCGGCGCCCAGCGGTCTCGGCGCATCGGCTTCCTGGTGGTGCTGCTGTTACTGCTGGTGCTCGTCGGGTTGGCCAGCATCGCGGTGGGTGCCCGGCCCATCCCGCTCGGCTCGGTCTGGGATGCGCTGTGGTCACCGGTCGGCGGGGAGAACGACATCGTGGTGCGCACGCTGCGCCTGCCGCGCACCGCGCTGGGCATCGAGGTGGGCATCGCGCTGGGGGTGGCCGGCGCGCTCATGCAGGGCCACACCCGCAACCCGCTGGCCGAGCCCGGCCTGCTCGGGGTCAGCGCGGGCGCCGGCTTCTTCGTCGTGCTGGGCATCTTCACATTCGGCGTGACCAGCCTGTTCGGCTACGTGTGGTTCGCCTTCGCCGGGGCGTTCGTGGCCAGCGTGGTGGTCTTTCTGCTCGGCTCACTGGGGCGAGGTGGGCCGACCCCGGTCACCCTGGCGCTCGCCGGGGTGGCGGTGAGCTACCTGCTGCGCGCGCTGAGCTCCGCGATCGTGCTCGCCGACCAGGCGACGCTGGATGCCTACCGGTTCTGGGACGTGGGCTCGCTGGCCGGGCGGGACGCCTCGATCGCCGCACAGATCACCCCGTTCCTGCTGGCCGGGTTGGTGCTGGCGGCGGTCAACGCGCCGGGTCTGAACCTGCTCGCGCTCGGCGAGGACGTGGCCAGGGGACTCGGCCAGCACATCGTGCTGACCCGGTGCACGGGGCTGGCCGCGGTCACCCTGTTGACCGGCGCGGCGGTCGCCGCGTGCGGGCCGATCGCGTTTGTCGGGCTGGTCGTGGCGCACCTGGCGCGGTTCTTCACCGGTCCGGACTACCGATGGCTGTTGCCCACCGCGGGCCTGGCCGGCGCGGTGCTGCTGCTGGCCGCCGATGTGATCGGCCGGGTGGTGGCCCGCCCCGGTGAGCTGCAGGTCGGCATCGTGCTGGCGCTGGTCGGGGCACCGTTCTTCGTGTTGCTGGTCCGCCGACGCCGGATGGTGCGGCTGTGACCGGGACCGGGCTCACCGTCCCCGGTCGTCCGCCGGTCCGCGCGGGCGGCTTCTCCGGGGTGTGGCGCCCGAGGCTGGTCGCGGTCACCCTGGTCGGCGTCGGGCTGCTGGTGCTGGTCGCGGCGGTGAACATCGGCCGGGGCGAGTTCCCCATCTCGGTCGGCGACGTGCTGGGCTCGCTGGTCGGCGGCGGCGATCGCGCGCAGCGGTTCATCGTGCTGCAGCTACGGCTGCCCCGGACGCTGACCGGGCTGCTGGTCGGCGCCGCGCTGGGCATGGCCGGGGCGATCACCCAGGCCATCACGCGCAATCCGCTGGCCAGCCCGGACCTGCTCGGGGTGACCGGCGCGGCGGGCACCGCGGCGGTGGCGGTGATCGCGTTCGGCGGCGGCTCCGGTGTCGTGGTCGGTGCGCTCGCCGAGGTCGGGCTGCCGCTCGCCGCGCTGCTCGGTGGGCTGCTGGCCGCCGTGCTGGTGTACGGCCTGGCCTACCGGCGCGGCGTGGTGAGCGACCGACTGGTGCTGGTCGGGGTCGGGGTGAACGCGGTGGCGGTGGCGATCACCTCCTGGCTGCTGGTGGTGGCCAACATCAACCAGGCGACCCAGGCCACGGTCTGGCTGACCGGCTCGCTCGACGGTCGGGACTGGGCACACGTGGTCCCGGTCGCGGTGGCGCTGGCGCTGCTGGTGCCGACCGGGCTGCGGCTGTCGTTCGGCCTCGGCGCGCTGGCGCTGGGCGACGACACGGCCAGCGCGCTCGGCGTGCGGGTGAACCGGTACCGGGTGGCGCTGGGGCTGGTCGCGCTGACACTCGCGGCGGTGGGCACCGCGAGCGCCGGGCCGATAGGGTTCGTCGCGCTGGTCGTGCCGCAGATCTGCCAGCGGCTGGTCGGCGGCTCCACGCCCCCGTTGGTGACCTCCGCCGTATACGGCGCGCTGCTCACCGTGGCGGCCGATCTCATCGCCCGCACCGCACTGCCCGCCGAACTGCCGGTGGGCATCGTCACCGCCGTCCTCGGCGCGCCGTATCTGCTCTACCTGCTCGGTCGCCGCAACCGTGGGGTGAAGGTATGACCAATGACCCTCGGGAGCTCGCCGCCGTGCGGTTGCGCACCGAGCAGCTGCGGCTGGGCTACGGCGACGCGGTGGTGATCGACGGGCTGGACCTGGACGTGCTGGACGGCACGGTCACCGCGGTGATCGGCCCGAACGGCTGTGGCAAGTCGACGCTGCTGCGCGCGCTGTCCCGGTTGCTGCCGGCGCGCGCCGGCCACGTGCTGCTCGACGGCAAGCGCATCGATCGGTACCCGACCCGCGAGGTGGCCAAGGTGCTCGGCGTGCTGCCGCAGACCCCGGTCGCGCCGGACGGGCTCACCGTGGCCGACCTGGTCTCCCGCGGCCGACACCCACATCAGGCCTGGTACCGGCAGTGGTCCGGGGACGACGAGCAGGCGGTGGCCGAGGCGCTGCGCTGGACCGGGATGTCCGAGTTCGCCGAGCGGACCGTGGACACCCTGTCCGGCGGCCAGCGTCAGCGGGTGTGGATCTCCATGGCGCTCGCCCAGGGCACCGACATCCTGCTGCTGGATGAGCCGACCACGTTCCTCGACCTGGCCCATCAGGTGGACGTGTTGGACCTGGTCGAGCGGCTGCACCGGGAGATGGGCCGGACCGTGGTGATGGTGCTGCACGACCTGAACCTGGCCGCCAGGTACGCCGAGCGGCTGATCGCCATGCGGGACGGCCAGATCGTGGCGGACGGCGCGCCGAAGGACGTGCTCACCGCCGAGCTGCTGCGCACGGTGTTCGACCTGGAGGCCCAGGTGATCGACGACCCGGTCGCGGGCACCCCGATGGTGGTGCCGATCGGGCGCCGGCACCGATCCACCGCAGCCGATCGCTGACGCCTGGCTGAACCGCGAGCGAGCCGTGTGGCACGGGTCTCGCTCGGAGCAACGGCGTTGACGAGCCTCGGTCGCTCGTCGTACCGTGCCCATTAGGTCAAGAGCGCCAGCGTCAAGCCCCGGCTCGCTGGCCGGCAACCCTCCTCCGCGGTGGGGTGCTCCGGGTGACGACCCGGCCGGCGTGGCAGTCATGTCGGCAAGCGCGGACCCGTCATGTGCGTTCGGGTCCCAGGACCACGACTGGACCCATGATGACCGTTACCCTCGATCGTCCCTGCCCGACCGCCCTCACCCAGCCGACGTCGACGCTGCCCGCCGTGATCGGCGCGGATCTGCGCGTTCCGCTGGTGACCGGAGGGTCGACCCGCTACGCCAACCTGGACTACGCGGCAAGCGCGCCGGCGCTGCGCGAGGTCGCCGAGCACGTGGAGCGGGTGCTGCCCTACTACGCCAGCGTGCACCGAGGCGCCGGCTACGCCTCGCAGGTCTGCACCGGGTTGCTGGAGCGGGCCAGGGAGACGGTGGGCGATTTCGTCGGCGCCCGGGAAAGCGATGTGGTGATCTTCACCCGGAACACCACCGACGCGCTCAACCTGCTCGCCGGCTGTGTACCGGGCGCGGTGTTGTGCCTGGACATCGAGCACCACGCCAACCTGCTGCCCTGGCGGGCCGGACCACACCGGGCGTTGCGGGCCGCCGGCACGGTGGAGCGCACCCTGGAGGACCTGGCCGCCGCGCTGGCCGCGACGCCGACCGCGCTGCTGGCCATCACCGGGGCGTCCAACGTGACCGGTGAGGTGCTGCCGCTGGACCGGGTGGTGGCGATTGCGCATGCGGCCGGGGCGCGGGTGGTGCTGGACGCCGCCCAGCTCGCCCCGCACCGCCGGATCGACCTGGCCGCCACCGGCGTCGACTACCTGGCGCTGTCCGGCCACAAGCTGTACGCCCCGTACGGCGCCGGCGCGCTGATCGGCCGCCGCGACTGGCTGGACGCCGGCCAGCCGCATCTCGCCGGTGGCGGCGCGGTGCGCGCGGTGACCCCGACCGCCACGGTGTGGGCGGCCGCCCCGCACCGGCACGAGGGTGGCACGCCGAACGTGCTCGGCGCCGCCGCGCTCGCCCAGGCCTGCCGGACGTTGGCCCCGCTGCTGGACGGCCCGGCCGCCGAGCACGAGCGGGCGCTGCTGGACCGGCTGGAGACCGGGCTGGCCGCGCTGCCCGGCGTCGATGTGCTGCGCATCTGGCCGGACAGCCCGGACCGGATCGCCGTGCTGAGCTTCGTGGTGGCCGACCGCCCGTCCGGCTACGTCGCGGCGTACCTGTCCGCCGAGCACGGCATCGGCCTGCGCGACGGGAAGTTCTGCGCGCACCCACTGCTGCAGCGGCTCTGCCGTGGCGGCGAGGCACTCCGGGCGAGCATCGGGTTGGGCACCACGGCCGAGGACATCGACCGCCTGCTCGCCGCGCTGCGCGCCCTGGTCAGCCGCGGCGCGAGCTGGACCTACGGACCGGTGGACGGCCGGTGGACGCCCACCCCGGACACCCGTGAGCTGGACCCGTTGGGCGTCGGCCTCCCCGGCGGAACCGGCGCCGGCTGCGGCACCACGGACTGATCACAACAGCTCGAATTCGGGTAATTCGACATACGCATTCGCCCGTCCTCGCGCCGCGCCGGCTCAGCGATTTCAGGGCCGGCGATTCAGGGTCGGACAAGTCGGGCGCTCGAATTCGCCGTCGCCGGACCACAATGAGCACAATCGGTTTATTCAATTGGGCCGGTATCGCCGGACCGGCCTCGGCACGCGGGTCGATGCCGGCGGCCCCCGTCCCGGCCCCACGGGCCGGGTCGCCGGGACGCCCGCCCGGGGCGTCACCCCCCTGGGCGCGGGCAGTGTGGGCGAGGGGCCCGTCCAGCGGGACTCGTGGGGCAGGGCTGATCGGCGTGGCGGCGTTTCCTGTTGACGCGCGGTTCCCATCTGGGCGCAGCGATTCGAGCGGCCCTGGATTGGTGGCGCGAATGCGCGCGCGGGCGGGCCGGCGGTGATCGACAAACCGTCGGGCCGAGCCCGGCCGCCCCGCCGCTCCGAGCCGATCGTTCAGACGCCCCGAGTCGAGCCGAGTGGCCACGCGCACCGGAGGCGCCCGACGGACGTCCCACCGACCCCAGCGGCCGTCCCGCACCGCATGCCAACCGGCCGCCTCGCCGCCGGTCGCGGCGGTGTGCCGTCCCGACCCGCGGACGATCTTTCGGCTCGCGCGCATACACGTCCGAGTGGATCTGACAACCTAGGGCGGCCCGACGGGCAAGCTGTCGTGGGGCGCAACTGCCCCGGACGGACTAGCACCGGGGGGCGAAGACGGCGCGCGCGACGCGCCGAAGGTCGCTCGGTCGGACGCCATGGTCACCTCAAACGCCGGCTAAGTTCAGC
>DASWST010000055.1:0-1626 GCA_036402515.1 Pseudonocardia sp.
AGCGCCCAGTCCCGGAACGAGGTCGTCTTCGACCCCAAGCGAACCGGTTGGCCGCTGATGGCCTGTCGATAGGCGGTGTCGAGGTCCTCCAACAGAATCCGCCACGACACCCCGTCGACCACCAGGTGGTGCACCGCCACCAGCAACGCCGGCCGCCGGCCGGCCCCGAGCTCGAACAGGACCGCGTTGAGCAGCGGGCCCCGATTCAGCTCGAACCCGGCATGCACTTCGGCGGCCATCCGGGTCATCGATGCCTGCTGCCCGGCGGCATCCTGGTCGGACAGGTCGTGGACCCGCAACACCTCCACCGGCTCGATGGGTGCGTTCTGCTGCCGCCAGCCGCCGTCGACGAGCTCGAACCGCATCCGCAGCGCGTCGTGGTGACCAACCAGTCCGGCCAGCGCGATGCGCAGCGCGTCGGCATCCACATCCTCGGCCAGTTCGACCGTCATGGATTGGTCGACGTGCTGTGGCTGTGTAGCGGTGTCGAACAGCCAGTGTTGAATCGGCGTCAACGGAACCTCGCCGGTCACCGGACCCTGCTCGGCCGGCACCGGGACCGCCATACCGTCCGGCCCGTCGGCAGTGGCGGCCAGTGCGGCGATCGTCGGATGCGTGAACACGTCTCTCGGCATCAACCCGAGCCCGGCCTGCCGAGCCCGCGACACCACCTGAAGGCTCAGGATCGAATCGCCGCCAAGCTCGAAGAAGTTGTCCTCCACCCCGACCCGCTCGACGCCCAGCACCTCGGCCCAGATGCCGGCCAGCGTCGCCTCCGCCTCGGTCCGCGGCTCGACCTGCCCAGCCCCGGCGGAGCCCCAGCTCCCGGTGCCGTCGAACCGCGGCATGGGCAGCGCCCTGCGGTCCAGCTTGCCGTTCGGTGTCAACGGCAACCGATCCAGCACCACCACAGCCGCAGGCACCATGTACTCCGGCAGTACGGCGGCGGCCTCCGCCCGCAATCCGGCCACGTCCAGCCCACCAGCCGCGACGACGTAGGCGACCAGCCGTTTCACCCCGGGCTGATCCTCCCGCGCGATCACCGCGACCTGCGCGACGTCCGCGTGCGCGGCCAGGACCGCCTCTACCTCACCGGGCTCGATCCGGAAACCACGGACCTTCACCTGCTCATCCGCCCGGCCGAGGTACTCCACCTGACCGTCCAGGCTCCACCGCACCACATCACCAGTGCGATACATCCGCTCGCCGGGGTTCCCGAACGGGCACGCCAGGAACCGCTCCGCCGTCAGGCCGGGCCGGCCCAGATACCCCCGCGCCACACCGGTGCCCGCGATGAACAACTCACCTGGCACGCCAGCCGGAACCGGCCTGAACCGGCCATCCAACACATAGACCTGTACGTTCGCGATCGGCTGACCGATCGGCGGCGCCCGGTGCGCATCCACGCCGCCCTGTGCGTCGGAGTACCAGGCAGTGGCATACACCGTCGCCTCGGTCGGGCCGTAGATGTTGGCGATCCGGCTACCCGGCAGGGCGACTCGAATCTCGCGCACCGCCCGCGCCGACAAGGCCTCGCCCGCCAACACCACCGTGTCCGCAGTGACCCCGGCCAACCCTTGGGCGACGACTTGGGCGAACGCCGACGGCACCGCGCTCACCAGACTG
>DASWST010000056.1:0-11779 GCA_036402515.1 Pseudonocardia sp.
CGGTGGTGTTCGTCTGCGAGAACAACCGCTACGGCATGTCCATGTCGGTCGAGCGCTCGGTCCGGGTCGCCAACCTGGCCGAACGGGCCCTCGGGTACGGCATCCCAGGCGTCACGGTGGACGGCAACGACCTGCTCGCGGTGTATGAGGCAACCAGCGAGGCGGTGGACCGGGCCCGCCGAGGCGACGGGCCGACCCTGGTCGAGGCGGTGACCTACCGGCACAAGGGCCACTCCAAGAGCGACAAGAACCTCTACCGCACACGTGAGGAGATCGCGCACTGGCGCACCCGCGACCCGATCCTGGCCTTCGAGGCCGCCGTGCGTCATGCCGGCACCCTCGCCGAGCCGGAGCTGAACTCCTGCCGGGATCGGGCGCGCGACGATGTGCGGGACGCGGTGCGCCTGGCCCGCGCCGCGCCGGACGCCCGGCCCGAGGACCTGATCGCCGGGGTGTTCGCGGCGCCTGCCGAGGCCGGAGCGGCTCGATGACCGCCGCGCCGACCTCCACCGTGAACCCCCCCGCGACCAGCGCGCCCACCAACGGCGCCGGATCCGCCGCGGCGCGCATCCTGACCTATGCCGAGGCGGTGCGCGAGGCGCTCGCGATCGCGCTGGCCGCCGACGAACGGGTGCTGCTGCTCGGCGAGGACATCGGGGTATACGGCGGCGCGTTCGGGGTCACCGGCGACCTCGTGCACCGGTTCGGGCCGGACCGGGTGCGGGACACCCCGATCAGCGAGCTGGGCATCGTCGGGGCGGCGGTCGGCGCCGCGCTGGTCGGCATGCGGCCCATCGTGGAGATCCAGTTCTCCGACTTCACCGCCCAGGCCATGGACCAGATCGCCAACCAGGCCGCGAAGATCCACTACATGCTGGGCGGCGCGGCCAGCGTGCCGTTGGTGCTGCGCGCCCCGGGCGGATCCGGCACCGGCGCGGCCGCGCAGCACTCGCAGAGCCTGGAGGCGTGGTTCGCGCACGTCCCGGGCCTGAAGGTGGTCATGCCGGCGACCCCGGCCGACGCCAAGGGGCTGCTGCTGGCCGCCGTGGACGACCCGAACCCGGTCATCGTGCTCGAGCACAAGCTGCTCTACCGGCAGTCCGGCCCGGTACCGGCCGGTGCCGAGCGCACCCCGCTGGGGGTTGCCGCTGTGCGCCGCCGGGGTGCCGATCTGACCATCGTGGCCACCGGCGTGATGGTGTCCCGTGCGCTGGCCGCCGCCGACCAACTGGCCACCGAGGGCATCGCCGCCACCGTGCTCGACCCGCGGACCCTCACCCCGCTGGACACCGCGACGGTGCTCGCCGAGGTCGCCGCCACCGGCCGAGCGCTGCTGGTGCAGGAGGCGCCGCGGACCGCCGGGTTCATGGCCGAGGTGGCCGCGCTCGTCGCCGAGTCGTGGGCGTTCGCGCACCTGCGGGCGCCGGTCCGCCGGCTCTGCGGGCTGGACGTGCCCATCCCGTACGCTCCCGCGTTGGAGCAGGCCGCCGTCCCCCAGGTGCCCGACATCGTGGCCGCCGCGACCGAGCTGGTCGCACAGTGGTGACGGGGACTCCGAGGTGACCCGGGAGGTACCGCTGGTCATGCCGAAGATGTCGATGACCATGACCGAGGGCATCCTGGTGAGCTGGCGTCGAGCCGAGGGCGACGCCGTTTCGGTCGGCGACGTGATCTGCGAGGTCACCACGGACAAGGTCGACATGGACGTCGAGTCGCCGGTCGACGGCACCGTCGCGCGACTCCTCGCCCGGCCCGACGACGTGGTGCCGGTCGGAACCCCGATCGCGTTCCTGCTCAGCGACGCCGAAGACCTGCTCGACACCGACCCCGACCCCGACCCCGACTCCGAGCGCGACTCCGACCCCGACTCCGAGCGCGGAACCGAGGGATCCTCGCCGACGGGCGCCGAACCCGGCGCAGACCTCAAGCCGGATGGCCAACCCGAGGCGGCCGATCAACCGGGACCCCAGCCGGCCGGCGCATCCCCGGCTTGGATACCGGCCATGCCGCTGGCCAGGCGAATCGCCCGCGAGCGGGGCCTGGATCTGAGCACCGTGACCGGCACCGGCCCGAACGGGGTGGTCCGGGTAGGCGACCTGCGCGGACAACCGGATCCCCGCGCGCACCGCCGAACGACGCTGGCCAGGACCATGACCGCGAGCCTGGCGGTGCCCCAGTGCGTGGCCTACCGCGAGCTGGACGTGACCGCGCTCAGCGCGGGCCGAGGCGGGATCAGCTGGACGACCCTGCTGGTGCACGCGTTCGCCGGTGCCCTGCGCGGCGACCGCCTCTTGAACGTGATCTACGACCCGGTGAAGGCAGGCCCTATTCCGCTGGACCACGTGGTGGTCGCGGTCGCCGTGGACACCCCGCGCGGCCCACTGGCCCCGGTGCTGCCCGACCCCGACCTGCACTCCGTCGACCAGCTGCACACCAAGCTCCGTGGCCTGATCAACCGGGCACGGCGAGGACGGCTGCTGGCCACCGACCTGGCGGCCGGCACCACGCTGCTGGCCAACCTGGGCGGACGCGGCGTCGACTCGTTCAGCACGATGCTCACCCAGCCGCACGCCACCGCGCTCACCGTCGGGGCTGTGGCCACCAAGCCGGTGGTCGGACCCGACGGCCTGACCGCCCGGCAGCGGTGCATTGTCGGTCTGGTTGTCGACTGTCGAGTGGCGGACGGCGCGGACGCGGCCCGGCTGCTCGGCGAGCTGGCCCGCCGCCTCGCCACGCCCGACGAGCTCGGCCTGGCCCGTCCCACCGGATCGGCGGCCCACTGATGGCGACAGGTGCAACAGCCGCGGCGATCGTGCTCGCCGGCGGCAGCGGTACCCGGTTCGGATCCGGCCACAACAAGGTCTATCTGCCGCTGGCCGGGCGCTCGGTGATCGCTTGGTCGATCAACACCCTGCTGGCAATCCCCGAGGTCGGGCCGCTCGTGCTGGTGGTGCGCCCGAGCGACCGGGAGCTGGCCGAGTGGGTGCTCGACCGGGAGGTGGAGCACGGCGGGGTCGAGCTGGTGCATGGTGGGTCCACCCGCCAGGAGTCGGAGCTGTGCGGGCTGCGGCACCTGGCGTCCCGGATCGACACCGACGAGGTCGACATCGTGCTCATCCACGACGGCGCCCGGCCGCTGCTGAGCCAAAACCTGGCGTCGGCGGTGGTCCATGCCGCCCGGGTCAGCGGTGGCGCCATCCCCGGGCTGCCGCGCCACGACCTGGTCCAGGTCTCGCCCGACGGTCAACAACTGGCCGGCGCCGCGCCGGGCCACCTGATCACCGTGCAGACCCCACAGGGATTCCGCGCCGGGCCGCTGCTGGCGGCCTACGAGCAAGCCGCGCGGGAAGATTTCGTCGGCACCGACACCGCGTCCTGCGTGGAGCGGTTCACCGACCTGCGCACCCATTGGATCGCTGGGGAACCGGCCAACTTCAAGATCACCTATACCCACGACCTGTTGGTCGCCGAACGGGTGCTGGCCGACCTCGGCCGCCACCAACTCAGCTGATCCAACACGACCAAGACCAGGACAGGGGGAGGCCGGCGATGTCCGATCCCAGGCACGCGGTACTGGGATGCGCCCGGTGCGGCGCGGCGACCGATCACGAACTGCATTACGCCGGCCGGCTGCTGGTCTCCAGCAGCTGCACCGTGTGCGGGCTGCGGATCGACCTGGACGTGCGCCGCCGCTACCTCTCCGACCTGGCCAGCCGGATCCGCAGCAAGCCGAGGCGGGTCGTCCGCCGGCTGCGCCACCACCCGGTGACGTTCACCGCCGGCTTGCCGCGCAGCACGGTGCTGAAGCCGTTGCGAATGATCGACGAGGTCAGGCTGGTGCTCGCGGCCGCCGAGCGGGCCCGCCGCCGAACCGAGCAACGCTGAGCGGTGCGGTGCGAGCTCGTTGGCGAAACGATCAGCGGAGTTCGGGCAGAACCGCTTTGGACCACGCGGTAAAGAAGGCCTCTTGCTCGGGCCCGACCTGCTGGACGTACAGCTCGTCGATTCCGGCGTCGAGATATTGCTGAGCCGCGGCCAGGTGCCGTTGCGGGTTTGGGCCACAGGCGATCTGTTTGGCCACCGCGTCTCGGCCGACCAGGGAGCTGGCCTGCGCAAAGTCGCGGGGACGGGGCAGTAGCTGGGCGAGTTGTCCGGGCAACAGCTCGTTGGGCCACAGGCGGGCGGCGGTGTCCACCCCGGCCTGCTCGGTCGGTGCCCAGCACACCTTCATACCCGCCTGGACGGGCTTGTCCGCACCGCCTGACTGGTGGAAGGTGCGCACCAGTTCCTCGTCGGGCATGACGGTGCAGTACCCGTCACCGATCTCGCCGGCGAGTTTCGTCGATGCTGGGCCGAAGCCGGAGACATAGATCGGCACCGGCTGCTCGGGCAGGGTGTAGATCCGGGCGTCCTCGACGGTGTAGTGGCGGCCGTGGTGGGTGACCACTCGCCCGGTGTGCAGTTTTCTGATCACCTCGACGGCTTCGCGGAGCATGTCCAGGCGGACCAGCGCCGGCGGCCAGCGGTCGCCGAGGATGTGCTCGTTGAGCGCCTCCCCCGACCCGACGCCGAGAGTGAACCGGCCGTCGCACTGCACCGCGGCGGTCGCGGCGGCCTGGGCGATCACGGCGGGATGGATTCGCATGGTGGGACAGGTGACCGCGGTCGTGATGGGTAGTGAGGTGACCTCGGACAGCGCACCGATGACGGACCAGACGAACGGGCTGTTGCCCTGCTCGTCGTTCCACGGATGGAAGTGGTCGGAGATCCACAGCCGCTCGAATCCGGCCTCTTCGGCGAGCCTGGCTTGTTTCACCAGCTCGCGCGGGCCGAACTCCTCACAGGACAGGAAGTAGCCAATGCTCACCATGCGCCTGGTTACCCCTGCGTGAGGCGTTAAACCACCTGGCGGTCAGCCTCCGGCGCCACCTCCGGACCCTCCGCTACCGGTTCCCCCGGTACCAGACCCGGTCCCCGTGCCGTTGCCCGTTCCCGGAGTGTTGCCCGTTCCGGGGGTGGTTCCCGTCCCGGGGATGTTGCCCGTTCCGGGGGTCGTTCCCGTTCCGGAGGTGTTGCCCGTTCCGGAGGTGTTGCCCGTTCCCGGGATGGTGCCCGCGCCAGGGCTGTTACCCGCGCCGGGACTGTTACCCGCGCCAGGGCTGTTACCCGCCCCAGTGCCGTTACCCACTCCGGGGCCGTTGACCGCCCCGCCGCCGCTACCGGCACCAGTTCCATTGGCCGCGCCGGTGCCGCGACGCGTGCTCCCGCTGGTACTGGCAACGTTGCCGAGGATGCCGGTACCGACGAATCCGCCGTTAACCCCGCTGGTGATGTTGGCGCTGATCTGGCGGGTGGTGAATATCGCCTCGATGAAGGGCTGGCCGTCGTAGCTGCTCATGCCAGGGTGGTTCACCGCCGTGCCGGTATAGGCCCGTGCGGCCCCATCCGAGTAGTTCGGCCTGACCGTCCCGGTGAGCTGCACCGGCCCTCCCACCGTGAGACTGACCGGCACCTTGGACAGGACCAGCAGTCCCGCTGACGGGCCGGCTTGCTGACCGGCGTTGAGGGTGGGAACCACCGTGTACGCATTCGGGTCAAGAATCTGACCGACCGAGCCGGTCACCGTGACCTGTTGTCCCAGGTAGGCCTCGGGGCCCGCGGCGGGCGCATTGCCGACGCTGGGTTGGGTGGGCGCGGGAAGTGGGGCACCCGCGCTTTGCTCGCCCCCGCACCCCGCGAGGACCAGCGCCGCGCATGCACCGAGCATCACCAGCGCTATTCGTGTGGCCGAACACCGCGATGTGGCGGCCATCGTGACCTCCTTCGTCGGACAGCTGGGCTTGTTACCCGTTACCTGGGTAAGGGCTACCCAACTGACCAGCAACAACACATCGGAGCTGTCCTCGGCGCTGATCCGCGGATGCCGAGGACTCGCGATTGGGTGGTGATCATCTGTTTCACCGGCGGTGGGCCGGGCACGTAAGGGCTTCGCGGGCTCAGCCCATGGCGTGAACGACAGCGGAGGCTGGGACGAGGATGACTGAACTCAGGGCTCGAACGAGCACCGATCAGCGGACTACCCGGCCGTAGTCAATGACCGTAACCTTCATGATCCGGGGCGTCTGATCCGGCCCGGCCACTGGCGCTGGCCCGATTCGTGGCCAGCAAGCGGGGTGCACCGACTCATGCCCGATGTCGCTGGCGCGCCGAACTCCGCGACTGAGCGTGGAGTCCGGGAATGACTGCTGCCACGGCTTCGGGAGAGCAGAACACCAAGGGTTGGATCATCCCGCTCGCCGTGCTCATCGTGGGCATGTTCATGTCCGTGCTGGACACCAGCATCGTCAACGTAGCGATCCCCCGCATCCAGACCGAGTTGGGTGCGAGTGCGCGGGATGTGGAATGGGTGGTCACCGGGTACACGCTGGCCTTGGGCGTGATCGTTCCGCTGAGCGGCTGGCTGGGCAATCGGATCGGCCTGACCCGGCTCTACACGCTGTGTCTGCTCGGCTTCGCCGGCGCCTCCGCGCTGTGTGGACTGGCCGGAAACCTGAACACCTTGATCGTGTTCCGGATTCTGCAGGCGATTCCCGGCGGCGTGCTGCCGGTGATCACCATGACAATCCTGTACCAGATTGTGCCGAGAGAGCAGATCGGTTCCGCGATGGGCGTGTACGGCCTGGGCGTGGTCTTTGCCCCGGCCGTCGGCCCCACCCTCGGCGGCTATCTGGTGGAGTACACCAACTGGCGGCTGATCTTTTACATCAACGTGCCGGTCGGCATCCTCGGCGCGATCGCCGCTTTCATCATCTTTCCCCGCATCCGCCCGACCAGCTGGCCCAAGTTCGATCTTTGGGGCTTCCTGGCCATCGGCTACGGGCTCTTCGCCCTGCTGCTGGCCACCTCCAAGGGCCAGGACTGGGGCTGGACCGGTTACCGGGTACTGATTCTGCTGGTCTCCAGCGCGCTGAGCCTGGCGGTCTTCGTGGTGATCGAGTTGGAGGTGGACAAGCCGCTGCTGGACGTACGCGCGTTCCTGTACTGGCCGTTCACTAACTCGCTGCTGCTGATCGCGGTGATCACCACCGGCCTGTTCACCACGTTGTACTACATCCCGCAGTTCCTGCAGGTGAACCAGGGGCTGCAGCCGTTCAACGCCGGGCTGGTGCTGATGCCCTCGGCGCTGGTGATGGTGGTGTTGATGCCGATCGCCGGGCGGCTCTACGACCGGTTCGGCCCACGCTGGCCGGCGGTGATCGGGCTGCTGTTCATGACCTACGGCTCGCTGCTGCTCACTCAGGTCACCACTGACACCCCGCGCGAAGACATCATCCTGTGGACCGCGGTCCGTAACATCGGCACCGGGCTGGCCATGATGCCGATCATGACCGCGGGCGTCGCGGCCCTGCCCCACGCCATGGTCAGCGCGGGTAGCGCACTGAACAACGTCACCCAGCGGGTCACCTCCAGCCTCGCCGTCGCGGGGTTCGGCGCGATGATCACCGCCCAGCAGGCCCAGCTCATGGCCGACCGCGGCGCGCTGCTGAACGACCCGGACAGTTTGCCCCAGCTGAGGCAGGCCAAGGAGCAGGGCGCTGCCGGTCTGCTGCCGATCTACCAGAAGCTCAGCCAGGAGGTCGCGGCGACCAGCTATGCGAACGCGTTCCTGGTCGTCGCTGGGCTGTGCGCGGTCGGCGTGCTGCTCGCCCTGATGCTCCGCTCCGGGCCCGCGAGGCCGGCCGCATTCCCGATAGCACCCGCACCCGCGGCGCCACCCGAGGCCACGGCGCCACTCCAGCCTGCCGCACCACCCGCGCCGGCCACGCCCGGCCGCGGCGCGGTGACCCCGGTCCCGGAGCGGGCCAAGGCTCAGTCGTAGGGCGCTCTCACCGCCATCAGCCGAGAACGTCGGTCGCCTTGTGCTCGGGGCCGACGCCCTCGATCAGGATCGTGTCGGCGGACGAGTTTCCGGTGCGCAGCGGCAGGATCGCTCGATAGTCGGCTGACTCGTACCAACCCCGGGCCTGCCGATAGCTCGGGAATGCGATTACCACGAGGGTGCCCGCCCAGTCTCCTTCCACCCGCTCCGGCTCACCGCCGTGCACGATGAACTGGCCTTCAAACGGCGCCAGGGTGGCGTCGATCCGTTCCAGGTACTCCACAATTCCGGGGCCCATATTCACGTCACGCAGATTGGCGATGGCGTAGGTGGTCATGGTGAGTTCCTCCTCGTTCGTCCTGGTACCAGCTTGCGGTCACGGGTCCCGGCACGTCGATTACCTGCGACGTCATAGCCGGGCCGGGCCAGGCCGATGCCCTCGGGAAGAATGGCCGGGTGCCAGAGCTCGTGGTCGACTCCGTGCCGGAGCTGTTGGCCGGGTTGCGCGCGGCCGGCGCGGGACGTGGCGATGCTGTCGGGCTGACGCTCGTCGCGGGTCGAGGCCTGGGGCTGGCGGTCGCCGGGGCTGAGTGGGCGCTGGTCGCCGCGGAGCCGGCGGCGGTGGTGGCCTCGGTCGAGGAGCGGCTGCGGCCGCGCTGGGTCTGGTGGTCACAGGAGACGGCCGCGGTGCTGACGGCGGCTCGGGTGCGATTGGCCACCTGTTGGGACCTGGCCGCTGTGCACCGCGTGCTGTTCGGCGGGTGGCGATCGGATGCCGGGCTGGTGTGGGCGGCGCTGCACAGCTTGGACGCCGAGTCGATCCCGGGAATGGGTCAGCTGGATCTGCTGAGCGCCGGCGGGGAAGAAGGAGCCGACCCGGAGAACCCGATACGCCCGGACGGGCATCTGCGCCCGGAATGGGCCAGCGGAGGCTGGGCTCGGGACCCGCGACGGTGGGCACGGTGGGCCGCGACCGCGCTGGCGGCCAGCACCGAACAGGGCCAACAGCTGCTCCGGCTGCGGGTGGCCGGCGACCCGATGGCAACCGCCCGGTCGGAGTCGGCGGTCGAGCTGTTGTGTGCGGAGTTGTCCGAGGGCGGCCTCCCGGTGGATCGCCGGCGCGCGGCGCAGCTGCTGACCTCGCTCATCGGGCCGCGTCCCCGCGACGAGACGGAGGCGAACGCCCTGCGGCACCGCCGCGACACCGAGGTGCTGAGTCTGGCTTCCCACACGAGCGAGGTCGACCTGCGCAATCCCGCCCAGGTGAAGCGGATGCTCGTCGACGTCGGTCTCGATCTGCCGGACACCCGAGCCTGGCGGCTGGAAGGCCTGGCTCACTCGCATCCGGTGATCCCGGCGTTGCTGGCATGGCGCAAGACCGAACGCATCGCCACCACCTACGGCTACCGGTGGCTGGACGAGCACGTCGGCGCGGACGGTCGGCTGCGGGGCCGCTGGAGCAGCAGCGACGGCGCCGCTGGCCGGATGACCGCGCAGGCCGGGCTGCACAACCTGCCCGCCGAGCTGCGCACAGTCGTCACCGCGGAGCCGGGACACGTGCTGGTGCGGGCGGACCTGGGCCAGATCGAGCCGAGGGTGCTCGCGGCGGTGTCCGGAGATCGGGTGTTGGCGCGGGCCACCGCCGACGACGACTTCTACTCACCGGTCGCCGCGCGGCTGGGGGTGGCCAGGCCGGTGGCGAAGGTGGCGGTGCTCGCCGCGATGTACGGACAGACCTCCGGCGCCGCGGGCGAGGCGTTGCGCGGGCTGGAGTCGGCCTACCCGACGGCGATGCGGTTTCTGCGGGATGCCTACGAGCAGGGGCGCGGCGGGCGTGCTGTGCGCACCTACGGCGGCCGGCTGGTCCGGATCGGCGCGCCGCCCGCCGGGCTGGACGACGACGCGCGGCGTGCGGTGACCTCGGCGCGGGGGCGGTTCGCCCGCAACGCGGTCATCCAGGGCGCCGCCGCGGAGGTGTTCAAGGTCTGGGCGGTGACCGTGCGGGCCCGCGCGGCCGCGCTGGACGCCCGCATCGTGCTGTGCCTGCATGACGAGCTGCTGCTGCACGTGCCCGCTGAGCACGGCCAGACGGTCGCCGACCTGCTGCACGAATGCCTGGCGGAGACCGCTCGCCGCTGGTTCCACGATGCGGCCGTGCGGTTCGTCGCCGACGTCAGCGTCATCCAGCAGTGGTCCGAGGCGAAAGGCTAGGCTCAAAATCCGAGGAGGCCACAGGGGAACGGAGCGACATGCCTATCACCGAAGAGGTCGACCGCGCCGCGCCAGTGCGCCAGCCAGATCAGCACCCGTGCAGTGAACGCGCCGAGTGGGTGCGCCCGGACTTCGTCGGATTCGCCACCGCCCCCGAGGTCACCGCTTACGCGGGCCAGCGCTGACGCCGATGGTCGAGCCAGTGAGTCCCGGATGAGGGCGGTGCTGCTGGGTACCGCCGCGGGCGGCGGGTTTCCGCAGTGGAATTGCGCCTGCCGGCTCTGCGCCAGTGCCCGACGCGGTTCGCCCGGGGTGCCCGCCCGCGGCCAGGACGGGCTGGCCGTCAGCGCCGACGACCACAACTGGTACCTGCTGAACGCCTCGCCCGACCTGCCCGCTCAGCTGGCTGCCACCCCGGCACTCGCACCGGGGCCCGGCCTGCGCGACACACCGGTCCGGGGCGTCCTGCTGACCGACGCGGAGCTGGATCACACGCTCGGCCTCATGCTCCTGCGCGGGGCACCGGACCTGCGGGTGTACGCGCCCGAACCGGTCATCGACGCGCTGAGCGAGGCGTTCCCGGTGCGCGGCCTGCTGGACAGCTACGCCGAGTGGTCCTGGCAACCGGTGCGCGCCGGCGAGCCGCTCACCGTGCACGGCTTGGTGGTCACCGCCTACCCGGTGAGCGGCAAGCGGCCACGCTATGCGGCGTCCGCCGCGGCCGGGGACGACTGGGTGGTCGCCTACCGCATCGAAGATCCCGCCACCGGCCGTGTGCTGGTGTACGCGCCGTGCCTGGCCAGCTGGCCGGACACCTTCGACGAGTTGACCGCCGGAGCGGACGCGGTGCTGCTCGACGGCACCTTCTTCACCGCCGGCGAGCTGGCCGAGCAGGCCGGCCGCCCCGCCCCACCCGGCGCCGGCGCCACCACCCCCATGGGCCATCTGCCCATCACCGGCCCCGGCGGCAGCCTCGACCGGATCCGAGAGCGGACGGGTGTGCGCTGGATCTACACCCACTTGAACAACACGAACCCCCTGCTGGACGCCGGCTCGCCGCACCGCCAGGCACTGGCCGAGGCCGGTGCCCAGGTGCTGGACGACGGCACCGAGCTGCGGATCTAAACCGCCGCCGCTACCGCCTGGCCATCTTGTGACACAGCGGGGGGCCGCGTAACGTACGACGTTCTACTTCCGCTGGCCGCTGCGCGATCGCGCTGTCGCACATGCGACCTCTCCTCGACGCCGAGGACCACGCATGATCGTTTCGACGTCCAACCGAGCGCCTGGCGGGCTGAGTGATCTCGTCTGTGCTGGCACGTCCTTCGACGATCTGGGGGCACGGATGCTCCCCGCACTCGCCGATGACCTGGATGCGGAGTCCGCCTCGTTCCGCCAGGTGATACGCGGCGGCGGCACCGTTCGGCTTGGGCACAGCTTCGGCCACCGGGTGAGACCGGCGAGCCACGACACCTGGCGGCAGCAGTTCCGCCGCCTCGATCCGATTGCGGTGGCCGCGCCAATACCGGCCGGGACCGGCCAGGCGTTCCCGCTCGACGAGTGGCTCGACTTCGCCGCGTACCTTCGCTCGCCGGCCTACGAAGGGTTCTACGGCCCGCTGGGGGTCCACCACGTGCTCATCGTCCGGCTCGCCCACTCCGAGACCGAGAGCTTCCTGTTCGGGTTCCA
>DASWST010000057.1:0-23162 GCA_036402515.1 Pseudonocardia sp.
GCTCCAACGCCAACCCACCCAACGACGTGGGAAACACCGCCCGAGCCACCGCCACCATCCGACGCGCCTCGAACTCCCGACACCGCAACAGATCCGCCACCGCCTGCACCGGGCGCACCCCGAGTTCGACGAAATCACCGCCGCTATCCAACGAAGCCACCAACTCGACCATGTCAAGCTCGGCCTGGCGCAGCACTGTCTTCAGATACGACAGCTGATCAATCCGATCCTGCCTGGACGCGGAGCGCACATCCACCCGCATCACGGCCAAACCCGCATACACGGACCCCCGCGAGGGGACAAGCGGACTCTCCGACATACCAACATGTTCGCAGCGAGGTCCGACATTTTCCGAAGCTCACTCGAAGCTGGTCACGCAATTTTTTCCGAAATATTCTGGGCGCCTCGCCAGCCGTCCCCGACCAGGGTCCCCGACCCCACAGACAAAAGGCGGAAGCCAGACAGTTGCAACTGACTGCTGCCCCGTCCAAAGCATCTTTTCGAATGACCAGCAATCCTAAGCCGGCCAAGGTTTTCGGGCCGTCGGGACGCCGAAGGTTCCCGACGGAGAACGATACGGCAGCCCCCCAACGAACGCCTGTCCTGACCACGCGCGTGACGAATACCGTACGTTCAGCCCTCCCACCGAGGTGGCAGCAGTGCCGAGCTCTGGAATGTGAGGATCGTGGATGAGCAGCGCCGTGCAGCCGTTCAGCGTGTCGGGGCAGACCGCGTTGGTCACCGGCGCGCGTACCGGGATCGGGCGGGCCGCCGCGCTGGCACTGGCAGACGCCGGCGCCGACCTGATCCTGTGGGGCCGCACCCTGCAGGGCCTCACCGAGCTGGCGGAGGAGATCCGCCGGCGCGGCCGGACCGCCACAGCGGTGGCCGCCGACCTCGCCGACACCGAGGCGGTACGCGCGCTGGCCGCGCACCTCGCCGCCGCGCACCGGATCGACCTACTGGTCAACAATGCCGGCACCATCCGGCGCGCGGACGCGGTGGACACCTCGTGGTCGGACTGGCGGCACGTGCTGAATGTGGATCTGGACGCCGCCTTCGTGCTGGCCCGTACGTTCGGCGAGCGGATGTTGGAGCGCGGCGCGGGCCGGATCGTGAACGTGGCGTCCGTGCTGTCGTTCCAGGGCGGCATCCGGGTGCCGGCCTACGCGGCGGCCAAGCACGCGCTCGCCGGGCTGACCAAGGCCCTGGCCAATGAGTGGGCGTCCGGCGGCGTGAACGTCAACGCGGTTGCGCCCGGCTACGTCGCCACCGACAACACCGACGCCCTGCGCGCCGACCCGGACCGGTCACGGGCGATTCTGGACCGCATCCCAGCCGGTCGCTGGGCCCGTCCCGAGGACATAGCTGGGGCGATCGTGTTCCTCTGCTCGCCGGCCGCCGATTACGTGCACGGCCACGTGCTCGCCGTGGACGGTGGCTGGCTGGCCCGCTGACCTGGTTTGCTGAGACAGACGACCATGCAGGCAAGGACCACCGCGGCGGTGATCGGTACCGCCCAGCCGAGATGTTCGCCCAGCAGCAGGCTTGACCAGGCGATGGCAAGGAACGGTTGAGCAAGGTTGAGTTGGCCGATCCGAGCGGTGCCGCCGACCGCGAGCGCGCGGTAGAAGAGCACCGATCCCAGGAACATGCTGGCCACCCCGGCATAGCCGAAGGCGACCCAGGCAGACCCGGAGATCGGCGGGAACGTTCTGCTCGAGACCGACACCGCCAGGATCACCGCGGCGCCGGGGGTGAGCAGGATCATCGCCCAGCACAGCGTCTGCACACCGCCGATCTCCCGGGACACCCGCGCCCCCTCGACGTAACCCACCGCCGCGCTCAGCACGGCCGCGACCAGCCAGGCGTCCGCGACCTGCAGGCTTCCACCGCCCTGCATGATCGCGAACGCGGCCACCGAAGCGGACCCGACCAGGCAGGCCAGCCAGAACCGCGGCCGGAGGTGTTCCCTGGTGCGAAGAGCCGACAGCCCGGCGGTCGCGGCCGGAGTCAAACCGATCACCACGGCCCCGTGGTAGGCCGGGACGTGCTCGACCGCCAAGGCCAGGAAGAGTGGATAGCCCGCCGCCTGCCCGGTACCGGCGACGAGCAGTCCGGCAAGCCTGGAGCGCCCCGGCCACCGCAACCGTCTGGCCAGCAACAGGGCGAGAACGCCGAGCGTCGCGGCGATCAATACGCGTCCCGCGGTCAGCGTGGCGGGACCGAATATCGTGCCGGCGATCCGGGTGGCCGGCGCGGTGCCGCTGAAACACAGCACGCCCGCACAACCGGGGAGCAGACCATCCGCCCAACGGGGCGCGTCGGCGCGTGACGATGCGCGGGTGCCGGATACCGCGCTCATCCCGGGCCCTGGTGCCGCTCTGTTCGGCGCGGCCGGCCGGACCGCTCTGTCCGGCGCGCCCGGTGCTGCCGCACGTGCTCGCGGTTCCCGCACCGGTCTTGGGCGCACCACCGACGGGTCCCCGGGCGGGACGTGTCGACGAACAGGAACGCACAGTCCGGCGCGGCACACTCCCGGACCCGCTCCGCCAGTGTGTCGGTGAGCAAGTCGATGCCATCCGCGGCCACGGCGGCCAGCGCGGCTGACACCGGCTCGCTGGCCGACCATGCCACCCGACCCGCCACCGTGAGTTGGGGAAACCGGCCGGCTCGGGTGGCCGCCGCGTTCACCGAGGCAACGTCGGCCGGGCCCAGCGAGGCCCCGCCGAGGCGCTCACCGAACAGCCGGTACATCGCCTCGCGCAGGGTGCGCGCCTCGCCCACCTGGGCCTGGCTCACCTCGACCGGCTCGGTGCACAGCTGCGCCGCGACCAGCCAATGGGACAGGTCCTCGGGCCGCCGCAGCAGCTCCACCGGATCAACGTGCCGCCACAGCAGCGTCGAACACAGGTCCAGGCTCCACCGCTTCGCCCGGAACCGAAACTCATCCCCGTCGGCCGTCCACCGCACTCCCGCCCGGTCCACACCGGCCAACGTAACGGGTTTAACCAATTACACACAACCACCCCAGCGCGACAAGACCCAGCACGCTGGCACAGACCTGGCATAGCCGGCACAGCCCCCGCGGGCCCTGCACGAGGTACGCCAGATCTGGGTCGGCCACCAGCAGAGGCCAGAACCGACCGCTCAGTCCCAGGTGATGTGGAAGTACTCGGCGAGATGCCGGCCGTGCGTCTCCACCCGCAGCAGGCCCGCGCTGGTCAGCCTGCCCAGAAGCCCACTGGCCGTCGACCGGGAAACCCCAGCTTCGTCGGCGAGCACACTGGCGCAGAGAGCCCGGCCGTCGATGAGTGCCATCAGCACCCGGCAGCGGGCCCGATCCGCCAGTAGCGCGCCAACTTGGGCGATCTCGGCATCCCCGAGCACGGGGTCGGTACAGATAGCCACATCCGACGGTAACGCCGCCACGATTCGGCGCCCAGCGAACCGTGCCACCCGATCCCGGTCCGCGCGCCGGAGCGTCAGCCGAGCTCCGCACCGCGGCGGCGCACCAGCAGGGTCACCGGCAGCGCCACCGTCGCGATGATCGCCGCGCACAGGAACGCCGCCCTCGCGCCGCCGGCGTCGACACCCCCCGCGGCGTGGCTGGAGGCCAGCGCCATCACGGTGATGAAAAGCGCGGTACCGGCAGCGCCGGCCACCTGCTGCAGAGTGGACACGATCGCGCTGCCGTGCGAGTCGAGCTCACGCGGCAGTTGCCCCAACGCGTCGGTGATGAGCGGGGTGAGCATCAGCGAGAGCCCGGCGACCAGCACGACATGCATCGCGATGATCACCCACAGCCGGGACGACCCGTCCAGCGTGGTGAAGGCCCAGAGCGCGGCGGCGAGCACCACCCCGCCCGGGAGGACCAGCGGACGCGCACCGACCTTGTCGTACAGCCTGCCGATCACCGGTCCGAGCAGGCCCATCACCAACCCGCCCGGCAAGACCGTGAGCCCGGTGACGAACGGGTCCACCCGCAGCACGTCCTGCAGGTAGAGCGGGAGCAAGATCAGCACCCCGAACAGCGACATCATGCTGAGCACCACGAGCACGACCGACACGACAAACGGACGGTGCGCCAGCGGCCGCAGGTCCAGCAGAGCCCGCCCGGCGGCCTGCAGCCGCAGTTGGCGAGCCACGAAAACGGCCATCGCTACCGCACCAATGACGGTCGGCAGCCACGGCGGAACCGGGGCCTCGCCACGCGCCGCCTCGCCCACGCTGCTCAGGCCGAACACCAGGCCGCCGAAGGCCACGGCGGACAGCGGCACCGAGAGCACGTCGAGCGGCACCCGCCGGGTCTCCGCCGCGATCCGCAACCACAGCGCGCCGGCCGCCAGCGCGAGCAGCGCGATAGGCAGCACGACCCAGAACATCCACCGCCACCCCAGCAGCGTGAGGATCACGCCCGAGAGGGTCGGGCCGATCGCCGGCGCGACGGCGATGACGACGGTCATCGTGCCCATCGTGGAGCCTCGACGCTCCACCGGCACCAACCTGATCACCGAGGTCATCAGCAACGGCACCATCACCGCCGTCCCGGCGGCCTGCACAATCCGCCCGGTCATCAGCACCGGGAACCCGGGGGCGAGCGCGGAGATCAGCGTGCCCAGGCTGAACAACGACATCGACATCAGGTAGACCAGCCGGGGCGGGAAACGCTGCAGCAAGAACCCGGTCACCGGGATCACCACGGCCATCGTCAAGAGGAACCCACTGGTCAGCCACTGGGCGGTGCCGACGGTGACGCCGAGGTCCACGATCAGCGCGGGCAGCGCGACGCTCATGATCGTCTCGTTGAGGATCATGACGAACGCCGACGCCACAAGCAGCCAGATCACCGATGACGGGCTCGTGGACGAGGGCGCGCCCGTGCTGTCGTCCGCTGTCGGTGCCACTGGGGCAGCCGCGGCGGATCCCGCGGCATCCGATGCCGGCGTGTCTCCCTCGGTTGATGCCGCTGAATCCGCGTCGGTGCGGCCGGTCGTGGGGCCGGTCATCGAGCCTTCTCCTGTCGTCGCCCAGACCCGCGCAGGCATCAGCACGAGGCGGCCGGACGGGATTGCGGCCCGCACGCTACCCATGTCCGGCCGTTGTCAGCCACAGAGTTTGCGACGAGCTGAACTTGGATGTCTGGCTCTGTGCAGGTCAGAACCGCTTGTCCAGTCGGCGCCTGTCAGTGCCGCACCCGGACGACGACCTTGCCGATCTGCTCGTTGGATTCCAGATAGCGCTGCGCCTCGGGGATGTCGTCCAGCGAGTCGAAGACACGGTCAATGGTGGGCACCAGGCTGCCCACGCGAAGTCCGGCGTTGATGTACTGCTCCGCGCGACGCCACCGTGCCGGGTCGGCCAACACATGGCTGTCCAGGGCATACCCGTAGACGGCGAGGTTCTTGAACCAGTTCATCGGCAGCGGCGTCGGTTCGAGGCTGAGCCACCCGTAGATGATCAGCACCCCGTTCACCGAGGCGGCGCGCTCGAGATCGTTCACAAACGGGCCGCCGACACAGTCGAACACCACTCTCGCGCCGGCCCCATCAGTGGCCGCCAACACCTCTTCAACGAGATCTTGGCTCTCCGTGCTGATGACCCGCGCGGCGCCGGCGTCCAGCAATTTCCGCCGCTTCCCTTCGCCACGAGTCACCGCGATCGGGATGGCGCCGAAATTGTTGGCGATCTGGATGGCGGCCAGCCCGACACCACTGGATGCGGCGGTGATCAGGACGTTGTCCCCGGGCCGCATCTCAGCCTGCTCCACGAGCGCGCCGTACGCGGTGGCGTAGTTGGTCCAGATCGCGGCCCCGGTGACCGCATCGACAGCATCCGCTCTGGACACCACGGCGCGGGAGGGAACGATCACCCGGTCGCCGTAAACACCGTAGTCCCGCATGGAAAACGCGGAAATGGTGCTGATCGGCTCCCCCACCGCGAGTCCAGACACTCCGGAACCGACCGCTTCCACCACTCCGGCCGCCTCATAGCCCAGCCCCGACCCGGGCAACTTCGGCTGCTCGTAGTAGGTGCCGGCGCGGAACATCGCCTCCGCCCGGTTGAGGCCAATGGCATCTACCCGGATCCGCACCTCGTCCGCATCCGGCTCCGCGACCGGCACTTCAGCGATCTTGAGGACTTCCGGTCCGCCGAGTTCGTCGAACAACACTGCCTGTGCCATCAATATCTCCCTGAAGACTTGCCGACTGGCGTCCATAAACTATACGGCATTTAGTAACTGCGCAGGAGATAGTATGCCACCGCAGTAGAGTGTCAACCGTGATCGAGAAGCAGACACGAAGGGAGCGGCTGCGCGCGGAGGCGACCCAGGAGATCAAGAAGATCGCCCTCGAGCTGATGTCCGAGGGTGGGCCGGACGCCATCTCACTGCGCGCGATCGCTCGGGAGATGGGCATGACCCCCAGTGCCCTCTATGGCTATTTCCCCACCCGCGACGACCTGATCACTACGCTGATCGTGGACGTGTACAGCTCGCTCCTGGACGTCGCCGAGGCGGCAAGAGACGGGCATCCCGCGGGCGACCCAGCGGGCCGGGTCCTGGCCTGGGCCAGCGCGGTTCGAGATTGGGCGCTGGCGAATCCGGAGGGGTTTCGACTGATCTACGGCGACCCTGTACCGGGCTACCAGCCGCCGACCGACGGCCCGGCCGCCGATCTCGCCCGGCGGGCCTGCGAGGATCTCGTCGGCCTCGTCGCGATGATCTGGTCGCATGCGCCGTCGACTCGGCCCGGCACCGATTTCGCCTGGTCCGACTTCGCTCCCCAGCTCGCCGCTCACGTGCGCGAGGCGTTCCCGGACCTGCCTCCCGCCGCGGTCGCGCTCGCGCTTCGGATCTGGGGCCGCATGCACGGCCTGCTGTCCCTGGAGATCTACGGCCACCTGCGATTTCAGACCCCGCATCCGGGCAAGCTCTACGGCGCCGAAATGCGCGAGCTGATCAAATCGCTCGGCCTTACCCCGCCAGAATAGGGTCGGCGCCCGGCGGGGATCAGGTGAGGACCTCGTTGAATAGGTCGAGCATGGCTCGCCAGGAGCGTTCGTCGGTGGGCTGGTGGTACTTGACGCCCGGCAGGACGTTCGCGTCCGGGTCGGCGGTGCGCGGGTGGGTGAAGCTGTGCTCCGCACCGCCGTAGATGTTCATCCGCCAGTCGACGCCGGCCGCGCGCATGTCTTCCTCGAACGCCAGGCGCGTCTCGGTGGGCACAATCGGGTCTTCCGAGCCGATGCAGACCAGCACCGAGCCGCGGATGTTGACGCTGTCCCTCGGCCGGGACGGGGTCAGCCCGGGGTGGAAGCCGACCACCGCCTTGAGATCGGCGCCGCCCCTCGCCATCTCCAGCACCATCGTGCCGCCGAAGCAGTAGCCGATCCCGGCCAGCCGCGCCGGGTCGGTGCGCGGTTCGTTGGTGAGGATCTCCAGGCCGGCGTTGCCCAGCTCCCGCACGTAGTCCAGGTCGGCCCCGAACTTGCCGACCCTGTCCATCATCTGTGCCGGGTCGGTGAACACCTGGCCGCCGCCGTAGTAGTCCAGCGCGAACGCCACGTAGCCCAGCTCGGCCAGCCGCTCCGGTCTGGTCCGCTGGAACTCGTCCAACCCGTTGCCCTCGTGCGCAATCAGCACCCCCGGCCGCTGCCCGGTGCCGTCCGGAACGGCCAGCCGGCCGCGCATCGCGGTCCCCCGCACGCTGTACTCGACGTCCTTGGCGATCACCATTCGTCGCGCCCCTCTCCGGTAGTCGAGGCGAACGTTAGGGTGCCGGACCGCCGGCCAGCACCGTCTTTCGCTGCCAGCGCACATCGCGCGAGGCCGGACCGGCCCGCGACCACTCGCCGCATCGCGCCGATGGCTGATGCAACCAATTGCCCGGCGCGCTCCGTCCTAGGGTCTGCACAGACCTGGCGAACGGAGATCTCAGATGAAGCGTCCCCTGGCCACCGCGGCCATCCTTGCGCTCGGCGCGCTCGTGGTCACCGCGTGCTCCCGAGGCGTCCCGCCGACCAGCGTCGGGGAGGCCAGCGGCCTGGGTATCACCGCCCGAGGCCAGGGCAGCATAACCGGCGCGCCGGACACGGTGACCGTCGTGCTCGGCGTGCAGACGCAGGGGCCGAGCGCCAAGGGCGCCCTCGACGCCAACACCCAACAGGCCACAGCGCTGATCGACATGCTGAAGCGCAGGGGCGTGGCCGAGGCCGACCTGCAGACCAGCCAGCTCTCGGTGAACCCCTCCTACAACCCGGCGAACGGGCGGATATCCGGCTACGAGGTCACCAACCAGGTCACCGCGACGCTGCACAACATCGCCGCCGCCGGGGGCATCATCGACGCCGCCGCAGACGTGGCCGGCGACGCGGTTCGGGTCCAGCAGCTGAGCTTCTCGATCGACGACGACAGCGCTATGCGGGCCACCGCCAGAGCCGCGGCGGTCAGACAGGCGCAGACCCAGGCCCGCCAGATGGCCGACGCGGCCGGAGTGCACCTCGGGCGGATTCGGTCCATCTCCGAGGTCTCCACCCCGCCGCCGGGCCCGATGAGCCGGCAGTCGATGGACGCCGCCGGCGCGGCCGTTCCCCTCCAGCCGGGCACCCAGAAGCTCACCGTCTCGGTCGACGTGGTCTACGACATCGACCAGTAGCCGCGGCGCCGTGGCTCGGCGACAGCCAAGCCGAAGTCAGCTGAGCAGCTTGATGGCTCGCTCGAGCAGCTCGTAGAGCTGGTCCCGCTCCTGGTCGGTGTACGCCTCCGAGAGGCGATCCTCGACCGCTCGGGCCTGCGCGTCGGCGCGCTTGAGCAATGCTCGGCCCGCTCTGGTGAGCCGGGTGACCTGGACCTTCTGGTGGACGTCGGACGGCCTGCGTTCAATCAGGCCCTTCGCCTCCAGGTTGGACAGCACGGTGGCCATGCTCTGCGGGGTGACCAGGCAGACCCGGGACAGTTGCGCGGCGGACGCACCGGGGAGATAGGACAACACGACCAGCGCGCCGTACTGCGGCACGGTGAGACCGAACTCCCGGAGCACCGACGTCTTCCGGGCGAGCAGCGCCTGCGCGGCCCGGTGCATCACATGTCCGGGGCGGCTGGCAAGGTCTGCTTCCAACCCCGGCAAGCCAGAGCTTTTACTCACAACAGACCCCTTCGCTGGCACAATGCTCGTCCACGCCGTGCAGGTTACCGGTTGGCCCACCCAACCAACTCGCTGACACGGCTGATCGGGCCCGGAGGAGTGCGCTCGCCGGGCACCTGTGGGGTCCCCGGGTGGCCGCCCACGGAGTGCCGCGAATCGGGGTTGTCACAGGGTTCGTGCATGTGCCAAGGTACTTACACACCAGCGGACAACCGAAGAAGGTCAGCCGATGGGTATCCACGAGGTGCCGCGGATAAATGGGGTCGACTACGTGATCGAGGTCGATCCGCGCGCGACGTTGGTCGACATGCTCCGTGAACAGCTGGGCCTCACGGGCACCAAAAAAGGCTGCGATCGAGGCGAATGCGGGGCGTGCACGGTATTACTCGATGGGCGTCGAGTGCTCGCCTGCATGATGTTGGCACTGGCCGCCAGCGGCCGGGAAGTGACCACCATCGAGGGCCTGAGCAGCAACGACGGTGAGCTCCACCCGGTTCAGCGGGAATTTCTGGAAAACGACGCATTCCAGTGCGGATTCTGCACGCCAGGCCAGGTCATGTCCGCCACGGCGTGTATCGCCGAGGGGCATGCCGGCTCGGATGACGAGATCCGTGAATGGATGAGCGGGAACATCTGTCGATGCGCGGCCTACCCCCAGATCGTGGCCGCGGTCGCGAAGGCCAACGGACAGATCGGCGCCGGCACGATTGCCGGCCTTGATCTCTCCGTAGCGGGCGGGGCGGGGAGCACATCGTGAAGACATTCGCCTATGAGCGCGCCGACTCCGTGGCGGCTGCATTGGCCGCGGCCGCCGATCCGGATACCGAGTTGATCGCCGGTGGAACCGAAGTGGTCAATTGGTTGAAGGAAGGCATCTGGGCTCCGGACCGGTTGGTCGACATCACCGGGTTGGGGTTCGCCGAGATCGAGAACGGCCCGGCCGGACTGCGGATCGGGGCACTGGCCAGGATGAGCGACGTTGCGGCCCATCCGGCGGTCCGCGACGGGTACCCGGTACTGGCCGAGTCGCTGTTGCGGGCGGCGTCGCCGCAGCTGCGCAATATGGCCACGATCGGCGGCAACCTCATGCAGCGCACCCGCTGCCCGTACTTCCGCGCGGACTCAGCCCTGCCGTGCCACAAGCGGGTAGCTGGCTCCGGGTGCTCGGCCAGACACGGGGACACCAGCGCCGCGGCCCTGTTCGGGTGGAGCGACGGGTGCGTGGCGACCCACCCGTCGGACCTGGCCGTCGCGCTGGCCGCGCTGGACGCCACCGTGGTGGTGCGGTCCGAGCGGGGACAACGGCGTATCCCGTCGACCGAGTTCCACCGGCTACCCGGTGACCAGCCGTGGTTGCACAACGAGCTGCGCCCGGGCGAACTGATCGAGACGGTGGAGGTTCCGGCCGAGCCTGACCCGCGCGGTTCGCACTACCTGAAGGTGCGGGAACGGGTGTCCTACGAGTTCGCGGTGACCTCGGCGGCGGCGGTGGTGGTCCTGTCCGGCCGGGAGATCACCAGCGCCCGGCTGGCCATGGGCGGGGTGGCGCACCGGCCGTGGCGGCTGTCCGAGGCCGAGCAGGCGCTCGCCGGTCGGGACATCGACGACCGGGAGGAATTGCTGGCGGCGGTGCACCTGTCGTTCGCCGAAGCCCGGGCGCTGCCCGGCAATGCCTACAAGCTCACCCTCGCCCCGCGGACCGCGGTGCGGGCGCTGCGCATAGCGGGAGGCCGGCGATGAATGGCGTCGGGCTGCGCCGGGTGGACGGACCGGCCAAGCTCAGCGGCGCGGCCCACTACGCCGGGGATGTCCCCTCGGCGGGCGCGCTGTTCGCGGTGCTGGTGTCCTCGAGCGTGCCGGTCGGGCGGCTGGTCGAGCTGGATCGCGGCGAAGCGGCGCGGGCCCCGGGCGTGTTCCGGGTTTTCGGACCGGGCGATCTGCCGCCCCTGCCTCCGCTGCCCTCGCCGCCGCTGGGGCACGAGGTGATCGAGCTGCAGGAGCGGATCAGCTACGAGGGCCAGCCGATCGCGGTGGTGCTGGCCGAGACGTTGCAACAGGCGCACGCGGCCAGCCAAGTCCGCGCCAGCTACGCCGACCGCACCGACGCGGTGCCGTTCGGCAACGCGCCCGAGGTGGTGCCTCAGGGTGGGCACGTGCTGGGCGCGACGGACGAGGCGACCGGCGATGTGGCCGCCGGGCTGGCCGCCGCGGCGGTGCGGGTGGACGAGGCCTACACGACCGCGGATCGCCACCACAACCCGATCGAGCCACCGGCCACGCTCGCCGAGTGGGACGGCGACCAGCTGACCGTGCACAGCTCGGTGCAGTCGGCGGTGATCGCACAGCAGACCCTGGCCGCGCTGTTCGGCATTCCCCCCGAGCAGGTCCGGGTGGTGTGCCCATTCGTCGGCGGTGGTTTCGGCTGCAAGGGCTATGTGTGGCCACCCCAGGTGCTCGCCGCGGCGGCCGCCAGGGACACTGGGCGCGCGGTGAAGCTGGTGCTGACCAGGGCGCAGATGTTCACCCTGTGCGGATATCAACCGGCCACCAGGCAGCGGGTGGAATTGGGTGCCACCTCGGACGGGCGGCTGACCGCGCTGCGCCACTCCAGTGTCAACGCGAGCAGCCGGGCCGGGGACTACGTGGAGCACGCCCCGCATTCGACGACCTGGTTGTACGACAGCCCGGCGATCGAGACGCACGTACGGATTGAGCGGCTGGACCGGGCCGCGCCGACTCCGATGCGCGCGCCGCACGAAGGCCCGGGCATGTTCGCGCTGGAGTCGGCCATGGACGAGCTGGCGCACCGGCTGGACGTCGACCCGGTCGAGCTGCGGATCCGTAACGAGCCGGAGGTCGACCCGAGCACCGGGCTGCCGTTCTCCACCCGGCCACTCGTGGAGTGCCTGCGCCAGGGCGCCGCCCGCTTCGGCTGGGCCGGGCGCGGACCGGTGCGCTCTATGCGGGACGGCAACGACCTGATCGGTTGGGGCATGGCGGTCGCCACCATGGACACCTTCCGCTCCCCGTCCTCCGCGCGGATGCACCTCGATGCGGACGGGCATGTCACGGTGACCACCGGCATGCAGGAGATCGGCACCGGGTTGCCGGCCATGGTCGTCTCGGTGGCCGCCGAGACCCTGGGCTGCCGACCCGAAGATGTCAGTGTGCGGCACGGCGACTCCGAGTTCCCCACGCACACCGGGACCATGGGCTCGATGTCGGCGATGAACCTGGGCTCAGCGGTGCGGGCCGCCGCTCAGGAGATCCTCGGCAAGCTGGACGCCGGCGGAGCGACCGACACCCTGGATGCCGGAGACGGGCCCTCGGGGGCGGGTCCCTCGGGTGACGGCCGCACGCTGGCCGACCGACTTGCCGAGGCGGGGCTGACCGAATTAGAAGCCGAGGGACGCTGGGCACCGGAAGAGAGCGCCGGCCCGATCGGCCGGTCGGCGCACTACTCCATCCATACCTACGGGGCGGTCTTCGCGGAGGTCCGGGTGGACGTCGACCTCGGGTTGCTGCGCATGCCCCGGCTGGTCGGCGTGTATGCGGCGGGCCGCATCCTCAACCCGCTCGCGGCACACAGCCAGATGAGTGGCGGTGCCATCTGGGGATACGGCCAGGCGGTGCTGGAGCAGTCGGTGTTCGAGCCCAATCTGGGCCGGTTCCTGGCCAAGAACCTCGCTGGCTACATCGTTCCGGTCAACGCGGACATCGGCGAGATCGACGTGTCCTTTGTGGACGACGATGACCGGCGGGCCAGCGCCATCGGCGCGAAGGGCATTGGCGAACTCGGCGCCGTGGGAGTCTCCGCCGCGATCGCCAACGCGGTCTTCCACGCCACCGGCAGGCGCATCCGTGCGCTACCCATCCGCATCCATGACCTGCTCGACCTGGGCGGGTGAGCCGGTGGCGATCGCCGCCTCGTCCAGGGTGCCATCCGGCCGGCTGGAGGCGCGGTGCCAGGCAACGAGCCCGCGCTGGCCGTTCGCCCACACGGGCGTTGGCTGGACGTCCGAGGCAGCGCCCTCTCCCAGACCATCTCCCAGCATCACTGCACCTACCCGTCTGAGACCGGCCGGCGCCGGCAACACCAGACCGGGTGGCTCCTCCCAGCGAGCCGCATCTGATCACCGGCGGGGCTCGTTGGAAGAACGGTGGAGCCCATTCGCTATCTCGTCGGAGGCACCGTACTGCTCGCCGTCGGACTAGGAGTCGCCGTCGGCGCGCATCTGTCCCAGGGAGCGGGTCCCGCCGCGCTACCCGGCGCGGCGTTAACCACCCTGGCTCCCGCGGACGGCACGTCCAGCTCCGCCGGCCCGGCGCCTTCGGCGTCGGACGCCGCGCCCCAAGCGCCCGCCAGCGATCTCTCCGAGCCGAGCGCGGAAGCCGCGCGACCCTCCGCGCGACAGGTGCCGCCCACGACATCGACGACATCGGCGCCCCGGCCGGCACACTCGGCCACCCGCTCGCCCCAGGACTCGCTGCCGCGCTACGCGGGCCGCGACGACATTCGCACCGGAGGCTCGGACCCGAGGGATCTCTCCCAGGCGGACCCGGAGGACCGAATCATCGATAATCAGCGACGCCGGGCCGCCGAATCCGTCTGCGCTCACTACGGCATCCCTCGGCAGAACTGCGACTTCGGGAACTAGGAGGGCGCTCCTCAGTACCTCACGGGGGTCGAATCACCTCAACGCGCCGAGCGAGCCGTCCCGGTCGCGGGCCAGCGTGGCCAGGAAACTGCTGCGCCACCTGCATCGGCGCGGAGCCTTCCGGGCAGGACAGTCGATCAGGTTCATCGGCCAGCGGGACGGGTATGCCGCCGGAGCGAACCGATTGACGAGTGAGAACGGAAGGAGATGTTCGTCGTGTCGACCGTTGAGAGTGGTCAGATCACCGGAACCAAGGACAAGGACTACAACCTGGTGTGGTTCACCGAGGCGTGCCTGAGCAACGCGTTGCGCCTGGAGACCTACATCCAGGATGCGGAACGCGACGGCGACAACGAGCTCGCCGACTTCTTCCGTCGGGCGCAGGGAGAAAGCAAGAAGGGCGGCGAGCAGGCCAAGTCGATGCTCGCCCAGCGGCTCCACTGAGCCAGCAGCGATCGCGCACGATCAGGAGCCGACGTGCGCGTGTCGCGCAGGACCCTGGACGTGGTGCTCGGCGCCGCCGCGGTAGCAGAGGGGCCGCGCCGGGCTCCGCGCCCGACTAGCTGATCAGTCCGCGCGCCGGGCTCAGTTACGAATCGATGCCTCGGCGCTCAACACCTCGGCCAGCCGCAGTGCCGCCGCCGCTCCAGCGGGCGACTCCGCATTCGCGCTGGTGAGCCAACGGCGCGCCGAGGGAAGCGCCTCCCGCATTGCCTGGAGCACGTCCACCGGGTATTCCCGGCGAAATTCGGTACGCATGGTGAACGGTTCGGCCGAATAGCAAAAGAATTCGCCGACCAGGACGTACATCGCTGACCGTCCCGGCGATGCTGCTCTCCTCCCGTTTCCTACGACCCGCGGGATCGCCCCAGCGCCGCTCGGCGTTCCGGTCCGCGGCCGGCGCGGCGGAATCCGGTCGACAGCCGCCGGTGCAACAACAAGAATTGCCCTTCGTGAAAACACTGATCCGCCGAGCGGTGGCCGAGGATCTGCCGGCGATCGCCGTCGCGGACGGCCGAGGATTCGGGTTGCATTATTCGGAGCAGGACCTCGACGACTTCCGCCCGTTGTTCGAGCCCGAGCGATATCTGCTCGCCTGCGAGCCGGATGACGGCGTGATTCTCGGCGTCGCCGGTTCGTTCAGCTTCGAGGTGACGATGCCGGGCGGGGCAGCACTGCCCACCCAGGGGGTGACCTGGGTATCTGTGGCGACGACGCACCGCCGGCGGGGCATCCTGCGCGACCTGATGCGGGAGCAACACCAGGGCTTCGCCGAGGAGGGGCTGGCGCTGTCCCTGCTGACCGCGAGCGAGGGCGGGATCTACGGCCGGTTCGGATACGGCCAGGCCGGCCGGTCCCGGACTGTGCAGGTGCAGCGGCGACTCGTCCGGTTCCGGAGGGACGCGCCGGGCTTGGGCGGAGTTCGGCTGGTCGACGCCGCCGAGGCCCGGGTGCGGGCGCCCGAGGTGCATCGGCGGTGGGCCGCGTTGACGCCGGGGGCGGTATCCCGGGACGACCGCTGGTGGGACTGCCTGCTGCTGGACCGGCCGGACCATCGGGATGGTGCCACCGGCCTGTTCCACCTGCTGCACGCCGACGGTTATGCCTCATACCGGATTCACCACGCGGACAGCACCTGCCGGGTGGTGGACGTGTTCGCGGCGACCGACGAGGCGCACGGCGCGCTGTGGCGCACCCTGCTGGGCCTGGACCTGATGGACACCGTGACGTCGGATTCCTGCCCGGTTGACGACCCGTTGCCCTTCCTGCTGGAGGACACCCGGCAGGTCCGCACGTCCGGGATGGCCGACGGGCTGTGGGCCCGCGTCCTGGACGTGACCGCTGTGCTGGAAGCTCGCCGTTACCCAGTGGAGATCGACGTCGTGCTGGACGTCACCGATCCGTTCCTGGACCTCGGCGGCTGCTTCCGACTGCGCGGCGGCCCGGACGGCGCGCACTGCGAGCGGGTGACCGCGACGCCGGACGTCCACCTGGAGATCGGCACGCTGGGCACCCTGGTCTTCGGCGTGCACCGGGCGCACACGCTGGCCAGGGCCAAGCTGATCGGTGCGGAGCCGTCGGTGCTGGGACAGCTGGACGCCGCGATGGCCGGCGAGCGGGAAGTCCGCCACGGCACCTCGTTCTGAGTGCCGCGGCGGACCATCCTGGCTATCCGCGCATCACCAGCGGTGGTAGCCGCGGTGGAAGAAGTACCCGTACCGGGGGTGGTGCCAACGGTGGGCGAAATGCCGGGGGTACCACTTCCGGTACACCGGCTTGCACCACTCCCGGCGCTTGCACCGGTACTCCCCCGGCAAAGGTGTGGCCACGCTGGCAAGCGCGACCTGCGCGGTGGTGGCGGGTGCGGGTGAGGCGGTCGCCGTGGGGGCGACGGCCACACCGGCACCGCCGACCAGGGCCAGTGCCAGCGCGCTGGCGACTGCGAATCGTCGGATCATGGTGGCTCCGTGACTCGTGAAGGTGTGGTACGGGTAAAGCTGTCCACCATGCGTACGCGCCGAAATAGCCCGGCCGCCAAGGTTTAACGAGATTCGGTCCCCGAACCGACTTGGCCGCACACAAAAGGGCGCGCGCCAACCCCCATCGGTAGGTGCGGGCCCTTCTTTAGTGCGCGTGCATGCGGCATCACGCCTTGATCCACAGCACCGTCGGGCGATCGGCACGCAGCGCCGTGGTGATCGCGGCGGTCAGGTCGGCGGCGTCGGTGATGCGCACGCCGTGACAGCCCATCGCCTCGGCGAGCGCGGCGAAGTCGACCGGGTTCAGGTCCACGGCGATGGCCGGTTCGCCCCGATCCAGCATTTCGTTGCGGAACTCCCCGTACCCGCCGTTGTCCACGCCACCAGCACCGGCAACCCCAGGCCGAGCTGGGCCGCGGTGGCAAGTTCGGACAGGGTGAACATGATGCCGCCGTCACCGAGCAGCGCGAGCACCCGCGCCTCGGGCTCGGCGAGCATCGCCCCGATCGCCGCCGGCAGCCCATAGCCGAGGGTGCCGCCCCCGGTGGGATACAGGAACCCCGAGGGCCGGTGCACCGGGAGCCCGGACAACACTCCGTAGTAACAGGCCATGGTGCTGTCCCCGGCGATCACCGTGGACGCGTCCACCACCGGGGCCATCGCGGCCAGGATCTCCCGCCACGGCGCACCTTCGGCGGCGGCGTCGGCGCAACTTGATTGGCTGCTCAGTTATATTCGGGTCGCCAGTGGACACTGTCAACACTCCGTCTCGGCTGTTGACAAGCAACCTCCGAACAGGCCAATAATTGACTGACGAGCCAGTTATGCAGAGCCCCGTGAGGAGTCGTGACCTACCCCCGATGGACCGTCAACTGCGGGTGTTCCGCGACCCGTCCTCGGTGGGAGTGGTCGGCGCGTCCGCCGACGAGTCCAAGTGGGGCCATTGGCTGGCCCTCGGCGCGCTGCGCGGGGGCCACCGACGTCGGGTCGAGCTGGTGAACCGCCGGGCTGACTCGGTGTTCGGCCGGCGCTGCGCCGCGCACCTCGGCGCACTGGACGAGACGCCGGAGCTGGTCGCGCTCTGCGTGCCCGGACCCCAGGTCGGCGCGGTGGTGCAGGAGGGCCTGGCCCTCGGCGTACGCGGCTTCCTCGGCATCACCGCGGGGGTGCCGGGC
Organism: Pseudonocardia sp.; assembly: GCA_036402515.1. Lineage (GTDB taxonomy): Bacteria > Actinomycetota > Actinomycetes > Mycobacteriales > Pseudonocardiaceae > Pseudonocardia. Next base: position 17,460 of record DASWST010000057.1, read on the forward strand.
GAGGCCCAGCTGGCCGCCCGGATCCGGGCCGGCGGCGCCCGGCTGCTCGGCGCCAACAGCCTCGGGCTCTACGACGCCAGCACCGACCTCGAGCTCGCCTGGGGACGGTTCACCCCGGGCCCGCTGGCGATCGTCTCGCAGAGCGGCCAGCTGGGCTCCGAGCTAGCGATCATGGGCGCCCGGGTGGGGCTGGGCGTCTCCCGGTTCGTCTCCACCGGCAACCAGTCCGACATCTCCGCCGCCGAGGTGCTGGCCGACCTCGCCGACCACGAACCGACCCGGATCGTCGCGCTCTACCTGGAGAGCTTCACCGGCGGCGAGCGGCTGTTCGACACCATTGCGGCGCTGCGGGCGGCGGGGAAACCGACCGTGCTGCTCACCATCGGCGCCGGAGCGGCGAGCAGCCGGCTGGCCCGCTCTCACACCGGGTCGCTCACCTCGCGGATGGACGTCGTGGACGCCGCGTGCCGCCGCCTCGGGGTGCCCCGGGTGGACACCCCTGCCGAGCTGCTCCAGGTGGCGCGGGCCTACCTGGCGCGCGCCACCGTGCCGGCCGGCCGGCGGGTCGCGATCATCGGCGACAGCGGTGGCCAGTGCGGGGTGGCCGCCGACCAGGCCGGCGCCACGGGCCTGGCCGTGCCCGCCTTTCGGGCGCCGGTGACCCGTGCGCTCATCGAGGCACTCCCAGCCGGCGCGGCCACCGCCAACCCGGTGGACCTGGCCGGCGCCGGCGAACGGGACCTGGGCAGCTACGCCGCGACGGCGCACACCGTGCTCGCCTCGGACGACGTGGACGCCGTGCTGCTCACCGGCTACTTCGGCCGCTACGGCGAGGACGTCCCCGAGCTGGGCGCCCAGGAACAGCGGGCCGCGCGGCGGCTCGCCGAGGTGGCCGGCGAGCACGGCAAGCCGCTGGTGGTGCATAGCATGGCGGAGTCCGGTCCGACCACTGCCGCGCTGTGGCGCGCCGGGGTGCCGGTGTTCGGCGACATCCACGCGGCCGTGCGCGCGCTGGCCGGGCTGGCCGCGCTGCGCCCCCGCGAACCTGAGTCGATCGAACCGCTGCCCGCGCCGGAGCCTGGCCCGCTCGCCGGCTACTGGGCGGCGCGGCGGGCGCTTCTCCCCCTCGGCGTCCGCTTCCCCGAGGCGCGGCTGGTGCGCAACCGCGCCGAACTGCTCGCCTCGGCGGCCGCGCTGCCGGCTCCGTTTGTACTCAAGGCCGGCTGGTTGGCGCACAAGAGCGAGCTCGGTGGCGTCCAGGTCGGGATCGCCGGCCCGGACGAACTGCTCACCGCCTTCGACCGGATGCGCGCCGCTCTCGGCGACGGTGACTTCGTGCTCGAGGAGCAGGACCGCCGGGCCGGTGTGGTGGAAATGCTGGTGGGCGCCCGCCCCGACCCCGGGTTCGGCCCCGTGGTGGTGGTCGGCGCGGGCGGCACCGAGACCGAGGTGCACGCCGATGTGGCCGTCGAGCTGGCTCCGGTGGGCGCTGCCACCGCCCGCGCCATGCTGTACCGGCTGCGTTGCTCGGTACTGCTGGACGGCTGGCGCGGCAGGCCCCCGGTGCACGTCACGGGACTGCTGGAACTGGTCACCTCGGTGTCCCGGTTCATCGTGGCCAACGAGCGGATCACCGAGCTCGAGCTCAACCCGGTACGGGTCGGCCCGGACGGCGCACTCGCGGTGGACGCCCTGATCATGGCCAACCACGCCGTCCCCAACCACTCCGTCCCCAACCACGGCGTCCCCAACCACGCCGTCACCCCCCGTGCCGTCCCGCTCGCCGACCACGCAAGGAGAGACCGAGGATGAAGAGCGTTCCGGCCTGGCCGCTGAGCGAGGAGCAGCGGCAGATCGTCGAGCTGTGTCGGGACTTCGCCGCCAAGGAGATCCGGCCGCGCGGCCGCGAGGTGGACGAGGCCGATGTGGTCACCCCGGTGGACCTGTTCGCCAAGGCCGCCGAGGTGGGCATCACCGACTTCATGATCCCCGAGGAGTACGGCGGGGGCGGGTTCACCGACGTGTTCACCCAGTGCCTGGTGCAGGAGGAACTGTGCTGGGGTGACCCGGGCATCGGCAACCTGGTGTGCTCCAACGGTTTCTTCGCCGACCCGATCCTGGTACTGGGCAGCGAGGAGCAGAAGCGCACCTGGCTGACCCCGCTCACCGGCAAGGGTGCGCCGATGACCGCACTGGCCACCACCGAGCCCGACTCCGGTTCGGACGCCGCCTCCATCGTCACCACCGCCCGGCGGGTAGACGGTGGCTACCGGATCAGTGGGCAGAAGGCGTGGATCTCCAACGCCGGCGCCGCCGAGTGCTACGTGGTGTTCGCCAAGACAGACCGCGCCAAGCGCTCCGCCGGGGTGACCGCGTTCCTGCTGCGCCGGGACGCCGAGGGGCTCAGCTTCGGTGAGCCGATGCGCAAGATGGGCCAGCGGGCGATCGTCTGCCGGGAGATGTTCTTCGACGACGTGTTCGTGCCCGAGTCGCAGCGGCTCGGCGCGGAGGGGCAGGGCTTCTACGGCCTGATGGGCACGTTCGACATCTCCCGGGTGGTGCTCGGCGCGGCCGCCGTCGGCGCGGCGCGGGCGGCCTACGAATACGCCCTGGACTACGCGCGCACCCGCACCCAGTTCGGTGTGCCGATCATCGAGCACCAGGCGGTCGCGTTCCGGCTGGCGGACATGGCCACCCGGATCGAGTCGGCCCGGCTGCTGGTGCACCACGCGGCCCGGATGATCGACTCCGGGCAGCGGGCCACCGGGCTGGCCGCGATGGCCAAACTCACCGCGTCCGAGACGGCGATGTTCGCCACCTGGGCGGCGGTGCAGACCCTCGGCGGCTGGGGCTACTCCCGGGAGCACCCGGTGGAGCAGTGGATGCGGGACGTGAAGCTGGAGGAGATCGAGGAAGGGACCTCCGACATCATGCGCCTGGTGATCTCCCGCAACCTGGGCTGAGCAGATCCTGACGGTAGGATTGACCGGCCGACCAGTTATGTGGGAGTGACCGTGCCCAGGCCCAGCGTGGAAGTCGAACGCCGCAAGCAGATCCTTGACGCGGCCTGCACGGTGATCGCCAAGAATGGCCTGCAAGACCTGCGCCTGCTCGAGGTAGCCGCGGTGGCCGGAGTCAGCTCGGGCACCATCCACTACTACTTCGACACCAAGAAAGAACTGATCACCGCGGCCTTTGAGTACAACTTCAAGCACTCCCTCGAACGCCGTAAATGGCTGCGCGACGAAACCCGCGAGCCGCTGGAATTGCTCGGCGAAATCGTCGAGTCCTACCTGCCGACCCGGGGTGTATCGCTGCGGGCATGGCGGGTATGGGCCAATCTGTGGGCGGAGGGAATTCGCGACCCCGCGCTGCGGAAAATAAACGAGGAGCTCTACGACCAGTGGCGGGAGCTGGTGCGCAACACCATCGCCGCGGCGCAACGGGCCGGTACCGCGCGCGAGGGAGATCCGGAGTTGCTGGCCAACATGCTCATCGGCATGCTGGACGGGCTGGCGATGCAGGTGTTGTTGCACGCCAAGGCAATGTCGCTGGACACCATGCGGGAAACCTGCCGCGCGTTCATCGACGAACTGATCGCTCGCTAACCCGTGGGAAGTTGAGCCTGTAGCTCGGCAATTCGTGGCCGCATCGTTTCCGAGGGCACATACGCCACCTCGCCCGCGTCGAATGGGATGCTGCTGATGAGAGCCGAATTGTCGAATAGGTCGATGCGGCTCACGCTCGGGCAGCTGAGGCCACGCAGGGCGCCATCTGGTTCGAGGCTGTCGATGGTCGGCGCGATCCCGCCGCCGGTCCACACCGGCACCCCGGCCAACACGCCCGCGCTGACCACGTGGGTGTGTCCGGCGAGTACAACCCGCACGTCGGTACCCGCGATCACCTGCGCCAGCTCGTCCCGGTTCCGCAACTCGATCGCACCGGACAGCGGAACCGCCGTGGGCAGCGGAGGGTGGTGCAGGGCGAGAATCGTGCCATCCGGCGCCGGCGTGGCCAGCTCGGCGCGCAGCCAGGCGAGTTGATCGCCGCTCAGCTCCCCGTATGCCCGGCCAGGCACGGTGCTATCCATGGCGATCACCCGGAGGCCGCCGACTTGCCGGACCTGGTCCAGCGGCCGAGAGCTCGGGGGCTCACCGAGCAGGTGCTCCCGCAGGGCCGCGCGCTCGTCGTGGTTGCCGGCGAGGTACACCGCCGGGGCCCCGATTCGCGCGATGGCCGGCTCCACCAGGGACCGCAGGCGCTGGTACTCCTCCGGGCGGCCGTGCTCCACCAGGTCACCGGTGAACAACACGGCGGCCGGCCCCACCCGGGTCTGCATGACCGCGTCCAGGGCACGGCTGAGCACCACGAGGGTGTCCACTGGTTCACCGGCGGCCTCGTCGGCGGCCCGGATGTGCACGTCGGTGATCTGGATCAAGGTGTACGCCGGTTCGGCAGCCATACCCGAGATACTGCCGTGTCCCGGTAAACGCAGGCTTTCACCGAAGCCCGCGGTGTGGGCTTCGGCCGTTCCGGTGTAGTCGGGTCACGGTCTGATGGAGATGCGAGCGCCAGGGGCTGAGCCGATGGTTAGTTGGGTTCATGGGGGGACAGCTTGTGGCGGGGCTTGCCGTCGCCGCCGTACTGGTGGGCGGGTTGAGCTATCTGTGGGTTCGCTCGCCAGAAGGGGCCCTGACCGGCCCGATTACCCTGCCGAGCTTCGCCACGGTGGATGTTGCTCCCCCGGACGTGGTCCCAGGGAGGACCACGCTGCTGCCCACCGACTGCGCCGAGCTGTTGGTCGGCTCCCCCGACATGTCCGCGCTGCTGGGACAGCCCCTCGGGAGCGTCGGCGCCCGCTCGGTGGTCGGCCAGCCAGCCCCCTCGGTGGGCCAGCTGGAGCGGCTCACCTGCGACTACAGCGTGCCCGGTCGGGACGCCCCGGCGTTGGTGCTGACCGCGGCCGGGTTCACCGATCCTGGCGCGGCGGCCGAGCAGCGGGGCCGGAACGTGGCGGCCGAGGGCCCGGACACCCAGGCTTCTCGACAGGTCGGGCTCGGCGGGGCCCAGGCAACCCTGCTCACCGAGCCGAGCCGGACGCTGCTTCTGGTCGACTACGACCGGTACACCCTCACCGCCAGCATCGCCCCCGGTGTCGTCCCGGCGGACAAGCCGGAGCCGGTGCTCACCGACCTTGCTCAGCGGGTCCTGGCGAAGCTGGTGCCACCGGCCAACCGCCACTGAGGTCGCTTCGCACCGAGGTCGCGCAGCGAGGCGATCAGCGCATGATCGTGGTCAGCACATCGGTGCCGAGGCTGAGCAACAACTTGGCGTGCAGTCGGTGGTAGACCAGGCGTCCTTCGCGGATCGAGGTGACCAGGCCGACCTCGCGCAGCCGACGCGGGTGCCGGGAGACTTGCGGTTCGCTCAGCTGGGTCCGGTGAGCCAGCTCAGAGGTGGTGATCGGCTCGCCGATCAGGTGCCGGCACAGCTCCATCCGGGCCGGTTCGGCGATCGCGGCGAGTCGGTCCCGGACCATGGCCTGTGGTCGCGCTGGACATGATCTCGGCGCTCACCGTTGCACCCCCGCGACGTTGTCGGTCGCGCGCAGCGTCGCCACCGGGCCGGGCGGCGGCGCTGAACCTGGTCTGCCCCGTCGTGGACCGTCCTGCCGCAGCCGCCGGTCCATCCAGTTGACCAGGT
>DASWST010000058.1:0-48097 GCA_036402515.1 Pseudonocardia sp.
CGCGCGGGGATTGACCGGCTACTGGATGTTTGCCGGCGGCACCCCCAGCACCTTGGCGTACTGCTCGTTGAGCTCGTCCCAGCCGTACTCGCGCGCCTTCTCGGCGACCACCGGACCGAACGGCGCGCCGGCCAGCAGCGCGTCCGCTACATCCAGGCAGATGTGCCAGCCGGCGGCCAACGCGGAGGACAAGGTGCCATCGGCGAACGTGTGCCGCAGCACCAGGCGGGTGCCCTCGGCGATCGGCGAGAGCTCCCAGCGCAGCACGTCGTTCCCGAACGCGTGCTCGAGCAGCCGGGGCGGGTCGATCGCCCGCACCGTTCCCGGCATCGACTGCGCCACGCTGCCGTCGGCGTCGAGCATGCCGACGGTGGCGGGGCCCTCGCTGGTCAGGTCCCGGTCCGGGACGTAGGGCGCCCACTCGCGCAGCTGATCGCGCGAGGTCAGCACCGCCCACACCTTGGCGATCGGGTGTGACAGGTCGCGGGTGAACACCAGGCACCAGCCGTCCGCCGTCTCGATCCGCTGCACCGGGACGAGCGGACTGGGCCAGTAGTTCGGATCAGCCATGACACCAATATGCCGGACTGCGTATATACCTGTCAAAGAATATTGTCGCGGCGGTCCGATAGGACGTACTCCGTAGGAAGGATGGCGATTCCCTTCGCCGGGCCAGGCGAGGACCGTGTTCCCCACCATCGCGAGCTGAGGTGACGAGTCGTGCGGACCATGCTCGACAACCTCCGGTCCATCTTCCGCGGCTACCAGCGGGAGCTGGTCTGCGGGTACTGCGCGAGCGTGATGGCCTGGATCGAGTTGCGGCCCCTGCGGCACCCCTCGGTACGACACGTGACCGGACACCAGGTGATTCCGATGCGCGAGGGCATGGCCATGGCTGTGGCGCGCACCCGGCTGACCACCGCCAAGGAGGCCGCCGAGGATCCGTTGTTCAACCGCGACCCGGATCTGCCCTGCTTCATCGAACACACCACCCGGCAGATCAACTACCTACGCATACAGGGCGGCGAACCGGTCTTCGAGCTGCTCTGCGCCGAGTGCGGGGCGAACTACCTGCGCTCCATGCCGGATCTGTGCACCCAGGTGCGCAGATCGCCGATCAGCCGGGTACCGATCCGCTAGGCCCAGGACCGCGCCGCCCTCGCATGTGACGCGACGGCCAGTGCAAGCGCGCCCGCGCCGGCCGCCACCGCGAACGCTGCCCGGTAGCCCAGGTGAGCGGCGAGCAACCCGCCGAGCGGGCCGGCGACCAGGATGCCCAGGTCCCACAGCGAGGTCATCGCGCCGACCGCCAGGCCGGGTGAGCGCGCCGCGCGGTGCAGTGTTATAGCGGCGGCCGACGGGTACACCAGGCCGACGCCCACCCCGGCCAGCGCGGTGCCGGTCAGCGCGACCGACTCCGCCGGCACCGCCGCGAGCAGGGCAAGCCCGACGATTTCCACGCAGAGCACCACGCGGAGCACCCGGGCGCCGCCATACCGGTCGATCAGCGGGCTGCCGGCCGCGCGGGTAAGCAGGAAGGCCGCCGCGTAGACGGTCAGCGCCACCGACTCGCCGCCAATGGCCTGGCCGCCCAGGTACAGCACGAGCAGGGCGGTCAACGTGCCGTAACCATAGGCGGCCAGCCCGAGGCAGAGTCCGGGCAGCCCGGCGCCTCGAGGCACCAGCTCCCGCCACCCGCGCAGCCCCGCGCGGTGCGCGGGCCGAGCCGCGTCCGCGAGGCCCGCCGGGTCCGCGAAGCCTGCCCGGTCCGCGAGACCCGCCCGGTCCGCCGAGTCCGCCGGGTCCGCCGAGTCCGCCGAGTCCGCCGAGTCCGCGAGGCCCGGGGCGGCCGAGTGCGTGGGGCCCGCCGGGCGCGCGGGCCTCACCGGCGGCCGCGTGCTGGCCACCAGCACCCCGGACACCACAGGCAGCGCGGCCACCAGCCACCAGACCGCCGCCGACCCACCCCACCGGTGCGCCAGCACCGCGAGCAGCGGCCCGAGCGCCAATCCGCCCCACATGGACAGGCCGAACCACCCGGCGACCCGGCCACCACGCCCGGCCGGCGTTCCGGCGAGCACCCACGGCAGTGCGGCGGAGAACAGCGCCGCCTCCCCCGCCCCCATCACCAACCGGGCCACCAGCAATACCCCAACACCGGGCGCGAACAGGTGACCCAGCCCAGCCAGCACGGTGAGCCCGGCGCCGGCCATCACCACGGGCCGCGACCGTCCGGCATCTCCGGCCGCCCCGGCGAACGGCCGGACCAGCGCGGTGGCGGCGAACGCGAGCCCGACCGCGAGGCCGGCCAGCGCCGGACCGGAGCCGAACCGGCCGATCAGGTAACCGGGCAGCTCCTGCAGCGTCGCCCCCAGCGCCAGGTATCCGCAGAGCACCGCGGCCCACAGCCGACGTATCGGCGCCTCCGAAACAACCTGGGCCTCCGCGACCGATCCCACAGGCGCCATAAACTGGACAGTACAGTTCGGTACTGTCGGAGTACAAGACGGTATCGTCTAGACCGTGACAGCCGCCCAACCGCTCTCCGCCACCCGCGCGCGCATCTTGGAGATCGCAACCGAGCTGTTCTACCAGCGCGGCGTACACGCGGTGGGAGTCAACGAGATCACCGCCCGGGCCCGCGCGTCCAAGCTCAGCCTGTACCGGTACTTCCCGTCCAAGGAGGAGCTGGTCACCGCGATGCTCACCGAGCACAGCGACCGGATCCACGCCTGGCTGGAACGCGAGACGGCCGACGCAGCGCCGGGGCCGCCCCGGGTCCTCGCGGTATTCGACCTGCTCATCTCCTGGTTCGCGCAGCCGGGCTACCACGGCTGCGCGGTGGTCAACACGGTCACCGACACCCGGGCCGACCCGCGCACCGCGGCGATCGCCCGGCGACACCTCACCCGCTACCGAGGGCTGCTGGAACGACGGCTGCACGAGGCCGGCCTGGCCGATACCGGCGACCCCGCCGCGTTGGCCCGCCAGCTGCTGTTGCTCATCGAGGGCGCCAGCGTGGTGACCGCGATCGACGGCGATCCGGCCGCCGGCACGGATGCGCGCGCGGCCGCCGAACGGCTGCTGACCATCCGGTAGACGGCCCGCACGGCCGACTGGATGATCCGGGGGACACCGCATAGCGTTGCGGGCATGCCGCATTTCGACGTCGTCGTTCTCGGTGCCGGACCCGGCGGGTACGTCGCCGCCATCCGCGCCGCTCAGCTCGGCCGCCAGGTGGCCGTCGTGGAGGAGAAGTACTGGGGCGGGGTGTGCCTGAACGTGGGCTGCATCCCCTCCAAGGCCCTGCTGCGCAACGCCGAGCTGGCCCACATCGTGACCAGCGAGGCGAAAACCTTCGGCATCTCCGGCGAGGTGTCCTTCGACTTCGGGGCGGCGTTCGACCGCAGCCGCACGGTGGCCGACGGCCGGGTCAAGGGCGTGCACTTCCTGATGAAGAAGAACAAGATCACCGAGTTCGACGGGCGCGGCACGTTCCAGGATGCGCACACCATCAAGGTGGCGCTGTCCAAGGGCGGCTCCGAGACGGTGACCTTCGACGACGTGATCATCGCCACCGGCACCGAGACCAAGCTGCTGCCCGGCACCTCACTCTCCGACCGGGTGGTCACCTACGAGGAGCAGATCCTGACCAGGGAACTGCCCGGCAGCGTGATCATCGCCGGCGCCGGCGCGATCGGGGTGGAGTTCGCCTATGTGCTGAGCTGCTACGGCGTGCAGGTCACCATCGTGGAGTTCCTGGACCGGCTGCTCCCGCTGGAGGACGCCGACGTCTCCAAGGAGCTGGCCAAGCGGTACCGCAAGTACGGCATCGAGCTGCTCACCTCCACCCGGGTTGAGTCGATCTCCGATTCCGAGCAAGGGGTCACCGTCACGGTCACCGGCAAGGACGGCGCCACCAAGCAGCTGCACGCGGACAAGATCATCCAGGCGATCGGCTTCGCGCCCCGGGTCAAGGGCTACGGGCTGGAGAACACCGGAGTGGCGCTCACCGACCGCGGCGCGATCGCCATCGACGACCGGATGCGCACCAACGTCCCGCACGTCTACGCCATCGGCGACGTGACCGCCAAGCTCATGCTGGCCCACGTGGGCGAGGCGCAGGGCGTGGTGGCCGCGGAGACCATCGCCGGTGCGGAGACCATGGAGCTGGACTACGTGATGATGCCGCGCGCCACCTTCTGTCAGCCGCAGGTGGCCAGCTTCGGCTACACCGAGGCGCAGGCCCGCGAGTTGGCCGACGAGAAGGGCTGGAAGGTCAAGGTCGCCCAGTTCCCGTTCACCGCGAACGGCAAGGCGCAGGGGCTCGCGGATCCCGGCGGCTTCGTCAAGCTGATCAGCGACGAGACCTACGGCGAACTGCTCGGCGGGCACCTGATCGGCCCGGAGGTCACCGAGCTGCTACCCGAGCTGACCCTGGCCCAGAAGTGGGACCTGACGGTGAACGAGCTGGCCCGCAATGTGCACGCCCACCCGACGCTCTCCGAGGCCCTGCAAGAAGCCATCCACGGCCTCGGCCACGGAATGATCAACTTCTAGGGCATAAAACCCGTGAGTGGTATTGGTCGCTATGGCGACCAATACCACTCACGGGCTCAGAAGATCTTGTCGACGTCGTCGCAGATCACCGCGTCCATGTTTCTTTCGGCGAGCGCGGCGATGGTCAATGAGGGGTTGCAGGCGCCGGTGGAGCCCGGTACGAGCGCGCCGTCGGTGACATAGAGTCCGCGTTGCCCGAGGACTCGGCCGTGAGTGTCGCAGACATGGTCGATGGTCGCCCCGCCCAGCGGATGGTAAGTGGAGGGGTCGAGGGCCGTGGTGTCGATAGTGGAGCTGGCCAACTCGGCGATTGGCCCTTCGCCGACGATGCTCCGGATCCGGGCGCGGATGGCGCTGGTCATTTCAGCGTCGTAGGTCTGGCTCCACTGCAGCACCGCGTCGTCACGCACCGGGTCGTAGATGAACTGGCCCCGTGGATTCTTGACTATGCCGAAACCGATCAGGGTGGTGGTGTTGAGGTCGACCGGGAATGGGACCGGGCCCAACACGATGGTGAGGGCGCGGGCCGGGTTGTCCCAGTCCTTGTGGCCGACGCACGCGGGCCCACCCTGCAGGGCACCGGGGCTGCTCCCGAGCGGAGTCCAGGTGAAGATTCGGTCGCCGTTGTTGCCCCAGCGGCCACCTACTCCCTCCGGGAGGTCGGGGATCAAGCCTTTGGCTCGGGCCTTGACCAGCAGCCGGGTTGTACCCGCGGAGCCGGCACCGAGGAAGAGCGCGTCCGTGGTGATCCGCTTCCGCTCCTGGACGTCGCCGTCGGTATTGATCCGGTCAACGTGCACCACCCAGCATCCCTTGGCGTCCCGCTCGATGTCCCGGACCAGGTGCAGGATCGCCACGTCCACGCATCCGGTGGCTTCGGCGGCGGCGATATAGGTGACATCCAGGCTGTGCTTGCCCCCGTTGTTGACCCCGTAGATCACATCCCCGGTGGTGTAGCAGGGTTTCATCTTCCCGCGCAGCTCAGCGCGGGCGAAATCCCAGTCCACCGGGAGCGGTACTCGAAATCCCTTACGCCCCGACGCGGCTACCCTGTCCAGGAACATCCGCGACGCGCGATACGACGGCGCGCCCAGCACGTCATCGGGGATCGGCGCGGGCCGCAGCCTAGCTTTGACCCGGGGGTAGTAGTCCCGGTCGAAAGGTTCGTAGTCGATGCACGACGGCATGGACTCCGCGAAGTTCGCCTCAGTGGGCTGAACGGTCATGCCGTGATAGACCAGCGAACCGCCGCCGACGCCGGCGCCGCACACAATGTCCATACCCGCGCCGGGCACCCGCTCCATCACGCCGGTGTACGGCCGACACAGCCGGCGGCACGTTGCCCAACGCGGGCGTCGGCGACAGCCATGAACATCGCCTGTCCGGGGAGAACATATGTGGGAAAGTCTCCGCGTTCGGCCCGGTAGGCCACCGAAGACCGCGCTCCAGCATCAGCACCGGCACCCCGGCCTTGGCCAGGCGCAGCGCGGTGACCGCGCCACCGAACCCGGAGCCGATCACCACCGCTCGACGCCGTTCCTCGGTCACCGACGCGCCCAGCAGCCCAGCCCCGAGCCATCGAGCCGACGAGCCTCGATCGGACGTCGACGCCGCCGCGACTCCGGTGCCCCCGAGCCCGAGCACGGCTGCTCCCGCCGCTCCGCCGAGAAACGCCCGGCGAGACATTCCACTCACCATCTGTCATCCCCCCACCACCAAGAGTGAGCGAACTTTACAGTTGACAGGGAAGTGTCAAGCAGGAGGGGTGGGTGGCGGCAGTCCGAGGGCGGGCACCAACCGACGATGCAGGTAACCGCGCAGCGTGGCATCCGATGCCGAGAGCTCACTCTCGAACATCACCAGGGACAGGAATATCCGAACCACGGTCTCGGTGATCTCGCCCAGCTCATCGGCGAGTTCGGGATGGAAGTCCAGCAGTGGAAGTAGGGAATCCCGGGCCACGTCGAGAGCGTCGGGCCCCAGCGTGTCGGCGTCGAAGATGATCGTGCCGCGCTGCGGAAACGCCAACGGGGCCAGCGCCGGCTCGCGGCGGAACTCGCGGCGCAGCGCAATGATCGCCTCGACGACGAAGTCAGCCCCCGTGGCGGCGAGACGTGCCTGCGCGACCACCCGGCCGGTGACCTGGCGGGTAACCAGCCTCAGCACCGCCGAGGCCAGCTCTTCGCGGCTGCCGAAATGGGCGTACACCGTGGGGCGGGACACCCCTGAAGCCCGGGCGACCGCACTGATCGTCAGACCTGGGAAGCCCGCCGACGCAAGGAGCTCGACCGCCGCCCGCAAGATTCTCGATCGCGCATCCACGCTGATGGCCGGTCCTCATTTCGCTTGGCCCGTGAGTGGCAAGTGGTCCTATAGGACCACTTGCCACTCCGGGCCTACAGCGCGGCCTTGAGGGCGGCGAGGGCGGCGGCGAGAGCTTCCGCGGCGGCGGGCACCGCGATGCCGAAGGAGACGTAGCCGTGCACCAGGGTCTCGGCGTTGTGCAGCTCCACCGCCACCCCGGCACGGCGCAGCAGCTCCGCGTAGCGTGCCCCGTCGTCGCGCAGCGGGTCGTACTCGGCGGTGGCGATGTACGCCGGAGGTAGCCCGGCGAAGCTCTCCGCGCGAGCCGGGGCGAACGTGGCCGGCAGCTCGGCGTCATCCCGGCCGCCCGTGTAGAGCTCCAGGAAGGTGTCGATGTCGGCGGCGGCGAGCACCGGGGCGTCGGCGTTCTCGGCCATCGACGGCAGCGCGCGGTCCATCGTGGTCGCCGGGTACCAGAGCAGCTGGAACTTCAGGTCCGGGCCGCCGGCGTCCCTGGCCAGCTGGGCGACCACGGCGGACAGGTTGCCGCCCGCCGAGTCCCCGGCCACCGCGATCCGGGTCGGGTCCCCGCCCAGTTCGGCGGCGTGCTCGCCGACCCAGCGCAGCGCCGCGAACGCGTCGTCCACCGCGGCCGGGAACGGGTGCTCCGGTGCCAGCCGGTAGTCCACCGCGACGACCACCGCGCCCACCCCGATGGCGATGGCCCTGGCGAACGCGTCGTGGCTGTCCAGATCGCCGATCACCCAGCCACCGCCGTGGTAAAAGACCACCACCGGCAGGCCGTCCGGCTCGGAGACCGGCCAGTAGATCCGCGCCGGGATATCGCCGGCGATGCGGCGGTCCTCCACCCGGGGCAGCTCGGGGGGCGGCGGCATGGCGGCCATCCGCTCCTTGAGTGTGGCGCGGACCTGCTGGTAACCGACCTCGGAGATGCGCGCCATGGGAAGCGCGTCCAGCACAAGTTGCATGACGGGGTCAATGGGCATGATCCGACCCTAGGGCTGGCCGGGCGGACCTGCTCAGGGAAATCAGCGTCGGGCCCCGCCCGGAGGGGCGCCCTACCCGGCTCGGGGGTTGTCCCTCGGGGGAGCACCCCATGGATCGCCGCGCACGCCGCTGACATTGTCGTTCGTATACGCCCTACCTGGGCAGACGTGCCGGACCGGCTGGCCAGCCGGACCGCTGTCGCACCCGCACCCGACGCCGCGGACCAGCGCGGCGGTTCTCGAGGCACGGAGATCAGGCATGTCCATCACGGAGCGATCCATCGCACCTCCCGCGAGATCCACCCTGTCTGACAGCGACCGGGCCGGGCGGCTGGTGGTGCGCAACCTGACCAAGCGGTTCGGCAAGCTCGAGGCGGTCCGTGACCTCAGCTTCACCGTCGAGCCCGGCCAGGTCACCGGCTTCCTTGGGCCCAACGGCGCCGGCAAGACCACCACCCTGCGCGCCGCGCTCGGGCTGGTCACGCCCACCAGCGGTGAGGTCACCATCAACGGCCTGCGGTATCGCCAGCTGGCCCATCCGGCCAGGGTGGTGGGCGCGGTGCTGGACTCCAACGGTTTCCACCGCTCCCGCAAAGCGCGGGCCCACCTGCGGATCTACAGCGCCGCGATCGGTGTGCCGAACCGGCGGGTGGACGAGGTGCTCGCCCTGGTCGGGCTCACCGCCGCGGCCAACCGCCGGATCGGCGGCTTCTCCCTGGGTATGCGCCAACGCCTGGCGCTGGCCACCGCGCTACTGGGCGACCCTCGGGTACTCATCCTGGACGAACCCGGCTCCGGGCTGGACCCCGAAGGCGTGGCCTGGCTGCGCGGGTTCCTGCGCTCCTTCGCCGCCACCGGACGCACCGTGCTGGTCTCCAGCCACCAGCTGGCCGAGATCGCCCAGACCGTGGACCAGGTGGTGATCGTCAGCCAGGGCAACCGGGTGTTCGAAGGCCCGGTGGATCAGCTGCCCGGCGGCCAGGATCGGGTGCGGGCGCGCTGCTCGGACCCGACCCGGCTGGCCGAGGCGCTGGCCGCGCAGGGTGTTACCGACACCCAGGCCCAGCCCGAGCGCTGGCTGAGCATCACCGGCGCGACGACCACCACGGTGGGCGACGTGGCGCTGGCCTCCGGGGTGGCGATCTATCACCTGGTCCCCGATGACCACGACCTGGAGCAGCGCTTCCTGGCGCTGACAGTCGGCCAGTTCCGGCCCGATTCGGCCGGCGCGGCGCCGGTCCCCGCGTCCGTCCCCGCCGCCGTTTCCGCGCCCGTCCCCACCGCTGAGCAGGAAGGGGACCGGTGATGTCGGCTCCCACGTTCGCCCCAGTTGCGCAACGCTCCACCTGGTCCGGCCCGGAGCTGCGCGGCCTGGTGGCCGCCGAGGCTCGCAAGACCTGGTCCACCTCCGCCTGGTGGGCGCTGCTCGTCCCGGCCGCGCTGCTCAGCCTGGCGGTCACCTGGATCGTCGCCAGGGACGGGCAGCTGGCGCGCGCCCAGGCGGTGGCGCTGGCCTCGTTCGCGGTCACCTTCACCGCGTTGTTCGGAGCGGTCAGCGCCACGGCCGAGTACCGGCACCACACGATCACCACCAGCTACCTGGGCGCAGCCGACCGGCCGAAACTACTGGTCGCAAAGCTGATCTTCGCGGGGATGGTCGGCGCGGGATACGCGGTGATCTGCGCGGGGTTCGGGATCGTCGGCATGCTGTTCGGCGACACCAACCCGGGGCACGAGCTGTCCCTGGTGCTGCAGGTGAGCGCGGGGGCGGTGCCGGTGTTGGCGCTGTGGGCCATGCTCGGTGTCGGGCTGGGCACCCTGCTGCGCAACCAGGTGCTCGCGGTACTCGCGGTCGTGCTGTACCTGATGCTCGCCGAACCGATCATCGCCGTGCTGGCCGGGCTGGCTGACCTACAACGCTTCGCGATCTACCTGCCCGCCGGGTCAGCCGTCGCCGCCATCGAGGGGCTGAGCGGCGGGCAGCAATACGGCGGCGGCTTCGGCGTCGCGGCGCACCCCTGGTGGGTGATGCTGCTGGTATTCCTCGCGTACACGGCGCTGGTCAGCGTGGCCGGGGCGGCCGCCGCGCAACGCCGCGACATCTCCTAGGAGCTGCTCGTCCGCCGCCACCGTGGGCACGGGCACCTTCACCGAGCTTGCCCTGCCACCGGACGGAACCCGATGCCCAATCGCCCCGAGTTGATCTCGCGCGGTCGCTTGACACCGCCGCGCCGAGCAGAGTTATATCAGTGCCCAATCGATTGGGCCATGGGTGCGGCCGGCTGGCCGACCGGCGCGCGAACGGCCATCCAGGGGGACATCGTGGGGTCGTCGCGACCGGGCTGTTCGGCATGACTTCAGCGCTGCCCGGCCCGGCTCACCCGGGATACTTCACCGAGCACACCGTCGCCGAACTCGGCAAGGCGCTGCGCGGCGGCCAGCTCACCCCGCGCGCCTTGGTGGAACACGCGCTGCTCGGAGCCACCCGGCTGGCTCCGCTGTTCAACGCCTTCGTGACGATCGACGCATTCGCCGCGCGGGCCGCCGCCGACCGGGCCGCCGCCGAGCTGGCCAGCGGCGTGGACCGGGGACCGCTGCACGGCATCCCGGTGGCGGTGAAGGACATCGTGGCCACCGCCGGACTGCGCACCACCATGGGCGCCCGGCACTTCGCTTCGCACGTTCCGGCCAAGGACGCCGAGTGCGTGCGCCGACTGCGCGCCGCCGGGGCGATCGTGATCGGCAAGACCACCACGCACGAGTTCGCCTTCGGAGCCACCGGGGACCGCTCGGCGAACGGCGCGGCGCGCAACCCGTACCGGCCAGAGCACATGTCCGGCGGGTCCAGCGCGGGTTCGGCGGTGGCGGTGGCCGCCGGCATCGTGCCGCTCGCGCTGGGCACCGACACCGGCGGTTCGGTGCGCATCCCGGCCGCGCTGTGCGGCATCGTGGGACTGCGCCCCAGCCAGGGGGCGGTGCCGACCGACGGGGTGTTCCCGCTGGCCCCGTCGCTGGATACGGTCGGCCCGATGGCCCGCACCGCGGCGGACTGCGCCCTGCTGTGGCACGTGCTGGCCTGCACCACGCCTGACACCTCGCCCGACGACTCATCCGGCGCCTCGCCCGGAGACTCACCCGGCGCCTCGCCCGGCGACTCACCCAGCGGGAGGCACGCGCGGGAGCACCGCGCGTCCTCCGCACGCGGGTCGCTGCGGGTCGGATGGCTGACCCCGGACTCGGTGTCCCCCACCGAGCCGGCGGTCAGCTCGGCGGCCCGGGCCCGGCTGAGCGAGTTCCGTGCCGAGGTGGTGGCCGAGGTGCTGGATGCGGAGTTGCCGCACGCCGAGACGATGAGCCGCACGTACTCCACGGTTCAGGCCTGGGAGGCGCACGCGGTGCACGCCGAACGACTCGCGGTGGCCGCCGACCAGTACGACGACGAGGTGCTCGGCAGGCTGCGCGCCGGGGGGCGGATCTCCCCCGCCGAATACCAGGACGCTCGCGCGGCGCAGCGGACGGCCCAGCAGGCGGTGGCCGCAGTGCTGGGCGACTACGACCTGCTCGCGCTGCCCACCGTCGGAGTGGTCGCGCCGCCAGTGGGTGCCCGGTCGGTGTGGGTTGGCGACAAACGGCTGCACGTCCGCGACGCCCTGCTCGGGCTGACCGTGCCATGGAGCGTGACCGGGTTGCCCGCGCTGTCCATCCCGGCCGGCCAGGTCGGTGGGCTGCCGGTCGGCCTGCAGCTGGTCGCCCCGGCCGGCGGCGAGGATCTCCTGCTGTGGGTCGCAGAGCAGGCGGACGCTCGCCACCCCACGAACGGCGCGGCTCAGTCCACCCTCGGCTAGCAGGCCTACGCGGGGACGTTGTCCAGCAGGCCGAGGCGCTCCAGGGCGGCGCGCAGCACGGCTACGTCCGCCTCTTCGGCCGGCACCAGCGGCAGCCGCAGGCCGCCGGCCCGGTGCCCGAGCAGGTTGAGCGCGGCCTTCACCAGGATCGGGTTGCTGTCCAGGAACAGCACGCGGTAGATCTCCTGTAGCGAGGCGTCGATCTCCGCGCGGTGCTCCGGCTCGTCGACCATCCGGCGCATCTGGTCACCCACCACGTGGCTGGCCACCGAGATACCCCCGCAGCCACCCAGGTCCAGGGTGCGGGCGAAGGTCTCGTCGTTGCCGGTGTACAGCCCCAGGCCGTCGACCAGCGCCAGGTTGTCGTTGTTGGACTGCTTGACGTAGTCGATGTGCTCGATCTGAGCCAGCTCGGCGAGCAACTCATTGGGCAGGTCGATCACTACCCGGGACGGGATGTTGTAGAGGATCACCGGCTTGTCGGTGGCCGCCGCGATCTCCCGGTAGTGCGCCACCAGGCCGCGCCGGTTCGGCTTGTTGTAGTACGGCGTCACCGAGAGGATCGCGTCGGCGCCCAGCTCGGTGGCCCGCTCGGTCATGTGCACCGAGTGCCCGGTGTTGTTCGACCCGGTCCCGGCCACGATGACGGCGCCTTCCGGCCGGTTCCGGCAGGCCAGTTCGACCACCCGCAGGTGCTCCTCGCTGCGCAGCGTGGGCGCCTCGCCGGTGGTGCCGCAGACCACGAAGCCGTCCGAGCCGTGCGCGACCAAGTGGTGCATCAGGTCCACAAACGCCTGCTCATCGACGTCGAGGTTCTCGTCGAACGGGGTGACGATCGCGGTGAGGATGGCGCCTAACGACATGCCCTCAGCTTCCCGCGTCCGCACCGTGTCTGTCGAACCCCCTTAACGACATTGATTGCTTGTGAGTGGTATCGGTCGCTATAGCGACCAATACCACTCACCGGGTCAGTGCAGGTGGACGTACTCGTACTCGAAGGGCTGGCCGTTGATGCCGGCGTTCGGCGGGGCGATCCAGCCGGCGATCTTGCCGGGCTCGTACACCGGGCGCATCAGCGAGCGGACGTGCGTCTTGTCCGCCTCGGTGGGCAGCCAGGAGTCCTTCTTCGCCGACCACGAGTCCGGGCCGACCAGGTCCCCGGCCGGGGTGATGTGGTGGTCGGAGAAGATCCCGACCTGGCGGTTGAAGCCGACGTGCGGCAGGTACAGCTGCCGGCCGATCCCGGCCTGGTCGAGCACCCGGTTCCAGCGCTTCAGCCCGCTCTGGCAATCCTTGACGTACTCCGAGCGAAGATCGTGGTTCAACGCCAGCAACGCGGGCACCTCGTCGGTGGTGATCGCGCCGTCCTTGACCAGGTCCACCCGTGCGGCGTCCTCGGTGAGCACGTGGTCGTCCCGGCGCCGCTCCTCCTGCCAACGGCCCTTGAGCCCGGCGGTGAAGTAGTTGGCCGCGTTGGTGGACTGCTCGGAGCCGAACAGGTCCAGCGATACCGAGTAGTGGAAGTTGATGTACTTCTGGATCACGTCCAGCGGGATGCCGCCGAACGCGGCCACCTCTTCGGTGTCGTGCTCGCGCATCAGCTCGGCGGTCCGCCCGACCACCCGGTCCACGCCGGTGGTGCCGACGAACATGTGGTGCGCCTCTTCCTTGAGCATGAACTCGCAGGTCCTGCTCAACGGGTCGAAGGCGGACTCCTTCAACGTGCCGAGCTGGTACTTGCCGTCCCGGTCGGTGAAGTAGGTGAACATGAAGAACGACAGCCAGTCCGGCGTCTCCTCGTTGAACGCCCCGAGGATGCGCGGCGAGTCGAGGTCACCGGAGTTGCGCTGCAGCAGCGCCTCCGCCTCCTCCCGGCCGTTGCGCCCGAAGTAGGCGTGCAGCAGGTAGACCATCGCCCACAGGTGCCGCCCCTCCTCCACGTTGACCTGGAACAGGTTGCGCAGGTCATACAGCGACGGGGCGGTCTCGCCGAGCCGGCGCTGCTGCTCCACCGAGGCCGGCTCGGTGTCGCCCTGGATCACGATCAACCGCTGCAGGTCGGCCCGGTACTCGCCGGGTACCTGCTGCCAGACCGCCTCGCCCTTCTGCTCGCCGAACGCGATCCGCCGATCGCGGTTGCGCTCGGCCAGGAAGACACCCCAGCGGTACTCCTCCATGGCCACGTGCCCGAAGTGCGCCCAGCCCTCCCGGCCGACGTCGACCGCGGTGCGCAGGTAGACGTCCTCGGTGGGCAGCGCCGGGCCCATGGTCTTCCACCAGTTCAGGAAGTTGGGCTGCCAGGACTCCAGCGCGCGCTGCAGCTTCCGGTCGCCGACCAGGTCGACGTTGTTCGGAATCTTCTCGCTGTAATCAATGCTCATCGGTCACACCCGCTTCCGGTCGAATTCGGCGCGGCGGCCGGTGCCGTAGCGGCGCAGCGCGCCCTCCGGTCCGGACGCATTCGGCCGCACGAAGATCCAGTTCTGCCACGCGGTGAGCCGGGAGAAGATCCGCGACTCCATGGTCTCCGGGCCGACGAACCGGTGGTTCGCCTCCATGCCGGTCAGCGCATCGGGCGACAGCGACCGGCGCTCCTCCAGCATGATCCGGATCTCGTCCTCCCAGTCGATGTCGTCCGGGGCGTCGGTCACCAGGCCGAACTCCAACGCCTCGGCGGCCTGCAGCCGGCGTCCGGTCTCCTGCCGCAGTTTGGCCAGGTAGTCGTCGTCCCCGTAGAACCGGGAACCCAGCCGGGACAGCCCATTGGACATCGGGAACACCCCGAAGTTGGATTCGGAGAGCACGATCTGCGCAGGCTCGCCCTCCTCGGCTTCCTCCTCCAGGAAACCGTCCAGCATGTACTGCCGGTCGCAGGCCAGGGCCAGCTCGAGCAGCGCCCCGGCGAAGCAGGACCCCGGCTCGATCAGCGCGATCAAGCTGCGACTGGTCACGTCGAGCCGCTTGAGCACCCGCTTGAAGTAGTGCCGGATCTCGTTGACCAGCCAGTCTGAGCCGGAGAACTCGGCGATCACCCGCTCGAAGGCGAGCGCGTCCTCAACGTCACCCTTGGTACGGATCACCCAGGTGCCCAGCTCAAGCTCGTTGGCCCGCAGCCAGAGGATCAGGTCATCCAGCTCGCGGGTCATCGCCAGTGGCCAGAAGTCGGCGCCCAGCTCGTGCACCCGTTCGACAGTGTCCGGGACGTCACCTTCCGGGCCGGCCACGGTGATCTCCACCTGGCCCTGCTCCCGGTCCAGCCTGGCGGTGACGTGCCGGTAGCGGATCTCGTCCTCGGTGCGCACCGGCTCCAGCGGGGGCAGGGGGATGCCGCGGGCGTCGGCCGGGCGGCGCGACTCGGCGGCCGCCGCGGCGGCCCGCTCGGCGACAGCCTCGTCCCACTGCCGCTTCGGGATGACCTCGTCGACCAACTTCCACTCGACGGCCTGCTTGCCGCGCACGCCCTCGGGCTTGGTGGCGAACACGTCCGCCCGGTCCTTGCGCACCCTGCGCTTGTCGGTGACCCGGGTGAGGCCCCCGGTGCCGGGCAGCACGCCGAGCAGCGGTACCTCGGGCAGCGAGACCGCCGAGGAGTTGTCGTCGATGAGCAGGATCCGCTCGCAGGCCAGCGCCAGCTCGTACCCGCCGCCGGCGGCGGTGCCGTTCACCGCGGCCAGGTAGGTCTGCCCGGAGTTGGCCGTGGCGTCCTCCATCCCGTTGCGCGTCTCATTGGTGAACTTGCAGAAATTCACCTTCCAGGGGTGGCTGGACTGCGCAAGCATGCGAATGTTCGCGCCGGCGCAGAAGTTGCGGTCCTTCGCGCTGGTCACCACGACCGCGCGCACCTCAGGGTGCTCGAAGCGCAGCCGCTGCGTCGCGTCGTACAGCTCGATGTCCACACCGAGGTCGTAGGAGTTCATCTTGAGCTCGTACCCGGGTACCAGCCCGCCATCCTCGGCGATGTCCAGCCGCAGGTAGGCGACCCCGGTCTCCGCGCTGCCGGACAGGTCGAGTCGCCAGTGTCGGTACCGCTCCGGGCTGGTCTGGAACGACACCTGTGGTTGGTCGGTAGTCATCGCTTCCGCCTCCGTTGGCCAGGTGTGGTGGGAGTCTGAGTGAAATTCTACAGATTTCTGGCTAATCGTCAAGAAGTTGTAGACAGTCGTTCTGCGGCACGGTGGACGAGCTGCACCTGCTTGCCGCACGCTGAAGCACCTGCTCGAGCGGTGGGGGCCGACGACTCGGTGTGACGAGATCCCCGACTCGCGTGGGCAGAAACCCCGACTCGGCTGACGAGATCCCCGACTCGCGGGAGTTAGCGGGGGGCGCGGGCTAGGACGGCGTGGGCCATGGCGACGTGCACCGCGTCCACCATCTGACCGTCGACCAGGCCCACCCCGGTCTCGGCCGCTGCCAGCACCGCCCGCGCGTGGTCGAGCTCGGCCGGCGACGGGGTGAACACCTCGTGCGCGATGGACACCTGGACGGGGTGCAGGCAGATCTTGCCCCGGAAGCCCAGTGCCCGCCCCTGCTCGGCATCGGCCCGGAAGGCATCGGCGTCACGCACAGCCACCACCACCTGGTCCAGCGCGGCTACCCCGGCCAACCGCGCGGCCAGGCAGACCTGGGAGCGGGCGTAGAGCACCTCGGCGCCGTCGGGGGTGCGGCGGCCGCCGAGGTCGGCAATGTAGTCCTCGGCGCCGAAGTACGCCGCGTCCGGCCGCTCGACGAGCAGTGGGCGGGCGTCCGCCACGCCGAGCGCGCTCTCCAGACCGACGATCACCACAGCGCCATCCGGCAGGGCGGCCCGCAGCGCGGTGAGCTGGGCCGGGTGCTCGTACTTGGGCAGCACCACCCCGTCCAGCGCACCGATCCGGATCACCTCCGCCGCCGCGGCCACATCCGCCTCGAACCACGGTGTGCCCACGCCGTTGATCCGCAGCAGCACCGCGCCGGCGCCCGGACGGTCGGCGGCCAGCGCGGTCAGGGCGGTGTCCCGCGCCGCCTCCTTGGCCGACGGCGCCACCGCGTCCTCCAGGTCCACGATCACCCCGTCTGGCCGGGCGCGGGCCACCTTCGCCAGCATGTCCGGCCGGTGCCCTGGCACGAACAGCACACTGCGCGGGCTGAACCCGGTCCCGACGCTCATGCCCTGGGCTTCCGGGCCACCAGCGACTTCAGCGTCGCCACCAGCACGTCCTCGTCCCGTTGATTGCGCACGGTGAACCGGGAGGTGACCACGCCGCCGTCCTCCCCCTTCGGCGTCACCGCGAGCACCTCGGTCTCCACGTGCAGCGTGTCGCCGATCCGGGTGGGTGCGACGAACCGCAGGTTGTCGATGCCGTAGAACGCCTTCATCGCCGGCGGCCAAAAGGTGACCAACCCGAGCGCCACCGACAGCACTAGCGCCCCGTGCGCTATCCGCCCGCCGAACCGCTCGTCAGCGGTGGCGTACTCGATGTCGGTGTGGATCGGGTGCCAGTCGCCGGAGAACATCGCGAAGTTGACCACATGCGTCTCGGTGATGGTCCGCCCGCCGGTGACGTGGGTGTCGCCGACCGAGGTGTCCTCCAGGTATGCGGTGATCAATGAGCCTCCTCTCCAGAGGTTTCAGGGTGGGCCGTGGCGTCCATGTCCCGGCTGCCCCTGGCCAGGTCACGCTGGGAGACCAGGAGCTGACTGCCATGGTCGCTCCCTTTCCTAGTGTTCCGCCGGTCGCCGGTACATCAGGCCGGTACGCCGGGCCCGGCAGACCAGCTCGTCGCGCTGGTTGTGGGCGCGGTGCTCGAACACCACGACGCCGGCGTCCGGCCGCGACTTCGACTCGCGGCTCTGCACCACCTCGGTCTCCACCCGGATGGTGTCGCCGGGGAACACGGGCGCCGGGAATGCGATCGCGTCCATGCCGAGCTGGGCCACGATGGTGCCGAGGGTCAGCTCCGGCACGGACAAGCCCACCACCAGCGCGAGGGTGAACATGCTGTTCACCAGCGGGCGGCCGAACTCGGTGCCGGCCGCGTACTCGGCGTCCAGGTGCAGCGGCGCCGGGTTCATCGTCATCGTGGTGAACAGCACGTTGTCCGTCTCGGTGACGGTCCGCCTGGTGGCATGCCGCACCACGGTGCCGACCTCGAGCTCCTCGAACCACCGCCCACTCACCGGACGTGTACTCATCCTCGGTCCCCCTTCGCCCGGAAGTTCCCCTCCGCCCTGACGCCCGGCTCCACCGCGAAGTCCGGCGCGCGGCGGGCCAGGAAGGCGGCCAGTCCCTCGGCGGCGGCCGGCGAGTTCCGCAGGTGCTCGACCAGCACGGCGCGCTCGGCGACCAGGGCGTCAGCCACCGGCGTGTCGCGGGACGCGCGGTACAGCCGCTTCATCCCGGCCAGCGCCGAGCGGCTGTGCCGGGCCAGCCGGGCGACCAGCTCCTCCAGCACCGTGTCCAGCTCGGCGGCCGGGGCCACGTGGCTGGCCAGGCCCCACTCGAACGCGATCCGCCCGTCGATCATCTCGGCGGTGTAGAGCAGCCGCCGGGCCAGCATGGCGGGCAGCGCCCTGGGCAGGCGCACCGACCCGCCGGCGCCCGGCAACAGCCCGTACTCCAGGTGCCGGTCGCCGATCATCGCGTCCTCGGCGACCACCGCCAGGTCGCAGGCCAGCAGGATCTCGCAGCCACCGGCGAGCGCGTAGCCCTCGACCACGGCGATGGTCACCAGAGGTGCCGCCTCCAACGCGTCGACCATCGCGCCGATCTCCGCCAGGTAGCGGTCGAGCGCGACCTCGTCACCCAGCAATGTCTCCAGGTACTTCAGGTCGGCGCCGGCGGACAGGGTCCCGCCGGACCCGCGCAACACCAGCACCGAGCACCCCGCCTGGATGGCCGTGTCGACCGCGGTGCGCAGCCCGTCCAGCACGGCCGGGCTCAGCGCGTTCAGCGCCTCCGCCCGGTCGATCAGCACCCGCGCCACCGCCCCGTCCACCTCCACGACCACGTCCACACGTCCTCTTTTCGCAGCTCAGGACCCGTGAGTGGTTAGCGTGGCTATAGCAACGCTAACCACTCACGGGTTAGCGGCGGATGGTGATGCCGGCTTTCTCGCGGTCCCAGAACTCGCGCAGCCGGGCGGCGGCGTCGGTCTTGAGCTTGTACTTCTCGATCTTCTCGCTGGGCGTCTTGGGCAGCCGCTCGATCGTCTCGAGGTAGCGCGGCACCATGTAGTACGCCATGTTCTCCGCGCAGAACTCGATCACCTCCGGGTAGGAGATCTCCGCGCCGGGCCGCGGCACCAGGTAGGCCATCACGTCGTCCTCGCCCAGCTCGGAGGGCACCGGCACGGCCGCGGCCTCCAGCACGGCCGGGTGCTGGCAGAGCACCACCTCCACCTCGTAGGCGGAGATGTTCTCCCCCCGGCGGCGGATCGCCTCCTTCTTCCGGTCGGAGAAGTAGAGGTAGCCGTCGGTATCCAGGTGCCCGCGGTCGCCGGTGTGGAACCAGCCGTTGCGGTGCGCGGCCTCGGTGGCCTCGGGCATCTTGTAATAGCCGAGCATCACGGTGTCCGGTTCGTTCGGGCGGATGCAGATCTCCCCGACCTCGCCGCGAGCCAGCTCCCGATCCTGGTCATCGAGGATGCGCACGTCCATGTAGTCGCGCACCCGCCCCGCCGAGGGCACCTTCTCCCGGGGGTCGTCCGGGCCGAACACGGTCACCGCGCAGTTCTCCGTCATGGCGTACACCGAGGTCACCGCGATCCCGTACCGTTCGGCGAAGCCGTCCACCATGGCACCGGAGAGCGGTACCAGCATGGCGGTGCGCACCCGGTGATCGCGGTCTCCCGGCGATGGCGGCAGCTGCCAGATGATGTTGGCCATCGCGCCGAGGCAGTTGAAAACCGTTGCCCCGGACTCCCGGACCTCGTCCCAGAACCGGCGCGCGGAGAAACCCGGAGACAGCGCCACCGACGCCTCGGCCCACAGCGCGGTGTAGATCGTGTACCAGAGCGCGTTGGCGTGGAACACCGGCAGGCAGGTGTAGAGCACGTCGTCCGGGCGGTATCCGGTCAGCGAGGTCATCTGCCGGCCCACCGCGTGGCCCTGGAAGTGCGGGCAGACCGCGCCCTTGGACGGGCCGGTGGTGCCCGAGGTGTACATCAACAGGTGCGGGTCGGACGCGGCGATCTCGGCCATGCCCGGCGGGTCCTCGTCGGGGCAGTACTCGAACTCGCGCAGCCGGTCCGGGCCGATCACCTCGCGCACCCCGGGCGCTGTGGCCGCCGCCGCGACGGCCCGCTCGCGCAGCTCGTCGGACACGCACAGCAGCACCGAGTCGGACTGGTCGAGCAGGTAGCGCAGCAGCTCACCCCTGGCGGCGGTGTTCAGCGGCACGGCCACCGCGCCGATCTTGCCCAGCCCCCAGATCGCCCAGAGCAGCTCCGGCTGGTTGGGCAGCATCAGCGCGACATGGTCACCGGCGCGGATGCCGGCACGCAGGAAACCGTGGGCGTACCGGTTGGTCCGCCGGTGGGCGTCGGCGTAGCTGTAGGTGTGGCCGGCGAAGTGCAGGAACGGGCGGTGGCCGATCCGGGCGGCCTTGTCGGCGAGGATGTGGCCGATCGTCCGCCGCTCCGGTGGGTAGTCACGCATCCGCGTCACGCCACACTGAATTGATCACTACGTCCAGTACCGACGGGTCCTCCATCGCGCTGGTGTCGCCGGTCGGTCGGCCGTGCACCACCACGTCGCGCAGCAGCCGGCGCATCAACTTGCCGGTCCGGGTCTTCGGCATCGCCGGGGTCAGGTACACCGCCGCGAGCCGGGCGTAGCCACCCAGCTCGGCGACCACCCGGCGGTCCAGCTCGTCGAGCACCTCGCCCGGCACCGCGTCGGACCGCAGCGTCACGAAAGCGACCGGCACCGTGCCCTTGGTGTCGTCCGGGATGCCCACCACGGCGGCCTCGACAACGGCCGGATGCCCGGTGACCGCCGCCTCGATCTCCATCGTGGATATCCGGTGCGCGGCCACGTTGATCACGTCGTCCGCCCGGCCCAGCACCCACAGGTGGCCGTCGCAGTCCCGGACCGCCTCGTCGTTGGTGGCGTAGCGACCGGGGAAGCGCCCGAAGTAGGTGTGGTAGCGGTCGTGGTCCTCCCACACGGTGCGGGCGAGCGTGGGGAACGGGCTGGTCAGCACCAGGTTGCCCTTCACCCCGCGGGGCACCGGAACGCCGTCGTCATCCACGATGTCGAAGGTGTGGCCAGGCACCGTGGTACCCACCGAGCCCGCCTTGATCGGCTCCACCCCGTACACCGGGTAGCTCCACGTCGAGCCGGTCTCGGTCTGCCCGTAGGCGTTCACGACCGGCACGTCGAACGTCTCGGTGGCCCAGCCGAAGGTGTCGACGTCGAACGGCTCGCCCTGTGCGGTGATCAGTTTCAGCGCGGGCAGCGGGTGCGCGGCGGCCAGTTCGTCGCCGAACTTGCGCAGCATCCGCAGCAGAGTCGGCGCGGCCAGCACCTTGGTGACCCGGTGTCTCTCGCAGATCTCGTAGAAGCGCGCGGTGGACGGCGTGTCCAGCGCACCCTCATAGCAGGCGATCGTCATGCCGCACGCCAGCCCGCCGACCACGGCCTGGATCGGGAAGGTCAGCCAGCCGACGTCGGCGGCCACCCAGTAGACGTCGCCGGGTTCGTAGCCGGCCTGCCAGTGCGCGTTGGCCCAGGTGCCGAGCAGGAAGCCGCCGACGCTGTGCACCACGCCCTTCGGTCGCGACTCGGTGCCGCTGGTGAAGATCAGGAACGACGGCTCGTTCGGGTCCAGCTCGACACACGGTGTGCCGCCCCGGCCGGCGGCGAGCACGTCGCGGTAGGCGTGCTCGCCCTCGCGCAGCGCGGTGGTGCCGGCGGCTAGGTCGCCGGTGCGGTCGACCACCACCGTCGCGCGCACGTCCGGGGTGCGGGCGCGGGCGGCCCGCAGCGTCGCCAGCAGCTCCACCCGCTTGTCTCGCCGGTAGACCGCGTCGGCGACCACCACGACCGAGGCCCGGGACGCCGACAGCCGCGACGCCACCGCCTCCTCGCCGAAGCCGGCGAACAGCACCGTGTAGATCGCGCCGATCCGGTTGCACGCCTGGATCGCGGTGAACGCCTCCACCAGGTTCGGCAGGTAGATCGCCACCACATCGCCCTTGCGCACGCCCAGCGCGAGCAGCCCGGCGGCCAGTGCGCCCGACTCGGCGGCCAGCTCTGCGTAGCTGTAGGTGCGGGTGTCGCCGGGCTCGCCCTCCCAGACCACGGCGGGGCGGTCGGCGGTGGCCGGATCGGCCGCCCAACGGTCAAGGCAATTGTCCGCCACGTTGAGCCGGCCGCCGTCGAACCAGCGCATGTCCTCCATGCCGCCGGAGCGGACCGTGCGCCACGGGGTGAACCAACGCTGCCGGCCCGCCACCCAGGCCCAGTAGTCCTCCGGCGCCAGCTCGCGGGCGCCGCGCAGCGCTTCGACCCGCTCGGGCACGACCCACTCCGGCCGCAACGGCCGCAGCGGGGTGTCGATCAGCTGGGCCAGGCTGTCGGACATCGCCATCCTCCTTCTTGGGCTGGCTGCATCTCGGGGGTCCGGTCAGACCGGGCTGACCAGGTGGTGGCGGCGGCCGGGCTCACGCGTCCAGCGGTCCGCGTCGACCATCCGGGCGGACAGCTCCGCGCGCAACCGCCCGGGCTCCACCACGGCGTCCACCACCAGGTCGCCGGCCATCCGCAGCAGGTTGATGTCGGCGCGCTGCTCGACGGTGCGGGCAGCCACGAATGCGGCCCTCTCGGCCTCGTCGGAGATCGCGGCGATCTTGTTCGCGTACACCGCGTTCACCGACGCCTCGGCCGACATCGGACCGATCGTCGCGGTGGGCAAGGCCAGTGTGGCGCGCGGGGAGAACCCCGGGGCGCACATCGCGTAGAAGCCGGCGGCGTACGCCTTGCGCAGCACGACGGAGTACTTGGGCACCTCCGCCGAGGCCATCGCGGCGATCATCTTCGCACCGTGCCGGATGATGCCCTGGCGCTCCACCTCGACGCCGACCATGAAGCCGGGCACGTCCTGCAGGAACACCAGCGGGATGTTGAACGCGTCGCACAGCGAGATGAACCGCGCCGCCTTGTCCGCCGAGTCGACGAAGATCGCCCCGCTGCGCACCTTCGGCTGGTTGGCCACGATGCCGATGACCCGCCCGTCGAGCCGGGCCAGCCCGGTGACCAGTTCCTGCGCCCAGCGCGCCTTGATCTCGAAGAATGTGCCGCTGTCCACCAGCCGGTCGATCACGTCGCGCACGTCGTAGCCGACGTTCGGGTCGGTGGGCACCAGCCCGTCCGGCCACTCCGGCTGCTCCGGCTCCGCCGCGTCGACCCGGGACGGCGGGGAGCGGAAATCGTCCGGCAGGTAGGACAGCAGCAGCCGCGCGGCGGCGACGGCCTCCCAGTCCTCGTCGAACACTTCGTCGCCGCAGCCGGAGACCTCGGCGTGCATCATCGCTCCGCCCATCGCCTCCAGCGTGGTGCGCTCGCCGGTGACCTTCTCCGCGACGCGGGGGCTGGCCAGGTACATCGAGGCGTTGCCGTTGACCATGCCCACCCAGTCGCAGAACGCCGGCATGTAGGCACCACCGGCCGCCGAAGGACCGTGCAGGCAGCACAGCTGCGGCACCCGGCCGGACAGCCTGACTTGCAGGTTGAAGATGGCCGAGGCGCCCCG
Source organism: Pseudonocardia sp. (assembly GCA_036402515.1). Lineage (GTDB taxonomy): Bacteria > Actinomycetota > Actinomycetes > Mycobacteriales > Pseudonocardiaceae > Pseudonocardia. The sequence goes on from DASWST010000058.1 coordinate 23,448, forward strand.
GCGGCCGGGGAAAAAGCCCATCTGGTCGGTCAGCCGTCCACCTGCCGAGTCGACCAGGTAGACCACCGGCAGCAGGTCCCGGTCCGCCCGCTCCAGGATCCGTATCTGCTTCTCGCAGGTCAGCTCGCCCCAGGAACCGGCCTTGACGGTGAAGTCGTGCGCGATCACCGCGACCGGGCGGCCGTACACCCGGCCGACCCCGGTGATCACCCCGTCCGCCGGCAGATGTTGATCGGATGCGGCCGTGGCGAGCAGGCCGTCCTCGACGAACGTGCCAGGGTCGAACAGCACGGCGAGCCGATCGCGGACTGGCAGCTTGTCCGGCCATCGCGCCGGGTCACCGCCCGCCCGGGCGCGCTCCGCGGCGCGCTTCACGTCCTCGATGCCGGGTGCTCCGTTCGTGCTGATCGCCTCGGTGCTCACGTTCTCTCCCTGGCCCGTCATGCCATCCCCCGGGTCAGGATCTCCAGCTGGATCTCGTCGGTGCCGCCGCCGATTCGCAGGATGCGGGCGTCCCGGTAGTGCCGGGCGACCGGTGACTCCTCGACGAATCCGGCACCGCCGAACAACTGCACGGCGTCGTCCACGATCCGATTCGCCGAGATCGCCGCAAGGTACTTGGCCCTGGCCACCGAGCGGGCCGCGTCCGGATGGGCGGCGTCGAGGCGGGCCGCCGCCTGGTAGGTGACCAGCCGGGCGGCCTCCAGCTCGACCTCCATGGCGGCGAGCCGGTGCCGGATCGTCTGCAGGTGGGTGAGCGGCTCGCCGAACGCCTCGCGCTGGCCGGCGTAGTTCCGGGCCAGGTCGAGGCACTCCGCGGCATGCCCGATACCCATCGCGGACAGCGCGACCCGCTCCAGCTGGAAGCCCTCCATGATCTGATAGAAGCCCCGGTCTTCCGTACCGAGCAGCGCATCCGTCGGCAGCGCCAGGTCGTCCAGCAGCACCTCGCGGGTGTCCGAGGAACGCCAGCCCATCTTCGGCAGCGGCCTGCCCAGGCTCAGCCCGGCGGTGCCACGCTCGACCAGGAACAGGCTCAGCCCGGCGCGGCCCGCATCCCCGGTACGGGCGGCCACCACGACGACATCGGCCAGCCCGGCATTCGTGATGAACATCTTGCGGCCGTTCAGCACCCAGCCGTCGGGGGTGCGTCGGGCGGTGGTGCTCACCCGCGCCACGTCCGAGCCGGTGCCGGGTTCGGTCACCGCGATCGCGGCCACCGCCTCGCCGGCCGCCAGCGGGGCAAGCCATCGGTCCCGCTGCGCCGGGGTTCCGTGCCGGACCAGGTGCGGACCGGCCATGTACGCGCTGACCAGCGCGGTCACCGCAATGCCGCCGCTGGCGCGGGCCAATTCCTCGGCGAGCAGCGCGACCGCGAGTGAGTCCCCGCCCGCGCCGCCGTACCCGTCCGGGGTGACCAGGCCGAGCAGGCCGGCCGCGCCCAGCTGCTTCCACAGCTCGGCGGGGAACTGCCCGGCCGCCTCGGCGGGCTCGACCAGGGGACGCACCTGTCGGTCGACGAACGCCCGGCAGCTGGCCTGGAAGTCCCCGTGCACCTGGTCGAGCTCCCAGCTCATCAAGCCTCCGCGCGCACACGCCATTTCCCGACCGACCGGGCGGTCGGGCCAGTAGAATCCGAGCGGCCCGGTGCTGTCAAGTACCGTCCGGGCCGGGCGGCGGGCGCTGAGCTCGCCCACTCAACGACCGGGGAGGTGCGGGTGACCGAGACCGCGCTCAGCCGCGCTGACCTCCAGCGCGCCCGGGTCACCTCCGTCTCCGCGCAGATCTTCAGCAGGCGCGGGTTCCGGGCCACCTCGATGAACGAGATCGCGGCCGCCGTCGGCCTGTCCAAGCCGACGCTCTACCACTACTTCCGGAGCAAGGAGGAGCTGCTCGTCCGGATCTACTCCGACGTGCTGGACGAGAGCCTCGAGATGGGCCGACACACCGTCGCCGGGGCCGCCACACCGCTGGACGCGATCCGCGACCTGATCACCTCCCGGGTGGTCTACACCTGTGAGCACCAGGCGCTGCTCAAGGTCTGCTTCGAGGAGGAGCACGAGCTGCCGCCGGAGTTGGCCGGCGAGGTGCTGAGCCGCCGGCGGGCTTTCGAGCGGCTCTTCGTCGCCGCGCTGGAGCGGCACCTCGCCGAGCACCCCGACGTACGGCTTGGGATGGCACCCAAGGTCTACGTGAACATGTGCCTCGGCGCGGTCAACTGGTGCTACAAGTGGTACGGCGCGAGCGGCCCGAATACCCCGGAGGAGCTCGGCAGGCAGATGGCCGCGACGCTCACCGCCTCGCTGGAGGCACCCGGCTGAGGGCGCGCCCCGCCGGGGTTGAGGCCGCCCCGCTGGCGCACCGCCGCCGAAGGAGAGCTGGCGGAATCCGGACCACATGGACCATTTCACTACCGGCCGCGAACCGCCGCGATTAGCGTCTGAGCACTCAACAGATCCCGCTGAGGAGGCCATCATGCCGGTGCCACCCCCCGACTCCAGCGCGCTGCTCGCGGTCGCCGAGGGCTACCGCCTCGGCCACTCCCCGGCCGACGCGGAGTCCTTCCAACCCGCCGTGGCCGGCCTGCTCGCCTCGTGGGACGCGGTCGAGCAGCTCTACTCCGACCTCGCCCCGCAAGCCCCGGAGCGCCCGTGGCAGCGCCCGGACGATGCGGCCAACCCGTACGGCGCGTGGTACGTCACGACCGAGCTCACCGGGGCACCGGAGGGGGAGTTGGCCGGACGGACGATCGCCATCAAGGACAACATCACCGTGGCCGGGCTGCCGATGATGAACGGCTCCAAGACGGTGGAGGGCTTCATCCCGACCCGGGACGCCACAGTGGTCACCCGGGCGCTCGCGGCCGGCGCCACGGTCACCGGCAAGGCGGTCTGCGAGGACCTGTGCTTCTCCGGCGGGTCGCACACCTCACGCACCGGGCCGGTGCGCAACCCGTGGGACCAGACCCGCTCCACCGGCGGCTCCTCCAGCGGCAACGCCGCGCTGGTGGCCGCCGGGCTGGTGGACCTGGCCATCGGCGGTGACCAGGGCGGCTCGGTGCGCATGCCGGCCTCCTACAGCGGCATCGTGGGGCACAAGCCGACCCACGGACTGGTGCCCTACACCGGCGCGTTCCCCATCGAGCAGACCATCGACCACCTGGGCCCGATGACCCGCACCGTGTCCGACGCCGCCCTGCTGCTGGGCGTGCTGGCCGGCCGGGACGGCCACGACCCGCGCCAGCCCACCCAGCTGGACGTGCCGGACTACCTGGCCGCGATCGGCGAGTCGGCGCAAGGGCTGCGGGTCGGCGTGGTCACCGAGGGATTCGGCCACGAGAACTCCGAGCCGGGGGTGGACGAGACGGTGCGCGCCGCGGTGGACACGCTGCGCGCCGCCGGGCTGACCGCCGAGGACGTGTCCATTCCCTGGCACCTGCACGGCGCCCGGATCTGGGACGTGATCGCCACCGAGGGGGCGGCCGCGCAGATGGTGGACGCGAACGGCTACGGGATGAACTGGCAGGGCCTGTACGACCCGGAGCTGATCGAGCACTACGGCAACCAGTGGCGGGCCGCGCCGCACGAGTTCTCCCAGACCGTGCAGCTGGTGCTGCTCGCCGCCGGGTACGCCCGCGAGCGCGGACGCAACAAGTACTACGCGATGGCCCGCAACCTGGCACCTGTGCTGCGCGCGGCCTATGACGAGGCGCTGGCCCGGTTCGACGTGCTGGTGCTGCCCACGGTGCCGATCACCGCGACGGTCATTCCCGGCCCGGACGCGCCACGCGAGGAGGTGCTCGTCCGTGGCCTGGAGATGATCGCCAACACCTGCCCGACAGATGTGACCGGGCACCCGGCGTGTTCCGTGCCGGCAGGGCTCTCCGGCGGCCTCCCGGTTGGCATGATGATCGTCGGCAAGATGTTCGACGACGCAACCGTGCTCCGGGTAGCGCACGCGTACGAGCGTGCGGTCGACGGCTTCCCGGCTCCGCCGGGGGTGGGCGCGACGGCCGGGCAACGGGTGTAGTTCGGCCGACAAGAACGCCGCCGCCGAGCATTGAGGGAGGGGACGCCATGTCCGGGCCGTCGTCGTTATCTGGCGAGTCACTATCGGGAGAGTCGAACGGCGGGGCCGGGCATGGCGGCTCCGCCGCGTCCAGCGGGGCCGTGGTGATCCGCGCGGCCGACGCGGAGACGCTGGCCGGGCCCAAAGTGTCGATCCGGCTGCTGGCCGACAGCAGCACCACCGGCGGGGCGCTGAGCACCCAGCGGGTCACCATGGCCGAGGGCGCGGACGGCGCCGTGCCGCACACCCACCAGCTGTCCAGCGAGCTGTTCTACGTGCTGTCCGGCACCGTGGACCTGCTCACCGGCGACCGGGTGATCACTGGCCAGGAGGGCGACCTGGTGGTGGTGCCGCCCGGCCTGCCGCACGCCTTCGCCGCGTCCCCCGGGCACCCCGGGGAGCTGCTCATCGTGATCACTCCCGGGGTCGAGCGGTTCGAGTACTTCCGTCACCTGGCCCGGATCGCCACCGGCGAGGTGACGGCGGAGAGCCTCCTGGAGGTGCAGGACCACTACGACACCCACTTCCTGGTCAGCCCACCCTGGCGAGCCGCCCGCGCCAAGCCCACCCGCTAACGGCCCGCGAGTCGGCGCTCACAGCACACTGAGTCGCCCGTTTCAGCACACCGCCGGCTCGCCAGAAGAGATCAACTAGCGGGCCGGCTTGTCGCGCGTACAGTCCGCCGCAACCCACCGGCGTGTTGAGGAGGCCCCCGACCGTGCCCGTCAGCCGGCTCCTGGTGGCCAACCGCGGTGAGATCGCCGTCCGGATCCTGCACACCGCCGCCGCGCTCGGGATGCCCACGGTCGCGGTGTACGCCGAGGACGAGGACAACGCCGGACATCCCGCCATGGCCGACCGCGCCGTGCCGCTGGTCGGCACCGGGCCGGCGGCGTACCTGGACGGCGCCGCCCTGGTGGCCGCCGCGCGGGATGCCGGCTGCGACGCGGTGCACCCCGGATACGGGTTCCTGTCCGAACGGGCCGAGTTCGCCGCGGCCTGCGCCGAGGCCGGGCTGACCTTCGTCGGGCCGTCGCCGGAGGCACTCGCGCTGTTCGGCGACAAGGCCGCCACCCGCCGCCGGGCCGCCGAGCTGGGCGTAGCCGTGCTGGCCGGCACCGAGGTACTGACCGGCGCCGACCCGGACGCCGATCTGGCCACCGCACAGGAGTTCCTGGCCTCGCTGGGCGACGGCGAGGGCGCCATGGTCAAGGCGGTTGCCGGTGGCGGTGGGCGGGGGATCCGGCCGGTGCGCTGGGCTGGGACCCCGACCCCGGAGCTGGCCGAGGTGCTTGAGCGGTGCCGCTCGGAGGCGGTGCACAGCTTCGGTGACGGCGGGCTGTACCTGGAGCGGCTGCTGCCTGGCGCCCGGCACATCGAGGTGCAACTGCTCGGCGACCACACCGGCGCGGTGGTGGTGCTGGGCGAGCGGGACTGCAGCGTGCAGCGGCGCCGGCAGAAGCTGCTGGAGATCGCCCCGGCCCCTGGGCTCAGCGGGCGGGTGCGGGCCCGGCTGCGCGATGCGGCGTCGCGGCTCGGTGCCTCGGTGGACCGGCTCGGCCTGGCCACCGTGGAGTTTCTGGTCGTCGGGCAGGACGCCGCGTTCCTCGAGGTGAATGCCCGACTGCAGGTGGAGCACACGGTCACCGAGGAGGTCACCGGGCTGGACCTGGTGGAGCTGCAGCTGCGGGTGGCCGGTGGCGCCCGGCTGGCCGAACTGGGCCTGGACCCCGAGCACCCGCCGGCGGCGCGCGGGGTGGCGGTGCAGGCCAGGGTGAACGCCGAGACGCTGGCCTCGGATGGCTCGGTGCGGCCCGCCGCCGGCACGCTCACCCGGTTCGACCCGCCCACCGGGCGCGGGGTGCGGGTGGACACCGACTGCGCGCCGGGCCGATCGGTGAGTCCCCGCTACGACTCGCTGCTGGCCAAGGTGATCATCTCCGACCCGGCGGCCGCCGCCGACCAGACCGGGCTGCTCCGGGTGACCACCCGCGCCGAGCGCGCGCTGGGCGGGTTCGAGGTGGCCGGCACGGCGACCAACCTGGGCCTGCTGCGCGCGCTGCTGGCCCACCCGGGGATCAGCAACGGGGCGCTGCACACCGGATTCGTGGACGAGCACCTGCCCGAGTTGCTCGACGCGGCCGCCCGGCTGAAGTCAGCCTCCGCCGAAGCCGAGCCGCCCTCCCCCGAAGCCGAGCCGGTCTCCGAAGCCGCCACCGACAAGCTCAACGACCTCCCGGAGGGCACCATCACCGCTCCGCTGCCCGGCGTGGTGGTGGAGCTGCCGGCCGCCGCCGGGGAGCACCGCGCCACGGGCGCCGCCCTGGTGGTGCTCGAGGCGATGAAGATGGAGCACGAGGTGCCGGCGGCGGCGGCGGTGACCGTGCGCGAAATCCTGGTCGCTGTGGGGGACGCGGTCGCCGAAGGCACCCCGCTGCTGGTGGTCGAGCCGGTCGAGCTCGGCGACGCCGACCGGGACGCCGCGGCCGCCGAGGACCTGGACCGCATCCGCCCCGACCTGGCCGAGTCGATCGAGCGGCACCGGATCGGACTCGACATAGCCCGCCCGGAGGCGGTGGCCCGCAGGCACGCCGCCGGCCGGCGCACCGCGCGGGAGAACCTGGCGCGGTTGTGTGACCCGGGCACCTTCGTCGAGTACGGCGCGCTGACCATCGCCGCGCAGCGCCGCCGCCGCGAGCTGGCCGACCTGATCGCCCGCACCCCGGCCGACGGCCTGGTCACCGGCACCGCCGAGGTGGCCGGGCTGCGCTGCGCGGTGATGTCCTACGACTACACCGTGCTGGCCGGCACCCAGGGCGTGCAGAACCACCGCAAGACCGACCGGCTGCTGGAACTGGCGCTGCGCCAGCGGCTGCCGTTGGTGATGTTCGCCGAGGGTGGCGGCGGTCGCCCCGGGGACACCGACCAGCCCGGGTTCACCGGCCTGGACGTGCCGACCTTCCGGCTGGCCGCCGAGCTGGTCGGCCAGGTGCCCACGGTGGCGGTGGTCGGCGGGTACTGCTTCGCCGGCAACGCCGCGCTGGCCGGGGTGTGTGACGTACTGATCGCCACCGAGGACGCCAGCATCGGCATGGGCGGCCCGGCGATGATCGCCGGCGGCGGGCTGGGTGATGTGGCGCCCGGCGCGGTGGGGCCGATGGCGGTGCAGGTGCCCAACGGTGTGGTGGACCTGCTGGTGTCCGACGACGCCGCCGCGGTCGCCGCGGCCCGCCGCTACCTCTCCTACTGCGCGGGCCCGGCCACCGGCTGGGAGTGCGCGGACCAGCGTCGACTGCGGCACCTGATCCCGGAGAACCGGGTGCGCAGCTACCCCGTCCGGCCGGTGCTGGACACGCTGTTCGACACCGGCAGCGTGCTGGAGCTGCGGGCGGCCTACGGCGTGGGCATCCTGACCGCGCTGGCCCGCCTCGAGGGCCACCCGGTGGGAGTGATCGCCAATGACCCCACCCACCTGGGCGGCGCGATCGACGCGGACGCCGCCGACAAGGCCACCCGTTTCCTGGGGATCTGCGACGCGTACCGCCTGCCGGTGGTCTCGCTGTGCGACACCCCGGGGTTCATGGTCGGCCCGGAGGCGGAGCGCACCGCGACGGTCCGCCGGTTCGGGGCGATGTTCGTGGCCGGCGCGCGGCTGCGCTCGCCGCTGTGCACCGTGGTGCTGCGCAAGGGCTACGGGCTGGGCGCGATGGCCATGGCCGGCGGTCACCTCAAGGCTCCGTTGCTCACCGCGGCCTGGCCGACCGGCGAGTTCGGCGGTATGGGCCTGGAGGGAGCGGTCCAGCTGGGCTACCGTGCCGAGCTGACCGCGATCGCCGACCCGGAGCAGCGGCGGGCGCGGTACCAGGAGCTGGTCGCGCAGGCGTACCAGCACGGCAAGGCATTGAGCACGGCCGCCGCGTTCGAGATCGACGACGTGATCGACCCGGCGGACACCCGGACGGCGCTGTCCGGGGCATTCGGCTGGAAGAAGTGAGGGTGAGCGCGGCGAAGCGGGTTCGGATGGCCGACGTGGCCGAGCTGGCCGGCGTCTCGGTCAGCACCGTCTCGCACGTGCTCAACGCGACCCGGTTCGTGGCCGAGGAAACCCGTAGCCGGGTGGAGCAGGCGGCCGCCTCGCTGGGCTACGCGATCCGCCAGCACAGGGACGCCGCGACCGGCCCGACCATCGGGCTGGCGCTCACCGGGGCGTCCAACCCGTACCTGGCCGAGCTGATCCTCGGGGTCGAGTCGGAGGCCCGCCGGGCCGGTTACGCCATGTTGTTCTGCGACACCCACGATGAGGCGGACACCGAGCGGGACGCGGTCGCGTTGCTGCAGTCCCGCCAGGTGGACGGCGTGGTGCTTGCCCCGACCTGGGGCTGGGAGCGACTCACCCTGCCCCTGCTGCGCAAGCACAACACCCCGTTTGTCCTGGTCGACCGGTTCACCGAGGTGCCGTGCGACCAGGTCGGCACGGACAGCGAGGCGGCCGCCTGCCGGCTGGTCGAACACCTGATCAAGCTCGGGCACACCCGGGTCGGCATGGTGGTCGGCTTGGCCGGACTGTCCACCAGCGCCGAGCGGGTGCGCGGCTACCGGCGCGCGCACCGGGTGTGCGGGCTCGCGGTGCAGCCGGAGCTGCTGGTCGACGGCGAGTCGTCGGTGACCGGCGGGCGGCGGGCCGCACTGCGGCTGCTGCGGGGCGCTCGCCCGCCCACCGCACTGTTCGCCGCCAACAACGCGATGACCATCGGCACCCTGCTGGCGCTGCGCGAGGAGAACCTGCTCGCCGGCCGGGACATCGCGCTGGTGTCCTTCGACGACCTGGAGTGGGCCGAGGCGATGACCCCGCCGCTGACCGCCGCGGCTCAGCCGTTGCACGCGATCGGCGCCCGCGCGGTGCAGCTGCTGGCCCGCCGGCTGGCCGACCCGCTGGCCAGCAGCGAGATCGTCCGGCTGCCCGCGTCCCTGGAACACCGGCACAGCTGCGGCTGCGGCGTCCCAGCGGCCATCCGCACCCCCGTGAGTGGTTAGCGTTGCTATCAAGCGGCTTAGCCACGCTAACCACTCACGGGGTGAGCGTTCGACCGACCGCCGCGCCGGCTGATCGCCGGGGTGGGCACTATGAACGCATGGCACAGGTAACTGTCACCGCGCGGCGGGAGATCCACGCGCCGGTCGAGCGGGTGCGCGCGGCACTCGCCGACTATCACACCACCCGACCGAAGATCCTCACCGAGCACTACAGCGACTACCAGGTTCAGGCCGGCGGCCAGGGCGTTGGCACCCGGGTGCACTGGAAGCTGGCGGCGACCGAGAAAAGGGTGCGCGACCAACTCGTCGAGGTCAGCGAGACGGACGGCGGCGTACTGGTGGAATCGGACCAGAACTCCAGCATGGTGACCACCTGGACGGTGCAGCCGGCCGACGCCGGGCATAGCGCCGTCGAGGTGCACACCACCTGGAGCGGGGCCGGCGGCATCGGCGGCTTTTTCGAGCGCACCTTCGCCCCGCCCGGGCTACGCCGGATCTACGACGGTGTGCTGAGCAACCTGGACACGGTGGTGCAGTCCAGCTAAGGCGCCAGCGGGGGTCAAAGTGGCGGAAGGGTCACTCGAGGACGATCCGGGACTGACCCTTCCGACACTTCACCCCCCACCGCCGGAGGAGCGACTCCCCAAGCGCAAGTTAGGCTATCCTAACAGTCAATTACCGCAGTGGGACGCCCCAGTCGGTCTGTTCGCGCAGTTGGCGTTTGAGGATCTTGCCGCCCGGGTTGCGGGGCAGCGGCTCCTCGCGGACCACGATGTACTGCGGGATCTTGAAGGCGGCCAGCCTGTCGCCGAGGTAGTCCAGCACGGCCCGGGGGTCCACCTTGCCGCCCGGCACGGACACCAGCACCGCGCCGACCTTCTCACCCATCACCGTGTCCGGCACTCCGACCACCGCGGCATCGGCCACCCCGGGCGCGCCGGCCAGGGCGTTCTCCACCTCGACGGAGTACACGTTCTCGCCGCCCCGGTTGATCACGTCCTTGGCCCGGTCCACGATGTAGACCAGGCCCTCCTCATCCACCCTGGCCAGGTCGCCGGTGCGCAGCCAACCGTCCACGAAGGTGTTCCGGGTGGCGTCCGGCTTGTCCCAGTACCCGGCCACCACGTTCGGCCCCCGGATGAGCAGCTCACCCACGCCGTCGGCATCCAGCTTGTCCACCGCGAGATCCACCACCGGCGCGGCAAAACCCACCGAATCGGCGTGCTCAGCGGCCCACTCGTGTGGCAGGTACGTGGAGATGGACGCGGTCTCGGTCAGCCCGAACCCGTTGCCCAGCCTGGCGTTCGGGAATGCCTCGGCGATCCGGCGCACCAGCTCCGGCGCCATCGGCGCACCGCCGTAGGAAAGCCTGGTCACGCCGCTGACGTCGTGGTCGGCGAAGTCCGGCTGCGCGAGGGACAGCGCGTAGATCGCCGGCACTGTGGTCAGCAGGCTGATCCGCTCGTCGACGATGGTGCGCAGGAACTCCCGCACGTTGAACGTGGGCAGCACCACGGTGGCCGCGCCCAGTGCCAAGTGCACCAGGAGCTGGCTGTTGCAGCCGGTCACATGGAACAGCGGCACCGAGATCAGCCCGCGCTGCGCCGCCCCGTCCGCCCGGTCGATGCCCAGTACCCGGATGGCCGTCTCCACGTTCGCCAGGAAGTTCTCCTGGGTGGTCATCGCGCCCTTGGGGAACCCGGTGGTGCCGCTGGTGTAGAAGATCGCGGCCAGGTCGTCGTGGCCCAGGTGCTCCACCGCGCGCGGCGGCCCCTCGGGCAAAGGCTGGCCAGGCCGCAGTACCACCGCCGACCCGGAGTCGCACAGCACGTACTCGATCTCCGGATCGGCGAACCGGGTGTTCACCGGCACCGAGACCGCGCCGGCCAGCTGGGTGCCCAGGAACCCGACCACCCAGTCCACTCCCGCCGGCAGCAGGATGGCCACCCGGTCACCGGGGCGGACTCCCTCGTCGGCCAGGCCGCCGGCCACCCTGGCCGCCCGGTCCCAGAGCTCCTGGAAGCTGAGCCGGAGCGGATCGGGGCGGCCCACCTCGACCAGCGCCTCGGCGTCCGGCGCTCGCTCCACCGCGCTCCGGAACAGCCCCACCAGCGACGCGGGCATGTCGGTGTAATGCGCAATGCCCCGCTCGTCGCGAGTGATGCCGGTGGTGTCGAACGGCGCCTTGCCACGGGGCAGCGGTTCTACCACCGGGCTCACCCCGCCGCCGTGAAGTAGCGCCTCGGGTTGTCCACCAGCATGGCGTGGATCTGCTCCTCGGCCACACCCCGCTCGCGCAGCGCGGGCAGCACGTCGTGGCTGATGTGCCGGTAGTGCCAGTTCGGCGCGAACTCCTTGAGCATCGCCTGGTGCTCCTCGCCGGCGAAGTAGTCGATGTAGCAGGACGCGTCGTGGCCGAGCACGATCCGGTCCGCGTAGCCCTGCCCAGCCAGCGCGACGATGGTGGCCACCCGGTCCTCTGTCGGGTTGAACAGGTCCAGCCCGAACCGGTCGCAGCCGATGGTGGCGCCCTGATCCATGATCCACTTCAGGTAGTCCAGGTCGTTGCTGTCCCCGGCGTGGCCGACGACCACCTTGGTCAGGTCCACCCCGCGCTTGCCGTAGAACTCCATGGCCAGCCGCCCGGTCTGGTGCGCGGCGTTGGTGTGCACGGTGATCGGGACGCCGGTCTCCTGGTGCGTCTCGCAGACCGCCGCCTGCACCCGGGTCTGGTCCGGGGTGAGGCCAGCCTCCTCCACCACGCACTTGAGGAACGCGGCCTTGACGTCGGTGCCGCCGATGCCCTCCCGGATGTCCTTGACGAACATCTCTGTCATCAGCTCGGGGCCGCCCAGCAGCGTGCCCGGGCCCCGGTGGTGGAAGAACTCCGGGATCGCGTCGAAGGTGTACAACCCGGTGGCGGCCACGATGTTGATGTCGACCCCGGCGTTGACCCGCTGCACCCTGGGTATGTAGCGGCCCAATCCGACCACGGTCGGGTCCACGATGGTGTCCACTCCGGCGGCCTTGAGCTTGCCGAGCTTCTTGATCGCGTCGGCGACCCGGACGTCTTCGTCCCACCACTCATGGCCGTAGTTCTGCATCACGTCCGGGGTGAGCACAAAAACGTGCTCGTGCATGAGCGTCACGCCCAGTGCATCCAGCTCGACCGGACCCCGGACGGTGTCCACCGCCGCCATTCGCCGCACCTCCCGCGCCCAGCCCGGCGCTGGGCCAGCCCCGCCCGACACTGAGCGGGATCATCATCATGGTGGGGCCCCGAGCGTGGGGTCAATGCGGCTGGCCGCTCGGCCGGTAGGGTCCGGCGGTGGCCGTCCCGGAACTGTCCAGCGTGGAGCTGTTCACCGGCGGCGGGGGCCTTGCCCTGGCCATGCACCGTGCCGGGTTCGCGCACCTGCTGGTCAACGAGCTGGAGCGGCGGGCCTGCGAGACGCTGCGGGCGAACACCTCCGCCGGCCGGGCCGCCGGCTGGCCGCTGGTGCCCGGCGACGTGCGCGCGGTCGACTTCTCCGAACTGAGCGGGCGGGTGGACGTGGTGGCCGGCGGCGTGCCGTGCCAGCCGTGGAGCCTCGGCGGGACGCACCGCGGCTGGGAGGACCCGCGCAACCTGTGGCCGGAGCTGTTCCGCTGCGTGCGCGAGACCCGGCCCAAGGCGGTGCTCGCGGAGAACGTTCGGGGGCTATTGCGCCCGTCGTTCCAGCCGTACTACTCCTACATCCTGCGCGAGCTGGCGCTGCCCTTTGAGCGGCGGGTGGAGGGCGAGGACTGGCGGGACCACGACCGACGGCTGGCCAAGTCGCTGGATCGGGACCGCGCGGATCCGGCCGAGCGCTACGACGTGTGGTGCCTGCCGGTGAACGCCGCCGACTACGGGGTACCCCAGATCCGCCAGCGGGTGTTCGTGGTCGCCTTCCGCCGGGACCTCGGACTGACCGACTGGCACCCGCCAGCCCCGACACATGCGGAGTCCGCGCTCTTGGCCGACCAGGCGTCCGGGGAGTACTGGGAGCGACATGGACTCCCCTTTGCTCTGCGCACAAATACGCAACGGGCAGCACCGCCCCCACCGTTGCGTATAGGTGCGCAGAGCAAAGCGCCGCGCATGGCTACCCCGCTGGCGTCCTGGCGCACGCTGCGGGACGCCATCGCCGACCTACCCGAGCCACTCGAGCCCTTCCAGGACCGCGTCGAGCACCCAGGCTGGCTGCACCACTACGGCTGGCCGGGCGCCCGGGTCTATCGCGGCCACACGCCGAACGAGCTGGACCGGCCGGCCAAGACGGTCAAGGCCGGCGTGCACGGCGTCCCCGGCGGCGAGTCGGTGCTGCGCCGCGACGACGGCACGGTCCGCTACCTGACCGTGCGCGAGGTCGCCCGGATCATGACCTTCCCGGACGACTGGTGGCTGGCCGGCCCACGGGGCGAGCAGATGCGCCAACTGGGCAACGCCGTCCCGGTAGCACTCGGCGAGGCGATGGCCACCGCCGTCCGCAGCACCCTGGCCCCCGCCCGCTAACCAGCGCCGGCCCCGCCCGCCCCGGTCCCACTTCGCATACCGGGCCTTAACCTCGCACACCGCACACCCAGATACCGCACAAACTGTGCGAAGTGACGGCCAGCTGTGCGAAGTGGGTGGAGCTGTCCACAGCGGAAGCGGTTGTCCACAGGGTGCAGTGCGAGCGGGGCCGGCCGGGCAGCGTCGTCGACTGTGGACGGCATGGACAAGGCACGGGTGCATTGGCGGTCGGAATTACTCGCCGCGGGTTATACCGAGTACGAGTTGCGCCGGGCGCTGCGCAACGGCGAGCTGACGCGGCTGCGCCGCGGCGCCTACCTCGAGGGCCCCGAGCCGGAGGACGTCGCGGCTCGCCACCGGCTGGCGGTACACGCGGCCTTCACCGAGCTGGCCGAGGGCGCGGTTGCCAGCCATGGCTCGGCGGCGGTCCTGCACGGGCTGCCCACCTGGTCTGTGCCGCTGAGCAGGGTCCAGGTCACCCGCGCCAGGACTTACGGCGGCCGGCGCGAGCGGCTGGTTCACGTGCGCGTAGCTCGAGTGGACCCCGACGAGATCGAGTACGTCGAGGGCATCCCGGTGACCACAGTGGCCCGCACCATTGTCGACCTTGCCCGCGCGCTGCCGTTCGAACCAGCGGTGGTGATCGGCGATGCGGCACTGGCCGGGCAGCTCAGCGACTCGGATCAGTTGGGCGATATGTTGCGCCGCTCCGCCCGCCGACCGCGCTGCGCCCGTGCCCGCCGCGCTGTGGCCTTCTTGGACGAGCGCGCGGAGAGCGTCGGCGAGTCCCGCAGCCGGGTTGCGATCGCCCGCGCCGACCTGCCGATCCCGGAGCTGCAGTGGGAGGTGCGCAACGGTCGGGGCGTGCTGGTCGGTCGAGGCGACTTCGGCTGGCCGGGCCGCCGGGTGATCGGGGAGTTCGACGGCCGGGTCAAGTACGGCCGGCTGCTGAGCCCCGGGCAGGAACCGGGCGAGGCCGTTTACCGCGAGAAGCTGCGGGAAGACGCGCTGCGCGCCGAGGGGATCATGGTTATCCGCTGGACGTGGCAGGACCTGGAGTCCTTCGACCCCGTTGCGGGCCGACTCCACCGCGCGCTCGCCTGACCGCCTCGCTCGCCCCAAACCCCGCGCTCGCCCGCGAGCCCTCTCCACTTCGCACATGCAGCCTCCACTTCGCACACGTCACACACTGTGCGAAGTGCAGGGCAGGTATGCGAAGTCAAACGGCGGTGCGGCTACCGGGCCGGGGCGACGAGCGGTTACTGGTGTCTGGAGGCAAGTCCGTCAGGGGCGGAGGCGATGGCGCGGTGGATGGCGTCGGCCAGGGCTAGGGCGGTCTCCTCGGTCAGCTCCAGGGCGACCCGGGCGGACGGGCCCAGTGCCGGGTTGAGCACGTCGATGTTCACCGTGTGGCCGTACTGGGCGTGCACCGGGTGGTCCACGTACACGGTGGCCTCACTGGCGCCGAACCAGCCTGTGGCGCCCTTGCCGCTGCCGTCCACGGCGATCTTCTCGGTCAGGTAGGTACACATGGGTCAGCCCGCCAGGTGCTTGCCGAAGAAGTCGTAGATCTGGTGCCAGCCGTCCAGCGCGGCATCCACTCGGTAGGCCGGCCGGTCCGGCGAGAAGAACGAGTGCCCGGCGCCGTCGTAGGAGTGGAACTCGTGCTGCTTGCCCAGCCGGGTCAGCTCGGCGTCCAGCTTGGCCACCGCGTCCGGGTTCGGGTAGCGGTCCTCCTTGCCGAACAGCCCGAGCAGCGGGCCGCTCAGGTTAGGGGCCAGATCCAGGATCGGCTGCATCACCTTGGGCATGCCCTCGACGTGATCCTCCACCACGAACGCGCCGTAGCAGTCGACGGCGGCGTCCAGGTCCAGCGAACACGCGGCCAGGAACGCCTGCCGGCCTCCGGAGCAGTGTCCGATCACGCCGATCTTGCCGTTGGCCCCCTCCAGGCCGCGCAGGTAGTCCGCCGCGCCGGCCACATCGCCGACCAGCCGATCGTCCGGCACTCCGCCGGCGGCGCGCACCGTGGCCGACGCGTCGTCCGGGTCCGCGCCCGGCGCCTCCCTGGAGTACAGGTTCGGGCAGACCGCGTGGTAGCCGGCGACCGCGAGGCGGCGCACGAACTCCTTGGTCTCCCGGTCGTAGCCAGGCATGTGGTGTATCCAGACGATCCCGCCCCGGGAGCCCGGTGCGAGCGGGCGGGCCAGGTAGGCCTCGATCTGGTCGCCGCCGTGGCCGGTGATGGTCACCGTCTCGGCGAGGATGGCATCAGGGCTGGTGGAGGTCATGCCGGCGTCCTTTCGGTCAGCGGGGAGCGTCCTCTGGAGATAGAGGCGAGTGCGGCGATCACCGCCATGACGGCGGCTGCTGTAAACACCGTAACCAGCCCGTGGTGGAACGGCTCGGAGATCAGCTGAGGAAAGAACTCAGTGCCGGTCAATGCCTCCCGGTTCGCCGGTGGCAGCGTCGAAAGGGCACCGCTGGGCCCGAGCAGGTGGGCCACCGGGTTCGCGCCGAGGAAGGCGGCGAACAGGGTGCTCACCGGCGGCAGGTTGGCCGCCTCGGCGGCGACCGCGGCCGGCACGCCTTGCGCGCGCAGGCCGGCGGACAGGGTGTCCGGCAGGGAACCGGCCAACCCGACCACCATCAGCGAGAAGAACACCCCGATGGACAGCGCGGTGCCGGAGTTCTGGAAGGTGGCCCGCATCCCGGAGGCGACCCCGCGCTCCCCGGGCGGCACGCTGCCCATCACCGCGGAGGTGTTCGGCGCGGAGAACATGCCCTGCCCGATCCCGCTCAGCGCCAGCAGGACCGCGAACGCCGGGTAGGAGAAGTTCACCGGCAGCGCCATCAGCCCGAGGAACGCGCCGGCCAGCAACAAGAGTCCGGTGGTCGCCAACAACCGCGCGCCGAACCGGTCGGACAGCGATCCGGAGACCGGCCCGGCAATCAAGAATCCAGCGGTGAGCGGCAGCATGTAGATGCCGGCCCAGAGCGGCGTGGCGGCGAAGTCGTAGCCGTGCAGCGGCAGCCAAATGCCCTGCAGCCAAATGATGATCATGAACTGCAAGCCGCCCCTGGCGATGGCGACGAGCAGCGCGGCCAGGTTGCCGGCGGCGAATGCGCGCATCCGGAACAGGCTCAGCCGGAACATCGGCTCGGCCACCCGCGTCTCGATCATCCCGAAGACCACCAGCAGGGCTACCCCGAGCGCGATGCCACCGAGTACCAGCGGGTTCGACCAGCCGGTGGAGTGCCCGCCGTAGGGCTGGATGCCGTAGGTGATCGCGGCCAGGATGAGCGCCGCGCCGGCCGCGAAGGTGAAGTTGCCCGGCCAGTCGATCCGCGCCACCCGGGCGCTGCCCACCTCACGCAGGCTGCGGTAGGACCAGATGGTGCCGAATACGCCGATCGGCACGCTCACCCAGAACACCGCCCGCCAGTCGATCTCGGACAGCAGTCCGCCGATCACCAGCCCGAGGAACTGGCCGGTCAGCGCGCTGATCTGGTTCACCCCCAGAGCCATGCCGCGCTGCTGGACCGGGAATGCGTCGGTCAGGATGGCCGCCGAGTTCGCGGTCAGCATCGCCCCGCCAACCGCCTGTACCGCGCGCCAGCCGATCAGCCAGAGTGCGCCCTGCCCGGCGTGGAACGGGTCGAAGGACAGCGCGACGGAGGCCAGAGTGAAGATCACAAAGCCTCGGTTGTACATCTTGACCCGGCCGAACATGTCGCCCAGCCGACCCAGCGCGACCACCAGGACCGCCTGTACCAGCAGGTAGCCCAGGATCATCCAAAGCAGGTAGCCGATGTTGGCCGGGTCCAGCGGGTCCAGCCCGATACCGCCGAAGATCGCCGGCATCGCGATGATCACGATCGACGCGTCCATCAGGCTCATCAGCACGCCGAGCGTGGTGTTGGACAGCGCCACCCACTTGTACCGATCGCCGCGGGCTTGCGGCGGGGCTAATCCGGTCACCCCCGGATCCGGCGGCGGGCCGGGCTTTCACCCTCAATAGTTAGCACGGCTAGCTAACTTAGCCGCATTCGGCCGCGCGCGCGACCGTCGACCGACAACTAGCGCATCGGCTTGGTGCGCTGCTCGGTTGCGAGCGCCGCCGCACCGACGATCCCGGCGCTGTTGCGCAGTGCGGCCGGCACCAGCTTCGTGCGGGTCTCTACCAGGTGCAGCCACCGGTCCGCCCGCTTGCTCACTCCGCCGCCGACCACGATGAGGTCCGGCCAGAACAGATTTTCCAGGTGCTGGAAGTAGCGGGAGAGCCGGGCGGCCCAGGCCTCCCAGGACAGCCCCTCCCGCTCCCGGGCCGCGTCGGCGGCCCGCGACTCCGCGTCGTGCCCGTCCACATCCAGGTGGCCCAGCTCGGTGTTCGGCACCAGCTTGCCGCCCACGATCAACGCGGAGCCGATCCCGGTACCCAGGGTGGACACCACCACGACGCCGTCCAGGCCCTTCGCCGCGCCGAACCGCACCTCGGCCACTCCGGCGGCGTCCGCGTCGTTGACCACCAGCGGCTGCCGCCCGGTCGCGGTGGCCAGCAGCTTGTGCGCATCGGTGCCGATCCAGGACGCGTCCACGTTCGCCGCCGTGCACACCATGCCGTGCTGCACCACCGCCGGAAACGTGCAGCCGAACGGCTCCGTCCAGGCGAAGTGGTCCAACACCTGCCGCACTACGTCCGCCACCGCCGCCGGGGTTGACGGCTCCGGAGTGGGCAACCGGAACCGTTCGTCCGCGAGGTCACCCCTGTGCAGGTCCACCGGGGCGCCCTTGATGCCGCTGCCACCGATGTCCACTCCGAACCCGCGCTCGCCGCTCATGTCCGGAGCCTACGACGCGAACCCGCGGCTCATCCCGGCCGCCACAGCGACTCAGCCGCCGTATCGGGTGACCTTCTCAGGCTCGATGACGATGCGCACCAGCTCGCCGCTCAGCATCCCCTCCAGCGCCGCCGCCTTCTCCGGCTCGGCGAGATCCCAGTAGCGGCGGGCCAGCCGCCCGGCAAGCTCGTCAGCCCCGTC
Source organism: Pseudonocardia sp. (assembly GCA_036402515.1). Classification (GTDB taxonomy): domain Bacteria; phylum Actinomycetota; class Actinomycetes; order Mycobacteriales; family Pseudonocardiaceae; genus Pseudonocardia. The sequence continues at coordinate 42,130 of DASWST010000058.1, forward strand.
CGGCTTGATCTCGGCGGAACCCGCGAACACGATCCAGTTCTCCGGTTCGCCGACCTCGTTCGCCACCAGTAGCGATGCCCTCGGCGTCTCCTGGATCCGGCGCACCTTGGGGGAATCGGCCCCGGAGAACAGCTGCACGGTGCCCTCGTCGGTGTGCTCGAACCACACCGGCCGGGTCGCCGGCCAGCCGGACGGTTTGGCCGGGGCGACGGTCAGGAAACCCAGCCGGGGGCGGGCCAGGAAGCCGCGATCGCCGTCGGTGAGTACAGCGGGCATGAGGGAGTTCCTCCTCTGCGGGTGGCTCGGTCCGGCACCGGACCACCCCCCACCCTGCCGCAACCGGGCCCTCCCCGGATCAGCTCTCCGCGATCGTGCCCTTGCCGAGCACCACCACGCCGCTGTCCGAGACGTGGTAGGAGGCCCGGTCCCGGTCCATGTCCACGCCCACGTGCGCGCCCGCCGGCACCGTGACGTTCTTGTCCAGGATGGCCCGGCGCACCACCGCGCCCGCGCCCACCCGGACCCCGTCCGCCAGCACCGACTCCTGCACCACAGCGCCGTTCTCCAGGTAGACGCCCGGGGAGAGCACCGACTGCATCACCTGCGCGCCGGACACGATGCACCCCGCGCTGACCATGGACTCCTGCGCCGAACCGCCGTTGACGAACTTGGCCGGCGGCCGCTGCGCGGGCAGCGCGAAGATCGGCCAGTCGGTGTTGTAGAGGTTGAAGATCGGGTGCGTGGAGATCAGGTCGCGGTGCGCCTCGTAGTAGGCGTCGATCGTCCCGACGTCGCGCCAGTAGCCGTGGTCCCGCTCGGTCTCCCCGGGCACCACGTTGGCATTGAAGTCGTACACGCCGGCGTAGCCCCGCCCGACCAGCTGGGGCACGATGTTGCCGCCCATGTCGTGCCGGGAGTCCGCGTCCCGCGCGTCGCGCTCCAACGCCTCGCACAGCGCGTCCGTGCTGAACACGTAGTTGCCCATGGACACGTACGACTCTTCCGGTGAGTCGGGCAGCCCCGGCGGGTCGTCCGGCTTCTCCAGGAACTCCGAGATCGCGGTCCCGTCCGGTGTGTGGATCACCCCGAAGGCGGTGGCCTCCTTGCGGGGCACCCGGATACCGGCGACGGTGACCCCGGCGCCGGACTCGATGTGCTGGTCGATCATCTGCGACGGGTCCATCCGGTACACGTTGTCCGCGCCGAATACCGCCACGATGTCCGGCGACTCGTCGTTGATCAGGTTCAGGCTCTGGTAGATCGCGTCCGCGCTACCCAGGTACCAGTGCGGCCCCCGGCGCTGCTGGGCCGGCACCGGGGTCACGTAGCCGCCGGTCAGCGAGGCCAGCCGCCAGGCCGTGGAGATGTGCCGGTCCAGCGAGTGCGACTTGTACTGGGTGAGTACCGCGATCTTGTGCACGCCCCCGTTGACCAGGTTGGACAGCACGAAGTCGATCATCCGGTGCACCCCGCCGAACGGTACCGCCGGCTTCGCCCGGTCCAGGGTGAGCGGCATCAGCCGCTTGCCCTCGCCACCGGCTAGAACAATGCCGAGGACCCGAGGCCGCCGGCCAGACTGCACAGCCATCACTTCTCCCCCAGACTCTGGTAGATCGCCACGGTGCGCGCGGCGATGGCGCCCCAGCCGTACTCCTCCACCGCCCGCTTACGCCCGGCCAGGCCCATCGCGCGGGCCCGCTCCGGGTTCTCCAGCAGCTCGTTCACCCGCTGGGCGAAGGCGTCCTCGAAACCGCGCGGGTCGGCCGCGCTGTAGGGCACCAACAGCCCGGTCACCCCGTTGCGGACCACGTCCGGGATGCCGCCCACATCGCTGGCCACCACCGCGGTCTCGCAGCCCATCGCCTCCAGGTTCACGATGCCCTGCGGCTCGTACACCGACGGGCAGGCGAACACCGTTGCCCCGGACAGCAGTTGGATCACCTCGTCGCGGGGCAGCATCTCGTGGATCCAGTGCACCCCGTCCCGGCTGGACTGCAGCTCATCCACCAACCCGACGAACTCCTTGGCCAGCTCGGGGGTGTCCGGCTCGCCGGCGCACAGCACCAGCTGCGCCCGCTCGTCGAACTTGGCGGCCGCCCTGACCAGGTGCGGCACCCCCTTCTGCCGGGTCACCCTGCCCACGAACAGCACGGTCGGCCGGTCCGGGTCCAGCCCGTACTTGGACCACGCGGAGCGGTCGTCGGTGTACTGGTAGAGCTGGGAGTCGATCCCGTTGGGCACGATCCGCACCCGGTCCGGATCCACCGTGGGGTAGACGGTCAGGATGTCCGAGCGCATCCCGTGGCTCACCGCGATGATCGCGTCGGCGTGCTCGATCGCGGTCCGCTCCGCCCAGCAGGACAGCGCGTAGCCGCCGCCGAGCTGCTCCACCTTCCACGGCCGCAGCGGCTCCAGCGAGTGGGTGGTCACCACGTGCGGGATGCCGTAGAGCAGTTTGGCCAGGTAGCCGGCCATGTTGGCATACCAGGTGTGGCTGTGCACCAGGTCCCGGTCGGCCACCGCGGCGGTCATCGACAGGTCGATGGACAGGGTGGCCAACGCCGGGTTGGCGCCGGCCATCGCCGAGCTCGGGGTATGCCCGTACGCCACGGTGCCGCCCTCGCCCCGGCGGTCCTCCCCCCAGCACTGCACGGTCAGGTCCACCAACGGGCGCAGCTCGCGGGACAGGAAGTCCACGTGCACGCCGGCGCCGCCGTAGACGTTGGGCGGGTACTCCCTGGTGAGCAGCCCGATCTTCATGCCTCGCCGCCCAGCGCGGAGGAGACCACGTCCTGGGCTTCGGCCTGGATGCGGGCCAGGTGCTCAGGGCCCTTGAAGCTCTCCGCGTACACCTTGTAGACGTCCTCCGTGCCGGACGGCCGGGCGGCGAACCAGCCGGAGGCGGTAACCACCTTCAGCCCGCCCAGTGGCGCTCCGTTGCCCGGTGCGGTGGTGAGCTTCTCGGTGATCGGCTCGCCGGCCAGCTCGGTGGACGGCACGTCGTCCGGGGACAGCTTGGCCAGCTTGGCCTTGGCCTCGCGGGTGGTGGCCACGTCGGTGCGGGCGTAGGCCGGGGCGCCGAACCGCTCGGTCAGCTCGGCGTAGTGCTCGCTGGGGCTGCGCCCGGTGGTGGCCAGGATCTCCGAGGCGAGCAGCGCCAGGATGATCCCGTCCTTGTCGGTGGTCCACACCGTGCCGTCGGAGCGCAGGTAGGACGCCCCGGCGCTCTCCTCGCCGCCGAACCCGATGCTCCCGTCGAGCAGCCCAGGGACGAACCACTTGAACCCGACCGGCACCTCCACCAAGCGCCGGCCCAGGTCGGCGGCCACCCGGTCGATCATCGACGAGCTGACCGCCGTCTTGCCCACCCCGGCATCCGCCGGCCAGCCCTCCCGGTGCCGGTAGAGGTAGCCGATGGCCACCGCCAGGAAGTGGTTCGGGTTCATCAGGCCGGCGTCAGCTGTGACGATGCCGTGCCGGTCGGAGTCCGCGTCGTTGCCGGTGGCGATCTGGAACTCGTCTTTGCGGCGGACCAGCGAGGCCATCGCGTACGGCGAGGAGCAGTCCATCCGGATCTTGCCGTCCCAGTCCAGCGTCATGAACGCGAACTGGGGGTCGACGTTCGGGTTGACCACCGTCATGTCCAGCTTGTATCGCTCGGCGATGGCGCCCCAGTAGGCCACCGACGCCCCGCCCAGCGGGTCGGCCCCGATGCGCACCCCCTCGGCCCGGATCGCCTCCAGGTGCACCATCGCGGGCAGGTCCTCGATGTAGGTGTTCAGGAAGTCGTAGCGACCCACCTGATCGGATCCGACGGCCCGCTCGAACGAGACGCGCTCGACGCCGGCCAGCCTCGCCTCGAGCAACTCGTTCGCCCGGTTGGCGATCCAGCCGGTGGCATCGGTGTCCGCCGGGCCGCCGTTGGGCGGGTTGTACTTGAAGCCGCCGTCCGGCGGCGGGTTGTGCGACGGGGTGACCACCACGCCGTCCGCCCGAGCGGCCGGGCCACCCGCGTTGTGTTTCAGGATGGCGTGCGACACCGCCGGCGTGGGGGTGAACACAGCCGTGCCGTCGGTCGCGCTCTCGATCAGCACCGTCACGTCATTGGCGGCGAACACCTCGATCGCGGTCCGCCACGCCGGCTCGGACAGCGCGTGGGTGTCCCGGCCGAGGAAGAGCGGGCCGGTGGTGCCCTGCCCGGCCCGGTACTCACAGATCGCCTGGCTGGTGGCGGCGATGTGGTCGTCGTTGAACGTGCGACTCAGCGAGGAACCGCGGTGCCCCGAGGTGCCGAAGGCGACCCGCTGCGCGACAACGGAGGGGTCCGGGTGCTCGTCGTAGTAAGCGCTGATCAGCCTGTCGAGATCGACCAGATCCTCGGGAAGCGCCGGTGTGCCCGCGCGCGGATGGACGGCCATCTGATGATCCTTCCTGCGTCGGTGGCGACGACGGCATGTGAACCCTAATCCCGCTCAGCGGATCTGTGCCGTGCGTCACGCCCCGTTGTTGCCCAAATCGAACTTGCCGAGAAACCTGGCGTCCACCTGCTGGAAGGGCAAACAGGCGGTGGCTCCGGGAAGCCGCCCCCGCTCGATCTGGGCAGGCCCGGCTTGGCCCACATCGGGGCGCCCGGCGGCGGTCAGCCGCTGGTGCGGGCCAGGTCGGCGGCGCCCACGATGCCCGCCTCACCGCCCAGCCGCGCAATGAGGACCTTGGCGAACGGTCGGCGGCCGCGCCCGGTGAGCCGTTCCAGGTACGCCTTCTCCACTGGCGTGCGCAGCAGCTCCCCGGCGTCCGCGACGCCACCGCCGATGAGGAACACCGCCGGATCCAGCACCGCGGCCAGGTCGGCCATGCCGTAGCCGATCGAGCCGGCGATCACCCGGTAGATCTCCAGCGCGGCCGGGTCGCCCTCCTTGGCCGCCTGGGTAACCTCCGGGCCGGTGATCTTGTCGGGGTCTCCGCCGGCCAGCTCGAGCATGCGCTGGGCCAGGGACGGCGAGATCCGGGCGAAGTCCTGGGCGTCCCGGACCAGCGCCCGGCCGCTGCCGTATTGCTCCCAGCAGCCGCGGTTGCCACAGCCACAGCGCAGGCCGCCCTCGATCACCACGTTCATGTGACCGATCTCCGCGGCGATACCGAACTCACCGCGGATCAGTTGGCCGCCGAGGATGATGCCGCCGCCGATGCCGGTGCCGATGGTGAGCGCGACGACGTTCTGTTCGCCCTGGGCGGCGCCGAACCGGACCTCTGCCCACGCCGCGCAGTTGGCATCGTTCTCCACCACGGTGGGCAGGTTGAGCCGCTCGGTCATCTCCGCGCCGAGCGGCTCCGCCCGCCATGGCAGGTTCGGGGTGAACAGCACGGTGGACCGGTCCGCCGAGACGAAGCCCGGCGCGCCCATCCCGACCGCCTCCACGTCATGCCGCTCCCGCAGCTTCCACACCAGGTCGGCGATCGCGTCGTTCACCGACCCTGGCGTCTTCGCCGGGGTGTCCACCCGCAGCTTCTCGATCATGATGCCGTCTTCGTCCACGACGGCCGCCGCCACCTTGGTGCCACCGATGTCGACCCCGATGACCAGCCCCATCGCCCGCTCCTCCTCGCCTCACGTCCTGTCGCTGGCCAACCGGCCATCCCGCCCGACGCGGGTCAGACCATGTCCTCGAGTTCCTTGCCCTTGGTTTCCTGAACGTACTTGATCACGAACAGTGCGGCGAGGAAAGCGAACAGCGTGTAAATCCCGTAGGCCAGGCCGAGGCCGATGTTCGCCAGCGGCGGGAAGGTGGTGGACACAATGAAGTTGGCGATCCACTGCGCGGCGGCCGCCACCGCCAGCGCCACGGCGCGGATCTTGTTGTTGAACATCTCGCCCAGCATGACCCACACCACCGGGCCCCAGGAGGCGCCGAAGAACACCACGTACAGGTTGGCCGCGACCACCGCGATCGGGCCGCCCGCACCCAGC